>JBECKZ010000175.1:0-83278 GCA_040235555.1 Thiohalomonadales bacterium | reverse complement strand
CCGATCTGGCAGTTGACCCAAACACGGGTACCGTCTCCCTGCGTGCCGTTGTACCTAATCCAGAGCGGCATTTGTTGCCCGGGATGTTTGTGAAACTGCGCCTGACCATGGGCCACCTCGCAAATGCCTACCTGCTACCACAGGCTGCAGTCCTGCGTGACAATGCCGGCGCCTACGTCTTCACGGTGGGAAGCGACGGGAAGGTGGCGCAACAAAGGGTAGAGACTCATGGCATGACTCGAAGCAAGTGGATCGTGACCGGCAAACTGGCCGATGGCGCCCAGGTAATCGTCAATGGGGTGCAAAAGGTCCGACCCGGCGCCTTGGCCAAGGCTGTCCTAACTGCCGACGTAAAACCCGCCCAGCCCGTCTCCGGTAAACCCTGAGGAGGCGTGCATGTCCGGATTTTTTATCGATCGCCCGATCTTTGCCTGGGTAATGGCGATCCTCATCACCCTCGCAGGCTCCATCGCGATATTTAACCTGCCGGTGTCGGCTTATCCGCCGATTGCCCCGCCCCAGGTCAGCATTAGTGCCAGTTATCCGGGTGCCAGTGCCCAGGTCCTGGAAAAGACCGTGACCTCGGTGATAGAGCAACAGCTTACGTCCATCGATAACCTCCTTTATTTTGAATCGACGTCCCGCTCCAATGGCAGTGTCCAAATCACCCTGACGTTTAAAACCGGGACCGACCCAGATATCGCCGCGGTGCAGGTGCAGAACCGTGTCAGCGTGGCCGAGTCGCGTCTGCCGCAACAGGTGATCGAGAATGGCATTACCGTGGCCAAGGCCAACTCGGATTTCCTGATGGTTGTGGCCCTGAAATCTGACGATCCGAACCTGGATACCTATGCCCTGAACAACATCATTGCCGCCCAAGTGATGGATCCCATCCAGCGGGTGCCCGGTGTGGGCAATGCCAACCTGTTCGGCGCCGCCTATGCCATGCGTATCTGGCTCAATCCTGACAAATTGCGCGGTTTTGGCCTGAGTGCCTCGGATGTGCTCGATGCGGTGCGCGCGCAAAACGTACAAGTCGCGGCAGGCACCATCGGGGGCGAACCCGCCTTGCCCGGCCAGGGCTTTACCGCCTCGGTAACGGCCGCCAGCCGGTTCACCAGCCCGGACCAGTTTGCCGCGATCATTTTGCGTTCCAATCCCGATGGCAGCACGGTGCGTCTCAGTGATGTGGCGCGCATCGCCCTGGGCGCAGAGTCGTACGGCCATGATGTGCACGTGAATGGCGAACCCATTGCCGGTATGGCCATCCTGCTGGGGCCTGGGGCCAATGCATTGGAAGTCGCCGATGCCGTCCGCGCCAGGATGGATGAGCTGGCGCAATATTTTCCGGCGGGGGTGACCTGGTTCACCCCCTATGACAGCACCCAGTTCGTGCGCATCTCGATTGAGGAGGTCCTGATTACCCTGGTTGCGGCGGTGGTCCTGGTGTTCCTGGTAATCCTGTTGTTCCTGCAGAATCTGCGCGCGACCCTGATTCCCACCCTGGTGGTGCCGGTAGCCCTGACCAGTGCCTTCGCCGGCATGTACCTGGTGGGCTTTTCCATCAACGTGCTCAGTTTGTTTGCACTGGTCCTTGCGATTGGCCTGGTGGTGGATGATGCCATCGTGGTGGTGGAAAATGTCGAGCGCATCATGACTGAAGAAGGCTTGCCACCGAAGGAAGCGGCACGCAAAGCCATGGATCAGATTACAGGGGCGATCATTGCGATGACCACCGTGCTGGCTGCCGTGTTCGTGCCGATCGCCCTGGTCGGTGGCAGCGTGGGGGCAATCTACCGTCAGTTCTCACTTACCATTGCCATTTCCATGGCGATCTCGGCCACCATGGCCCTCAGTTTTACACCGGCATTATGTGCTTCCTTGCTTAAACCGGCTCACGGTGAGCCGAATAAATTTCTGCGTGCTTTCAATCGTTTCTATGGCACAACGACGTCAGCCTATTTACGTCGTGTTGCCCAGGCAATTCGCCACACCCCACGCTGGATGGCCGCATTCGTCATCCTGATCGGATTGGCGGCATTGATCTATTCCCGGCTGCCAACCAGCTTTCTGCCCCAGGAAGATCAGGGCTATGCCCTGGCGATTGTGCAATTGCCACCGGGGGCAAACATGGAACGAACCGGTGCTGTGTTGCGACAAATGGAACAGATCATGTTGAAGAATCCCGCCGTTGATAAGGTACTTGATGTCGCCGGGTTCAGTTTTGTCGGTCAGGGTGAGAATGTCGGTCTGGGTTTCATTCGTCTCAAGGACTGGAGCAAACGTCGTAAGTCCAGTGAGCATGCCGACGCTGTGATTCACTGGGCCAACGGAGCGTTACAGGCGATCAAGGGTGCGCGTATCTTTGTCGTGAATCTGCCCACTGTGCGTGGCCTGGGTACCTTTGGTGGTTTCGATTTTCGGCTCGAGGATCGTGCCGGTGCGGGATACAAAAAACTGGTACAGGCGAGTCACATACTGCTCGGGGCCGCGAGCAAGAATCCTGTGCTCTATGGCACCCGCCCGAACCAGCTGGAAGATTCCCCCGAACTGCACTTGCACGTCGATCGTGTGCAAGCCCTGTCCATGGGCCTGTCACTCACCGATATCTATAACGCCATCAATCTCATGCTGGCGCCGGTCTATGCCAACGACTTCAATTACCAGGGACGTGTGCTCAAGGTGTTGCTACAGGCCGATGCAGCATATCGCAGCCGGCCCGATGATCTGAGTCGTTACTATATTCCCAGCAGCAAGGGCGGCCTGGATAACATGGTGCCATTAAGCAGTGTGGTAAGTTCGAGCTGGACCATGGCGCCACCCGCGATCAATCACTACAACGGCTACAGCACGATCCCCATTGTCGGTGGCGCTGCACCTGGACGCAGTTCCGGTGAAGCTATGGCTGCACTGGTGAATATCGTCAAGCAGCAACTGCCCACCGGGATCGGTTACGAATGGTCGGGCCAGTCATTCCAGGAAATCGTTTCCGGCAAGCAGGCACCTATCCTGTTTGGGTTATCGCTGCTGGTGGTGTTTCTGGCACTGGCCGCCCTCTACGAAAGCTGGTCGATTCCTGCCGCGGTGATGCTGGTGGTCCCACTCGGGATCCTCGGTGCGGTTTCTTTTACCTGGTTGCGCGGTCTGGAAAATGATGTGTATTTCAAGGTCGGTATGATTGCGGTCATCGGCTTATCCGCCAAGAATGCCATCCTCATCATCGAGTTTGCGAATAAAATGCATCAGGCTGGACGCGGCTTGCTCGATGCCACGCTCGAAGCATGCCGTTTGCGCATACGCCCTATCCTCATGACGTCCATTGCCTTCATCCTCGGGGTGTTGCCATTGGCGATATCCACCGGTGCCGGTGCCAATAGCCGTCATGCCATTGGTACCGGTGTGATGGGCGGGATGTTTGGAGCCACTGCACTCGGCGTCCTGTTCGTGCCAGTTTTTTACGTTGTCGTGCGCCGCATCCTGGGCGACAAGAGTACTACAGGTGACAGCGATAAGAAGAGCGAAACCCCGCCATCAGGCACCTAATATAAAGAACCAAATGAAGTTTGTGTCTTAAAACATAAATCGGTGGCAATCTGCCACCGATTTATAATTTTTTGCCCAGCAACTTTTGACTAGCGTGTCATCCAGGAGCGGGCCCGTGCGGTAAACACGGCATAAGGAAAGATCCACGACAGGGCAGCAAAGGAAAAATACGCATAGGCGATGCCGTAGACAAAATCCCAGGAACGCTCACTGCGCAGATAATACAGCGTATACATCAATGACATGATCCCGATACTCATGGCGACGCGTAACAGCATGACCGGGTCATCTAGTACCAGGATCAACAACATTGCCAGGGTGGCGTAACTGACGGGGTAGCGCAGGTTGGTGATGGTGCGTTCGACCAGGGTGGTAATGCGTGCTACCAGGGGCCGTTTCCAGAGAATGCGGGCCAGTCGTAATTCCTCGCGCACATAACTGCGATCCCAACGCAGTAACATCTTGCTCAGTTTGCGATAAGTGGTAGGCACAATGGTATGCACTACAGCGCTGCGTTGGTACACACTGTCGTAACCGGCTTGCAGGATATAGTTGGTCAGGGCCCGGTCTTCACCAAAGGTGCAGGTGTTACCGAGGAAGGTCTGGGTTTCCCATTCTGGTAAGACGTCGCGGACGACTTTGGCCCGATAGCCGGCCAAGGCGCCAGGACAGCAATATACCGTTCGGTAAGAAGATTCTGCTGCGCGCAGGAAATCAAAAGACAAAATGAAACGAACGTGTAGCATGCGGGGTATGACTCCCTGCTGCCGGTTGTATACCGAGACTTTGCCAGCAACGGCACCCACACGGGGATCTTTAAACGGGCCAGCGATTGCCAGTAAGGTCTGACGTTCGATAATGCTGTCGGAATCAATCGTTACCAGGACGTCACCCCGGGCACGACGAAATCCCGTGGCCAGAGCAGCACGTTTACCCCGGTTTTCCGGGAAGCGCAGTGTCGTCACCAGACCGGGATAGCGTTGTGCGGCGCGCGTAATGTATTCCCAGGTATCATCGCGACTGCCATCATCGACGACAAAGATTTCCAGTTTGCCAGGGGGGTAGTCCGCTGCGGCAACCGAATCAATGGTCTTTTCCACCATCGCACCTTCATTGTAGGCAGGGATAATCACGCTCAGAGTGGGGGCGTCCTGCTCCGTCGCAAGAGCAAAGCCGTGGTAACGCAGCCATAAAAATGTCCGGTAGCCCAGCAGTAACAAACCCATGGCAGCCCACCAGATGCTGGGCAGTAAAATGTGCTGCGGCCATTGCCGCTCGGTCACGGCATCCCATAGAGGTTGAAACACGTTGCCCGCTAAACTGGCGTACAGCGCCCAGCCAAGGGCAAGAAAAATAGCGGCTTGCAGGGATTTCTCCCAGCGCATACTCTGCTGGTTTACAGCGTATTCGATACTCATAACGTTGGCTTGATTACCTCAAAAAGGGGTTGTCGGGAAAATTCGACTGGGGTGAGGGGATGACATAGGGCACGACTCACTTTGATCGCCGCGATAGTACTGCCGGATTTGACAATAAAGTGTTATTTGGTTCGCGTTGTCCAAATAATATTTTACTTGCCTATGCGCGTAGTCTAGCGGTGCCGAAAGCGGGTGCAAATAATCTAATGAATCGTTTTGAATTATGTTATGAATCGATGGCACTGGTTGGTGCGGAGAGAGGATTTGTTAAAACCAGGTGTCCGCAAAGAGGCGAAATCAATTCGCCATTTGTCTTTCTTTGCCGACTTTGCGGTATTGTCAGATAAACCGCCAGCAGGTACCGGTTGCTGCTTAGACTCAATCTAGCCTTAATTTTGCATTTATCTATATTTGAGCAAACTACTCAATTAATTAGCTTAACTCATTGCTTTACTGTATAAATTATTCAAAATTCATTACTATTAACAGTATTAATTTTTATTTATTATTAATTTGAATTAATGTTCTGCGTCACATTTGGGGGGCACAGGCCAATCATGAACTCTGAAGCCACAACGGTTGCCAATTTCACTGCTGGGCTGGCGGATGCACAATTTCGTCAGCTGTTAGAGGCGGCGCCGGATGCCATTGTCATTGTTGGTCCGCAAGGGGATATCGTCCAGGTGAATCGCATGACCGAAAATCTGTTTGGCTACACCCGTGATGAACTGGTTGGCCAGCCAGTGGAATGTCTGATACCCGTTCGTTTCCGTGAAGGACACCTGCGGCACCGGGACACTTATATACATAATGCACATACCCGTCCCATGGGAACGGGGCTGGAACTGTTTGCCTGTCGTAAAGATGGCAGCGAGTTTCCGGTGGAGATCAGTCTTAGCCCCTTACAGACCTCAGCAGGCATGCTGGTCACGTCGGTGGTGCGTGATATCTCGGAACGTAAACAGGCGCAAAAGATGCTGGAGCATCATGCCGCGGAGCTCGAACGTTCTAATGCCGAACTGGAGCAATTTGCCTATGTTGCATCACATGATCTGCAAGAACCTCTACGCATGATCACCAGTTATTCCCAATTGCTGGAACGCCGTTACAAGGACAAACTGGATGGTGATGCGTTGGAGTTTATCGATTATGTGGTCGACGGCGCAAAGCGCATGCAGGAATTAATTAATGATTTGCTGGCCTATTCACGGGTCGGGACCCGCGTCCGCGAATTCGAATCTGTTGATCTGGAAGCGGTGTACAAGCGGGTGTTGGGTAATCTGCAAATAGCGATCGAAGAACAGCACGCCGAGATCAGTCATGATCCTTTGCCCACGGTTCAGGCCGACGGACTACAGTTGGTGCAATTGCTGCAAAATCTGATCGGCAATGCCATCAAATTTCATGGTGAGGCGGCACCAAAAGTTCATATCAGTGTGGAACGACAAAACCAAGAAGCCCTGATTTGTGTCAGCGATGAAGGTATCGGTTTTGAGCCGCAATACGCAGAACGCATCTTTCAGGTCTTCCAGCGCCTGCATGGTAAAAGTCGGTATCCGGGGACGGGTATTGGCCTGGCAATTTGTAAAAAAATTGTCGAACGCCACGGTGGGCGCATCTGGGTGGAGTCACAACTCAACCAGGGTGCAAAATTTTATTTTACATTGCCATTAGTTACGAAGGAGTAATCAAGACATGGATAATCTGACATCCCAACGAGGCATCGAGATTCTCCTGGTGGAGGATAATCCGGGTGATGTACGCCTGACCAGTGAGGCGCTGAAAGAAGCCAAGGTAGTTAACAATCTGCATGTCGTAGAAGATGGCGTGGCTGCAATAGAATTCTTGCGGCGCAAAGGCGAATACCACGATGTACCACGACCAGATCTTGTTCTGCTGGACCTGAATCTGCCAAAGAAAGACGGCCGTGAAGTACTGGAGGAAATTAAAGCGGATGATATCTTGAAGACGATCCCGGTCGTGGTGCTGACTACCTCCCATGCGGAGGAGGACATTGTGCGCAGTTATAACCTGCATGCCAATTGCTATGTCACCAAGCCGGTAGACCTCGATCAGTTTATTCGCATAGTGAAAAGCATCGAGGATTTCTGGTTGACTATTGTGCGCTTGCCACCGATTGATCGATAAGCTCAATTGGAGAAAGAAGGTCCTGATCTAAATATGTCATTTGAACTGCAATCAATTAAGGTGCTGCTGGTCGAGGACAATCCGGCTGATGTGCGGCTGGTGCGTGAAATGTTTCTGGATATCGAGGCCCGCGAGTTTGTTCTGTCCTGTGTGGACAGCCTAAATGCCGCACTTGATGAACTGAATAGTCAAAATTTCGATGTAATGTTACTCGATTTGTCGCTGCCCGATTCTCTGGGGCTCAATGCAGTCAATCATATTTTAAATATGGCACCTCAGTTGCCGATTGTTATCCTCAGTGGCATAGATGATGCTGAGTTGTCCCTGCAGGCGGTACAGGCCGGCGCTCAGGATTACCTGGTGAAGGGCCAGGGCGATGGCAATCTGCTAAGCCGTGCGCTGCGCTACGCCATCGAGCGCAAACGTACACACGAACGTCTGGCTTATCTTGCCCAGTATGATCAACTTACCGAACTCCCCAATCGCAGTCTCTTCAACGAACGACTTTCATCGAGTCTGAAGCATGCCAAACGCTATAACCGGCAAACGGTCCTGATGTTCCTGGACCTGGATCACTTCAAGGATATCAATGATACATTGGGTCATAGCGCAGGCGATAAATTGTTAAAAGACGTAGCGAAACGATTACAACACTGTGTGCGTGCCGAGGATACGATTGCGCGCCTGGGAGGTGATGAGTTTACTATCATCATGAGCGAAGTGGATCACCGACGAGATTCGGCAACCGTGGCTGAGAAAATTCTCGATGTGCTGTCTCACCCGTTTGTGCTGGAAGATGAAGAAGTCTTCGTAACTGCCAGTATTGGTATTGCCGGTTATCCGACTTGTGGCGATGAACCGGAAACTCTGATTCGTCATGCCGATATCGCCCTGTACCGTGCCAAGAGCGAGGGGCGCAGTAATTATCAGTTCTTCGAAACCGAGATGAATCAGGCGGTATCCGAACGCATGAGCATGATTAATGCCTTGCGGCATGCAGCCAAACGCAATGAGTTTTTTCTGTATTATCAACCTTTAATCCATGCACAAAGCGGCGATGTCTTTGGCATGGAGGCACTGTTGCGCTGGAAACATCCGGAGCGAGGATTAATCCCTTCCAGTGAGTTTATCCCGTTACTGGAGGAAACCGGGCTTATATTGCCAGTTGGTGAGTGGGTTCTTCATGAAGCCTGTCGCCAGAATCGGATCTGGCAGGAAAATGGTCTGGGTTCCCTGATCGTCTCGGTCAATTTGTCTGCCCGCCAGTTTCACAAGCGGGACTTGGTCGATGTGGTAGCCTGCGCTATTAGGGAGACCGGTATTGATCCTCAACAATTACAACTGGAGGTCACTGAAAGCGTATTACTGGAGCGTAGTTATTCCGCCATTAAAATCCTGGCCCGCCTGGCTGATATCGGCATCAAACTGGCTATCGATGATTTCGGTACGGGTTATTCCTCACTGAGTTATCTAAAACAGTATCCGTTCGACACGCTGAAATTTGATCGCAGTTTCATCCGCGGCATAACCAGCAGCGATAATGGTGCGGCAATCGTCGCGGCGGTTATCAATCTGGGACATAGTCTGGGTATGACAGTCGTTGCCGAGGGTGTCGAATCCCAGCAGCAATTGACTATTTTGCATGATCACAATTGTGATCAATTCCAGGGTTACCTGTTCGGCTATCCCATGTCGGCAGACAGTAGTACCAAGTGGTTGCTTCAAAACACAGCGCGTTCCTTTTCTTCATTAGCTTAGGGATGTATTCCCTGATCTTGTTTCAGAAAATCCGGCAAAGATTATCCAACTGTAAATAACTGTTTCAAACCAGAGCTATGTTTGTTGTGGCAAACGATGTCTCATACGCTCTGTCCTATTGCCATGTGGATTTCCAGCATACACTGTCACTTATTGTGCACAGGAAATTAGCGGTGAAGTGTTGTTATGGCATGAATAATGTAGAAGTAGAGTCACTACAGAAACAACATATTATTTGCACCACTTTTTGTTATGCATATCCAAATTGTTGGTAATGCATAGTAAATCGGCGCCTGGTATTAAATGTCTTAGAGTGAAGGAATTATTTGAATAATGTGTACTGTGTCTATGACTGGAAAAACTGAAGTATTAATTTAAATCTTGCAATTACAGATACATATATAACAGTAAAGGAGGACATCAGCGCACTATCTGAAGGTCCGCAATATGAATGCGTACTATGGCTGTCATATTGACTGATTATATTTTGGATTTTGTAACAGAATACTAAGGGAGATTGCTATGGATAGGACAAACGGAATTCTATATTACAAGTGCTGGCTTTCCATTTTAGTTCATTTCATCTTGTTATTGTTCATGTTTGGTGCAACATTGGCGCATGCTGACATTCGCGTATTAGCTGCTGGTGACAATCTCACTGGACCGTACACAACAGAACAGATCTTTGCCAACGGTGATTTGATTGGAAATGTTGATAGACCGAGTTGGGATGTATTCCGCAATCTCACGACGGCGGACATTGCCAAGAACTATGATGTGTTTCTAATACCCTATAAAACTTCTGACTTGCTTTTTGATTTTAACTGGCAAACACGGTTGCGTATTCTACTGGCCCTGGGTAAAGGTGTGATCTGGGAAGAACCGATGACAACCGGTTCGGATGCGCCGATCTTTTCGCTGCAAGGTGTGCGCTATGTCTGTCCGGATGGGACCATCTGTTACATTCCCGATAGCGCACTGGGTCCGGTAGTGCCGCTCTCGGTATTACCAGTAACTGGGCTTACCGATGGCATAACCGGAGATACTACAGTCGTGACCGGTTACTTCCCAAGTTGGGATCCGGCCTTGTCACCTTTCCTGCAAGTTGATGCAACCGGCCTGGGTACGATTACCTATGGTCTTTATGGCCAGTATGGTCCGGGTCGCATCGTGGTCACGCAAAATTATCAGGACCTCGACGGCTCCAAGACCGGCACGGCGATTCAGGTGAATGAATACAATCTTATGCTGAATAAACTTGTTTGGGCTTCATCGAGCACCTTGCCACCGGATCCCCGTGTGCGATTTATTCCCCATCTCGTGGGTGAAAACCAGACCGATGCCCTTGCGGTACTGACGGGCTTAGGTCTGGTTGGCAATGTCTTTACCACAGTGTCCAATGAGGACAGCCCGGGTAATGTTGTCGGCATGGATCCCACTCCAGGCGCTGGCGAGTTTACCGGGGAGACTGTCAATGTGTTTACGGTTGCACCCGCAACCGGTGCGCCTGTCGTTGTACCTGACATCAAGAACCAGACAGAGGCCGATGCGATTTCTGTCTTAAGTTCTGTTGGTCTGGAGCAAGGTACCATCACCTTTGGCCCCAGCCCCACTGTCCCGGCTGGCAGTATCATCAGTCAAAATCCTGTAGCGGGTACAACCAGCAGTGTCGGTTGGGTAGTCGACATGATCGAGTCTACAGGACCGGCGACGGGCTCGGTACCCGCGGTACAGTATCTTGCTCAAACCGATGCTGAGACAGTGATCGCATCCACTGGTCTGGTGACGGGTACGACCACGCTTGCTGACAATAACGTGATCCCGGCGGGTTATGTCATCAGCCAGGATCCCTATGCGGGGGCAACGCTGGCGGCGGGTGGTGCAGTGAACCTGGTGATCTCTGCTGGACCAGACGGGATTCCGAAAATCAGTGTGCCGGACACGGTTAGTCTGACCCAAACTGCGGCAGAGTCTGCGATCACCACAGCCGGCCTCGTTGTTGGTGTGGAAAACAACATCAGTAGCGATACGGTACCGCAGGGAGAGGTCATCAGTCAGAATCCGGTCAGCGCTGCACAGGTTGTCAGTAATACGTCCGTCGATCTGGTTATCTCGAGCGGCCCGGCTGCGGTCTCGGTTTCAGTACCGAATGTGGTGAGTGATACACAGGCGGCTGCGGAGTCGGCGATAACTGCCGTCGGTCTGGTCGTAGGTACGATTAGCACCGCCAACAGTACGACCGTCCCTGCCGGCGATGTAATTAGTCAGTCACCGGTGGCCGGGACCAGTGTTACCCTCGGTAGTGCAGTGGATTTGGTGGTCTCCAGTGGACCGGCGCTCGTTGCAGTACCGAATGTTGTGGGGCTGAGTCAGACCAGCGCCTCTTCAGCCATTACCGATGCGGGACTGGTCGTTGGCACAGTCAGTCTAGTGTGCAGTCGTACCGTCGCCGCGGGGATTGTAATCAGCGAGTCACCTGTGGCTGGTACACTGGTGGCAAATGGTAGCGCTGTGGACCTGGTTGTATCGCGAGGTTTCCCGCGTCGTATCTGTCCCTGAAGTCGAGGTTACCACCCACTGATTTAATATAAGTCACGGGACTCGGATTTGCAGGAAGCACTCATGGCGGCAAGGATCGCTGCCCCGGGGAAGAACAAAATACCAATTGCTGAGACGTCAGCTCAATTGCGGGCTGTGTCTGACTTGCTCAGATAATTCAGGATCAATTTCTGTTCTTTTGTATCAGGTGCACTTCGGTGTTGTTGCTGTATATAGATCTGCATGCGCGACACAACCAGTGGCCAGTCTGCGGCAGTATGTTGAACCGGGTTCGGTGCCTGGTGGCATTGCGTGCAAAACTGTTGGGTCAGGTCATAACCTTTACGAATAGCGGGATCAGCTGCCTTGGCCGGTGGTTCAGCCGGGCTGCTCTGTGAACCCATCATTCCACCTCCCATCATCCCGGCAGAAGCTGATGTGGCCAGTGTCAGTAAAACGGTTAGCAAGAAATTTCGATGCATAAGATTTCAGCTCAGCAGTGTGGCACGTGGGGCATTATAAAACCGTTGTCAGCATCAGCACCCATTTGGGAAGAGGTGTTCCAGTCGCGCCCATCCAGAACATGATGCCGGTCAGGATAACAGCAGTGATGAAAACGGCCAGGCCTACCCGCTGTGCTCTTGTCATGGTTGAAGTAGTGGTGGTCATGATATCTCCCAGGAAACTTGTCTGGTATGTGACAGCAGCGCAAGTGGCGGGTTTCAGCAATTACCCAAAATAGCCTCTTTGGGTGTCAGTCAGTTGCTTAGGATGTCTGAGAATCTCCGGAAAGTCCAGATCCAAACTGAGCCAATATACTTATATATATAGATACAACCAGGTCTAAAATAAAATAGTGGTTCAAGTGATAGCGAAATTATGAGCAGTAGGGTGAGTAGACGGTCAGACAGAGTATTGCTGCCAGCGCTGGGATCTTTTTGCGGCGTGCTGCTATTGCTGAATATCAGTTATACATGCGCCACCCCCATATATAAATCCGTTGATGCCGCAGGTAATGTTACCTATTCGGCCACACCACCTGCTGATGCCGTGGAATTCGAGAGAATGGAAGTGCCGGACGAGGATGATGCCGGCTCCAGTGCGACACATGCGGCTATGATTGATGAAATCCGGGCTACTGCCGACTTACTGGAGTCAGAACGCAAGCAACGTGAGCAGACCCGTGAAGCAGCACGGGCCAGCGAGGAAACCAAGACAGACGAGCGAGTCGAATTACCGCCACAGCCAGTCATCCAGTACTATCCGGTATATCCATATCCTTACCGGTTCAGGTATCCCCATCGGCCCCACACTCAGCGGCACCCGCCGCGCAGGCAATCGATGGATCAAATGCCTGATCGGGATCGGGACCGCAAATGAATAGGGGGAAGGGAATGATGAAAATCAGGTGGCCTGGCGTGGTGAGCCCCCGGGTTCTTCGCTGGTTGCGGCACCTTTTCCACCGGTTTCTTCGTACCACAGGTCATGGTGCTGTTTGGCCCAGGCCTCGTCCACTTCACCGCTGATCATGCCCTCGAAGGAGCCTTCATTACCGAGCGTCCCCAGGTAGATATGACCCAGTACCACTGCACTGAGGATGAGGGCGCTGATGCCGTGGATGACATTGGCACTTTGCATGGTTTCCCGTAAGAAGCCCACATTAGGAAATAACAGTACGATACCCGAGATCATCAGGGCTATCCCGAAGACGAATAAAATCCAGAACCAGATCTTTTCGCCTGCATTTACCTTGTGGGCGTGCGCATGTCCCTTACCCAGATAACCGCCGCCTGCCTTAATCCAGTCCCAGTCGTATTTTCTGAAAATATTATCTTTTATCCACATCAACAACATGATCACCAGGCCGAGCACAAAGAACAGCGACAGGTAGTCATGCACAGGTTTGGCGAACTGGGCATAGGCAGCAAAACCATCGTAGCCAAATGTGGGGATCAGGATGGCGCGGCCGTAGAGAATACTCAGTCCCGTTAATGCCAGCAGGATAAACAGGATTGCGACATACCAGTGCAGGAATCGTTCGAACAGAGTCCAGCGCAAAATTTTTCGGCCAGTGCGTTTCTCCAGTTTGGCCTTGCCCACTGTCAGGTGAAAAGCCAAGATCAGCACAATCACGACGGCAAACAGCCAGGCGCCGAGTGTTGCTTCCGGTCCGTTGCGGATTTGCCGCCAGTTTTGTCCACCATTCTGGATCAGCGTAGTAGTCTCCTGGCCTTTGACTGTCGTCGTCCCTTGTTTGCTATCTCTTACAGCACGCCAGTAATTGGCGCGTGGGTTGGTGTCATTCTTAAATTCTGCCTGCGCTGTTTGCACTGGGGTAAAGCCCATATTGGGCAACATGACGAGCAATGGCGCCGATAACAAGAGCAAGGCCGCCAGGCTCACGATCCAGAATTTAGCGAGGTGGTGTTTTTTCTTGGTTGAGGCGTTTGCTGGTTTTGCTTTCATCGCATCCTCCTGCCCGGGGCTTACCGATCCATCTCGTGTCTGACGCGGTGTTCGAGTTGCTGATTCAGTTCGGGACTGCGGGTACGTTCCTGTTTGAGATAGGAGGGATACTGTACCCACGGTTCATGTACGTGGGTGTTACAGCCACTTATCCATAACGCCACAATGAACAGTAATCCAAATTTTATCTTCATCGTCATCTCTGTCTTTGCACCTGAGTGGTCTCAGCGGTCTGTCTGGCTCAACTTGAAACGCTCACTTAACTTGTTCTGCCAGTCCGGGGTTTTCAGTTTCGCCAACAACTCATCATTGGCGCCTTTGTACTTCCCTGGTTCGTGCAGGGAAATACCCATCTTCTGGTAGCAGCCATGCAGTAAGGCTATGCTGCTAATCAGGAACAAGGCGGTGAACACTTTGCGCATCCTGATTCTCCTGCTCAGTTCATTTTGTCCCGTAGGCCGTATCCCAACCCCAGGTCTGGGGCCGGCCACTGCGTTTAATGACCCGCTTGCGATAGATATCCGCGACCAGGTCACCATCACCGGCAAGCAAGGCCTTGGTTGCACACATCTCTGCGCACATGGGGAGCTTGCCCTCGGCGATACGGTTGCGGCCGTACTTTGCGTACTCCGCATCGGAGTTGTCGGGGAGCGGCCCACCGGCGCAGAAAGTGCACTTGTCCATCTTGCCGCGTACGGCAAATGCTTCCTGGCGTGGGAATTGCGGGGCGCCAAACGGGCAGGCGTAGAAACAGTAGCCGCAGCCAATACACTGGTCCTTGTCGTGCAGGACAATGCCGTCTTCGGTGGTGTAGAAGCAATCCACCGGGCAGACTGCAGCGCAGGGAGCATCAGTGCAGTGCATGCAGGCGACCGAAATGGATTTCTCACCAGCCTCGCCGTCGCGGAGGGTGACGACCCGCCGTCGATTCACGCCCCACGGCACATCATTTTCATTTTTGCATGCGACGACACACCCGTTGCACTCAATACAACGCTCGGCATCGCAAAGAAATTTCATACGGGCCATGACGGAATCCTCCTAGTCTTTGTTAAGCCGGCCGTATTTGACACAAGGTGGCCTTGGTTTCCTGCATTTGGGTTACGGAGTCGTAGCCGTATGTCGTGGCGGTGTTACAGGCTTCGCCGCGAACATAAGGTGCGGTGCCTTCAGGGTAATGATCGAAAAGATCCTTACCTTCGAACCAGCCACCAAAATGGAACGGGGTCCAGATCACGCCGCGGCCGACCCGCGGTGTCACCATGGCTCTGACCTTGATACGTCCACCTTTAGCGACACCATATTTTTCGATATCGCGGCCTGGACCTTCCACCCAGACCCATTGACCATCCTGGATATTGCGATCATTGGCATCGCCCGGATTGATTTCTACAAACATTTCCTGCTGCAATTCAGCTAGCCAGATATTGGAGCGGGTCTCTTCTCCACCACCTTCGTATTCCACCAGACGGCCACTGATAAAAATAAGCGGGAACTGTTTCGAGTAATCCTTGGCCTGGATTGAGGCGTAATAAGTTGGTACCCGCCAGAAGGACTTGCGGTCATCATAGGTGGCATACTTCTTCACGAGGTCATAGCGGGGGGTGTACAAGGGTTCACGGTGAATCGGCACCGAATCTGGAAACTGCCACACGATACTGCGGGCCTTGGCATTACCGAATGGTGCACAACCATGTTTGATGGCGACACGCTGAATGCCACCGGACAGGTCTGTTTTCCAGTTACGCCCGTCCGCTGCCTTTTGTTCTTCGGGTGTCAGATCTTTCCACCAACCCAGTTGCTTGAGAATGTCTGCGGTGAACTCCGGATAGCCGTCCTTGATTTCGGAACCCACGCTATAGGAATCCTGTGCCAGCAGGCTGACACCGTTGTGCTCGACACCAAAGCGGGCGCGGAAGGTGAGACCACCTTCGGCCACCGATTTACTTGGGTCATACAGCACCGGTGTACCCACGTGTTTCATTTCCGGCGTACCCCAACACGGCCATGGCAGGCCATAATATTCGCCATCGAGTGGGCCGCCTTCGGCTTTCAAAGTCGTGGTGTTGAAGGTGTGGCGATACTTGGCGTGGGCCTGCAAGCGCTCTGGACTTTGCCCGGTGTAACCGATGGTCCAGGTACCGCGATTGATCTCGCGCAGGATGTCTTCAATCAGCGGTTCATCTTTATTGATCTTGATGTGTTTGAACAAGTGATCGGCGAAGCCCAGTTTCTTGGCAAGTAGATATAAAATGGTGTGATCCGGTTTGGACTCAAATAACGGTTCAATGACTTTTTCCCGCCATTGCAGCGAACGGTTCGAGGCTGTGACCGAACCATAGGTTTCGAACTGGGTGCAGGTTGGCAGCAGGTAGGTGTCGTTCTTGCGATCGCTCATCACCGCCAGGACTGAGGGGTAGGGATCGGAGACCACCACCATTTCCAGTTTTTCCAGTGCCTCTTTCATTTCCGGGCCACGCGTCTGACTGTTGACCGCATGTCCTTGAAAGAAGATGGCGTGTACGTTGTCCTTCTGTGAAAGGTCAGTTTTGTCCACCAGAATGCCGTCGATCCAGCGTGACACCGCCATTCCGGGAATGTTCATGGTGTAGGCTTCCTTGCCACCGCCGGCATCATATTTTTTAGACATATCGAAACGTGCCTTTAACCATTCGTAGTCCACATCCCAGACCCGACACCAGTGTTTCCATGCACCTTCGGAGAGACCGTAGTAACCGGGCAGGGTATGGCAGTTGGGGCCGACATCGGTTGCCCCCTGCACGTTGTCATGGCCACGAAAAATGTTGGCACCACCACCGGAGACACCGATGTTGCCCAGCGCTAATTGGAACACACAATAGGCGCGAGTGTTGTTGTTACCGATGTGGTGTTGAGTACCGCCCATACACCAGACGATAGTGCCCGGGCGATTGTCGGCCATGGTTTTGGCCGCGGCATACATTTCCTTCTCCGGTACACCGACGACGTCTTCCACGGTCTTCGGATCCCACTTCTCGACTTCCTTGCGAATGTCATCCATGCCAAACACGCGTTCACTAATATATTTCTTGTCTTCCCAGCCATTTTTAAAGACGTGATACAACAGACCCCAGATAAATGCGACGTCGGTACCCGGGCGAATACGGATGTACTGATCGGCATGGGCTGCAGTGCGACTGCGGCGTGGGTCGACCACGATCATCTTGGCACCGTTTTCCTTACCACGCAGGATATGTTGCATGGCTACCGGATGCGCTTCGGCAGCATTACTACCGACGAATAACATCGCTTTGCAGTTGTGCATATCATTGTAGGAGTTGGTCATGGCACCGTAGCCCCAGGTGTTGGCAACACCGGCAACGGTCGTGGAGTGACAAATGCGCGCCTGGTGATCGACATTGTTACTACCCCAGAACGCGGCAAATTTACGTTGCAGGTATGAACCTTCGTTGCTGGCCTTGGAAGAACCGGCCATCCACAATGCATCGGGGCCATACTTCTTGCGTATATCCAGTAGCTTGTTGCCAATCTCTTCGATGGCCTGATCCCAGCTGATGCGTTTCCATTTGCCATCCACCAGTTTCATCGGGTACTTAACGCGCTTGGCGCCATGGCCATGCTCGCGTACTGAGGCGCCTTTGGCACAGTGCGCGCCCAGATTAAACGGTGATTCAAAGTCCGGCTCCTGGCCGGTCCAGACGCCGTTTTGCACTTCGGCGATCACGCCACAACCAACGGAACAGTGTGTGCACACGCTACGTTTAATCTCTGTGGGTACCCCTTGCATGGGTGCGGCGGGCTCGTCGGATTCAGCGGCATGTGCGCGCCGCATCATACCCAGAGGCAGCATGCCGGCAATGGCAGCACCACCGAGACCTAGGCTGGAACGCTGCAGAAATGTCCGCCTGTCGATGGCTTCGGCAACGATAACACCGGCCTGCCCGTTGTGAGTTGTGGTAGGTTGATCAGAGTTGGGTTTCTTTCTGAGTTTCATTGCTGAACCTCGCATTGCAGCCGCAAGCCTGCCTTTGGATTGGAACGGGGAGAGTTCATATTTGAGCCTTTGCGTAATAGGTCCGAATGTGTTTGGTCAGCCGGTAGCCTTTTGACGCGTTCGAGTTACTGGAATCAATGGGTATGCGTTTCGCAGAAGGTGGTGTGGTGTTGAATGCGGAGCTGGCCAGGGCAATGGCGCCTGCACCGGTTGCACCACCGAGTACCATCAATTGGCGAAGAAAATGGCGTCGCGGTAATGGTGTCTTGCTGGATGGTTTCATTTGTCTGCTCCTTGTCGACTTCCGCAATAGGATTTAGCTATCAAGCGCATCAAGATAACGAGATTCAAGTTCAACGAATTCTTGTCCCAGCTTACCGACAGCACGATAAAACTGTGCCGAAGGGGCCTGCTCAATATCGGCAAAACATCGCACCAGCCAGTCATGCATGTGGTCGCGGAAAAAAGCCTGTTGGGTAGTCAGGTCTGCATTATTGTCGATGAGGATCGCCATACATTCGCATACCGCAGCGATATGGTCTTCCGGTTCACAAATCTGTTCCTGGCGTTCAATGCCTAACTGGATGAGGTCATGTCGCAATCGGGCCAGTGGCTTGTCCATGAGATAGCCTGTTTGATACCACGAGCTGTATGGAATAACCTCGCCATGTCCCAGGCCGATGAACAGGGTATGAAACTCATCATTCAGTTCCTCAAGCTGGGCCCGGGTGGCGCAGATTTTTAACTCGTGCCAGCTGGATGCCAGGTTATCGCGTGTGGGAGTACTGGCTTCGACTCTACTCAGGAGTGTCAACAATTCTGCATCAGGTGGCAACTGCAGCAGGCGCGCCAGCAGCGTATACGTATTCGCACGCAGGGCTGCGGCATCAAATCCGCTGTCTGCCGGGGTCTGCTCGGTGGATGTCGAAGTGGTCATGGTATGCTCCTGTGTATTAACTTAGAGCAACGGGTGTGCCAAATGCTGGCGGAATAAAATGACAAAAACAGAGTCTCAATTACCCTGGATCAAGCTGTTTTATTCTATGCCAATTGAAATGCGACATTTTGTTTCGCCAATGGAGTGTGACGGGTCATTTCGACAGATTAGATGCCCTGTTCGTCCCATAGATCCTTAATTCGGCAATCATCACACATCTTCAGGCGGCGCAGTGCCCGTTCATTGCCAAACATCCAGTGTCCTGAGAGTCTTTCCTGCATGCGATCAATGATGCGTTGTGTGGCAAACGGTTTACCGCAGCTGATACAGTGAAATGGTGCCTCGGCATATAAAGTTCGCCGTGCACGGCGGGCCTCTTCGTCGAATAAATAGCGGGGGTGACGGCGGATGGCATTTTCCGGGCAGGTCTGTTCACACAGACCGCACTGCACACAGTAGTCTTCGATAAAGTTGAGCTGGGGTGATTCATTACCTGACAATAATGCACGCGTGGGACAGACCCCGGTACAGGCCAGACACAGGGTGCAGGCCAGCGGGTCCACTCTGATTTCTCCGAATGGTGCCTGAGAGTAAAGCGGCAGGGTCTTGAGTTGTTGCGGGGCGTTTTTATGCAGGTGTTCCAGGGCCAGACGGATCATAGTGCGTTTTTCACTAAAACTGCCATAACGCGCTGCTGGAATGGGATCATCCGTCACAACAGGCAACGTTGCCAGCGAGGCTTGATCTGTGATCAGGATGCGGTGGGTTGAGTATCCCAGACCGGTCAGAAAACCTGTCGCCAGGGTATACTGCTGTTGCAGGGTATCACGCACGCGTAGTGGTGATGACGCATCCATCGCAACGATCACTTGTTGCGCACCATAGCTCAAAGTATTGAGCATGATGGCCAGGTCAAGGGCACCCAGTTCATCCAGGATAATCGGTAACAGGTTTTCTTCCAGGCTAGCCAGTTGCGCATAAAGCGCCTCGCCCTGTTGCGCATTAACGAAAATAATCCGTGCATCGTGCCCCTGTGCCTGACGATAGTTTTTTAATACCTGCCGGATGCGGCCCAGCAGGTCTGCCAGCGCGGGATAGATATACTGGATGGCACCGCTGGGACAGACTGCGGCACAGCTGCCACCACCCTGGCACAGGTAGGGGTCTACCTGGATTTGTTCACCAATGGAATGGATCGCCAGGGTCGGGCAGGCATCGATACAGCGTGTGCAGGCTGTTTGTTGATTGCGAGCGTGTACACAGATAGACGGGTCATATTGAAAATAACGTGGCTTTTCAAACTTACCCACCAGCTCCGGGATTTCAGGCAGGAATGTATCGAGTTTGTCCGACTCACCTCGTGTTGCAAAATAGCCCGGTGGTGATATCTCGGCATCGAGCAGTGGTGTGTCTGATAAATCCAGTATCATATCGATACTACTCCAGCTTCGGCCCAGTATTGCCAGCAATGACAGGCTTTGTTTACTGCAATCACGTAACTGCACCTGAAATGCGCCAAGATGACCCTCAACCTTGTTTACTTCGGCATGCAGGAGGAGAATCCTGTCGTCGTGAGCTGGATGTTGATCAGCAGCGCCCGGGTTTACAATGGCGATTGCCGAGAGTTGATTTAGTAATTGCTCTGCAATGGGAACAGCCTGGTGTACCGGGCCTATGATGACCAGGCGGCCATCACTATGGTATTCAATAATTGACGTTGTCGTTGCCTGCTGTTGCTGCAGTACTTGCAGGGCAGTTTCACGGGCTGCGCCATTCCGGGTGCGCTGGCCCAACTCGGTTAGCGGCGCAGTGGTGTCAACACTGCTGGTCTCATCGTGAATATGCATAATGGACTAACCCGGTTGGGTTTCCTTGTCATCTGTAGATTCAGTTTCGTTTGTGGCGGAAAAGTCGGACGAATCCGGACCAGTTTGTTCAGCCGCATCCTCTAGTTTGGCTTGTTCCTCAACAAGCCCGCTTGTTCTGGAATCCAGGTTTTCATAGACACTCTGCAGTTGTTGCTGGGTGTCCAGCACCACATCGATTTTTTCGAAAATAGTGTAATCTTCGGCATAGTCATCCAGGCCGTCACAGATATTGAATTTTCCCAGATGAAACAATTTACGCAGAGCCTGACGTTTCAGGGTTTCGCTGATATTCTCGCCAAGGAACATACTGACCTCGCTTTCTTCGTGCAGGGATTCAATCGGCGGCAGAACCTGTTCATTAATGGCAACGGGTGTCGATGCATTATCGTCTGTAACAGGTTCGCCTGCGGATTGGGGTTCTGTCACTGGATGTTGCAGCTTACGTTGCGACCAGCGTTGTAAAAACGGCTGGTTTTTGACGTGTTTGTCGGCAGGTTTAGACATGATGTCTTTTCCCCTTTTTACTCTGGCGTTGTGATTCAATCTGGTGGTCAAGCTCGGTCTGGTTCTGCAGGATGTACTCGGCAACCCAGGTGCTAAATGGTGTCACCAAGGGGGTAGATAACACGATTCCGTCACTTTCCATATGACCCTCGGCATCGGCATGATTAGCACTGATGACTGCTGGTGCCATACCGGTTCGGGTATCATCATCATGGCATAATACGAAGAGTGATGGCCGTTTACCGGTCAGGTTCTGGTAATACCCTTGCAGACCATCGCGAAAAAAGTCGAGCCACAATCCAGACCAGAGAAAATGCTCACCAGCTTCGCCAGTATGTATATGCCGGCAATTCAGGTTTTGTGTATCCGGCGTCGTGTGATAAGGCAGCACAACAACGATGTCCCATTTAGGAAACTGCCATTGTCCGGACTGATGCCACTTGCGGCTGAGCACCAGCGAGATGGGATAGCATGCATCTGCATGTGGATTCATGGAATATCCTGTGTTTATAGATAACCGTTGGCGTACCTGACGCTTAAATCTTAATAAAACTTACAGCAAGTGCTATACCAGATTTAAAAACGGCCTTATCTTGGTGAAATCGTTTGATGTAACTGTTGTGGCTGCGACAGTTTTCACCAATCTACTTTCAGCATTGGTGCAATCTGTCTCACTATAATCTTTGTGTGAATGGTGTCAGGGAGATTCTTCCAGAGGATCCGGTTGTTTGATGTCAGGGAATGGTTTTTGCTACTGGAAAATAATAAACATGAAGAATGTATAACAACTGAACTTGAAGGCAGTAATAAATGCCAGATGATACTTTTGCAAACCGTCCTGTTTTGATGGACAACTTTGGCCGCTGTGTCAATTATGTGCGCATATCCGTCACAGATCGCTGTGACTTTCGCTGCGTCTATTGTATGAGCGAGAAGATGACGTTTTTGCCACGTGCGGAAATCCTGAGTCTGGAAGAGATTGTCCTGTTGGGTCGGGCTTTTACCGAGTTAGGCGTGGACAAAATCCGCATCACGGGTGGTGAACCCCTGGTACGACGCAACGTGGTGTGGCTACTGCGGCAACTTGCAAACTTACCTGGTTTGCGCGAGCTGGTACTGACCAGCAATGGCTCGCAATTAGCCAGGCTGGCGCAGCCACTGCGTGAGGCTGGTGTTCGACGTATCAATATCAGTCTCGATAGTCTGCAGAGTGAACGCTTTCAGCTAATTACCCGGGTCGGTGATCTCATGCAGGTATTACAGGGAATTGATGCGGCATTGGCTGCCGGCTTTGAACGGATCAAGATTAATAGCGTTATCTTGCGTAATCGCAATCATGATGAGGTTACGGATCTGTTGCAGTTTGCCATCGATAAGGGTATCGACATCAGTTACATCGAGGAAATGCCCCTCGGTGTTATCGGTGATCATGATCGGGCCGAGGCCTATTATTCCAGTGATAAGGTACTTGCAGATTTGCAGCGACGTTTTACCCTGTTTCCCACGACCGAGACCAGCGGGGGACCTGCGCGTTATTATCGCGTTAAGGATAGTCGGACCAGGGTTGGCTTGATTTCCCCACATAGTCACAATTTTTGCAGCAGTTGTAACCGGGTACGTGTCACTGCCCAGGGCAGATTATTACTTTGCCTGGGTCAGGAACACTCCATGGACCTGCGCGCAGTCCTGCGCAACTATCCTGGTGACTTCGAACGGCTCAAATCTGCAATCCAACGTTCCATGGTCATCAAACCCAAGGGTCACGATTTTAATCTGCGTGAGCAGCCTGTCATTCTGCGTCATATGAGCGTCACCGGAGGTTAGCCATGTCATACCAACCCGTTCTCTCAGACGCAAAGCTGGCACCAACATATCCGATCCCTGCCGTCGATGAATATGGCGAAACCCGTGAGGTCTTCGTTGCCGGTGAACGCCCACTGACGATCAAAGTGGACGGTCAGGAGATTGTGACCTTAATGACACTGGGTACTTATCCTGAGGCGCTGACCCTGGGGTATCTGCGTAATCAACTCCTAATCGATTCACTAGAAGAGATCACAAGGGTCTGGGTCGAGTGGGACAAGGAACGGGTCGAAGTCAGTACACGCCAGGGTAACGGGATCCAGCTGGAACGAATGCAGGGGCGTACCGTCACCACCGGTTGCGGCCAGGGCACAGTGTTCAGTTGTACACTGGACAAGATCTACAATCATCGACTCGACAGCTTGCAGGTAAAGCAGTCCCGCCTCTATGCCTTGCTCAAGGCAGTTAATGACTTTAATGCGATCTATCGTCGTGCTGGAGCCGTCCACGGTTGTGCCTTGTGTCAGGACACCCGTATCCTGATGTTCATTGAAGATGTCGGACGCCACAATGCAGTGGATGCCATTGCTGGCAAGATGTGGCTGGAAGATATCGCCGGCAGTGACAAGATCTTTTATACCACCGGGCGATTAACTTCCGAGATCGTGATGAAGGCGGCACAAATGAATATCTCATTGCTGTTGTCTCGCTCCGGAGTTTCCCATATGGGACTGGAATTAGCCCATGATCTGGGGATTAGCCTGATCGCGCGCGCCAAGGGGCAACATTTTCTGGTTTACAGCGGAGTAGATAATATCGAGTTTGATGCTGTTCCGAATGGTCCGGTGGGTCTTCATCATGAACCCCAATCGCTTCCCGCCTGAGCACATGGCCACGCAATTGAAACAAGAGGAGAATCCCTGGCCCAGTATGATGGGCAAGGAGAATCGCATGGATAGCCCGGCATTTTTAAGTGTCAAGCAACTTGCAGAATACCTGCAGATAAACGAAAAAAAGATATATGCCCTGGCTAATGACGGACGTTTGCCGGGTACCAAGATCACTGGCAAGTGGTTGTTTCCAAAATCGCTGATCGACCAGTGGCTGCTGGAGTCAAGTCACGGTGGCATTCTGACAGACAGGCTATTGATCGCAGGCAGCGAAGATCCATTGTTAACACGACTGGTTACCCATTTAATTGAAGAGTTTGCTGCTCAGGCCCTGATCAGTTACTCCAGTACCGGGACAAGTATGGGCTTATCTTTGCTGGCTCGGCGTCGCACCGATATTTGCGCAATACACTGGGGACCTTTGCAGGAAAGTCATATTAGGCATGCTGCCCTGATCCAGCAATATGCTGACTCCAGTCAATGGCTAATCGTACGCTTGTTCCAACGGGAGCAGGGCTTTATGCTGGCCTCCAGCCTGGAAGTTGATGGCATGAGCATACCGGAGATATTCCGACAGAACTGGATATGGGCAATGCGTGGGGAAGGGACTGGTTCGCAATATTTTCTCGAAGACACGGCGGTGAGTTATGGTATCGATCTCAGTGGACTCAATACCGCACTGCGTGTTCAAACTGAACGCGAAGTTGCCTCTTT
Source organism: Thiohalomonadales bacterium (assembly GCA_040235555.1). Classification (GTDB taxonomy): domain Bacteria; phylum Pseudomonadota; class Gammaproteobacteria; order UBA6429; family Thiohalophilaceae; genus RI-92. The sequence continues at coordinate 58,697 of JBECKZ010000175.1, read as the reverse complement.
ACTGAGTCAGGCACAGGCGGATATTGCCCCGGGGCCACGCAGTGTGGCGCGGGAGTTTGGCCTGCAATTCATCCCGGTTGGGTGGGAAGGGTTTGACCTGGTGTTGCCACGTACGATTTATTTTCGCCAGTTATTCCAGACACTGTTGCAACATCTGCATAGCCGCAGTATACAGTTGATTGCCCAGCAATTCGGCGGTTATCGCTTTGAACAGACCGGGGAAATTATCTGGTCACCTTACTAGTAATAGTTGGTGTTATTGCAGTGCAATGTCGCCTCGTATTTCCAGGTCCAGATCCAGACCATCGATATGTAGTTGCATGATGGCATTGAAATGCTCTGTACCCTGGAGTTGACCTCTGGCAACACCTTCGTGGATGGCACGTTCGATGGCCTGGTGTGACTGTATGCCGACTTTCTTAAGAAATCGACGGATTTCATTATTCACTGTTTCGTCATTCATAATAAGCTGGTCCTTGAGATTTGCGGTGATGGGAGAAAAGCTCAAACAGAAGTTGTCGTTGTGGAGTCAGTTGTGGCTGCACACGAAGAAATACTTTAAACACACTGCCTCGACCAGGCTCTGAGTCTACTTCAAGACTGCCGCCATAGCGATGCACCAGCCCATAACTGATAGACAGGCCCAGGCCAGTTCCCTCGTTGCCTTTGGTGGAATAAAACGGGTCGAATATTCGATCGATTCTGAGCGAGTCAATACCTTGTCCGTTATCGCTGATACGGATGCAGACATGGTCGGGATCGATGTTGTGTGTGCTGATTTTGACCTTGCCGTTTTCGGGTATCGCATGGATGGCATTTACTAACAGGTTGATTAGTACCTGCTGTAGTTCACTTGGGTCGATTCGTACCTGGCAGCGGGGTTCCAGCTTCGTCAAGATTTCGGCCTGTTTGAGTGCGGCTTCATGGCGCACCAAGATCAGGCTGTCTTCAATCAGTTTATTGATATTCACACGTTCAAGTTTGGAGGTGAGGGGGGAGACGCGAGAATATTGCAGCAGGTTGTTTACAATGGATTGGATACGTGATACCTGCTCATAGATAAGCGTAATCTCGGTATCATGTGAGCTGGCAGCCTCACCAAGTTCCTCTACCAGCAAATCCATGTTGCCCAGGATGACAGCCACCGGATTATTAATCTCATGCGCAATGCCGGCAGTGAGTTCACCCATAGCCGAAAACTTTTCTGCCCAAACCAGTTGCTGCCGGGTTTTGCTTAGCAGCTCGATGCTTTTTTGCAAATCACTATTATTGCGTTGGAGCTGATGGGTGCGTTCCTGTACCTGTAGTTCGAGGTTGTCTGCCGCGCGTTGTATTTCAGCATTACGCTCGTGAAGTAAATCCAGCATGTGATCAAAGTGACGTGCGAGTTTACCTATTTCATCGCGGCTTTGGATTTCCCCGATCCGCTGATTCTCACCCTTTTCCTGGGCATGAATTACTTCAGCGATACGCTCGATTGGCTTGAAAAGGCGTCTTGCTGCCAGAATTGCAAGTCCTGCAGTCAGGATAACTATGAACAACAGCAGGCTACCCAGCAAAAGCAGATCACGTTGATAGGCCTGGCGGAGTGGTGCAGCCAGGTAGCCAACTTCCAGCATGCCGATGACATGCCCCTGATAATCCTGTAAGGGTTGATAGGCACTAAGATAGACGCCGCCGGGGCTATGAATTTCACCGGCCCAATGTTTGCCCTGTAAGAGGACATTTTGCCGGACTGTTGTCGGGATCCTGCTGCCGATTGCCAGACGATTGGATTGGGTATTGATCAGATTGGTTGCGACCCTTACGTTTTTTAAAACCACACTGATCAGCCCTTTACCGTCTGTGGGTAAGGTCCCGGGACCATAGACCAGTTCCTGTATTGCATTGACCAGGGTGGCATTATCATTAAGTAACACCCCTCCTTCAAGCAGGGCGATGGTCTGACCCTGTACATTCTTGAGTGGGTATACAGCGCGCATGACCAGTGCGCGTTGATCCATTGTCATTACTTTCGAATTGATGTCAGATGATGGGTTGACCAGTATCTTGTAATTCAACGTTTGGTTTTCCCGTAACAAACCGGCCTGTGAATACAATTCGAGACCGACCTGAGGCAGGCCACTGTTTATGACTTTTTGTATCAATGGTGAGGGCTTCGACTCCCCGCTAAATACCGTGTCATCGAAAAGCCATTTCCCATGCAGGTCAATCACGTGGGCAAAATCCAGATCTTCCGTGACTTTTAGTAGTTGTAGCAGGTTACGAATCCGGGATTTATCCTTATTATGCAAGGCGGTGTAAAACGCATGCGATTCTGCAAGTTGGGTGACGGCTTGCATATATTTCTTCTCTTGTTGGAGAAACGAGGCGTTTGCGACATTGATGTCGGCATGGACTTTGTGATAGAGCTGTGCTTCTGCGAATGCATAACTGCGGTGTAAGGTAAAGGCCACCATCAATGGGATGAACAACACCAGCGGCAACAGCACCAATAGCAGCAGTTTGTAGCGAAAGCTGTGGTGGAAGCGATCAAATATACATTTTATAAAATGCCTGAAAGCAGGCACTGAAAGAAAGCTTGGCCAGTGCGGGGGCGCATGATGCATCAGTGGGCGGAGTCGATTTCCCATTCGATAAGTTTACGCTCGATGGTCTTGCGCGAAATGCCAAGCCGCCGAGCCGCCTCCGATTTATTGCCTTCAACAAACTCAAGAGTATCCAGCAGGTAACGGCGCTCCACCTCACGTAATGTCCAGCCATTGGGTACGACCAGTTCTGGATCGTCGTCTGCAGTCAGTTTATCAGCTGCGAGCATTTCTATCGGTAATTGGCCCAGCAACAGGGTGCGCTCCAGAACATTGCGCATTTCACGGACATTTCCAGGCCAGTGATAGCTTTGAAGCTGGCGAACATCCTGTTGACTGATGGGGTAGGGCGGGATACCTAATTCATTTGCCAGTTTGTTGATCAAATATTTGGTTAACAGTGGTATATCCGCCATACGGTGGCGCAAGGCCGGGACTTCCAGAGTTAATACATTTAGGCGGTAAAACAAATCTTCCCGGAACAGACCATTGCGAACCTGTTTCTCCAGATTGCGATTGGTTGCTGCGACGATGCGACAGTCGACATTGATTTCGCGTTCTGAGCCAACAGGTCGAATCGAATGGGTTTCCAGCATGCGCAATAATTTGGCCTGCATGGGTAGGGGCATCTCGGCGATCTCATCAAGAAACAGGGTGCCGCCATTGGCGAAGTAACACAGCCCCTGATGAGAATTATACGCACCGGTGAAGGCACCTTTGGTATGGCCGAACAGTTCACTTTCCAGTAGCTCGGGAGAGATTGACCCGCAGTTCACCGGCACAAATGGGCCAGACCGTCCACTGAGTTCATGGATAGACTGGGCAATTAGTTCCTTGCCGGTACCGGTCTCACCCTGAATCAGTACAGTGGACAGGGTGGGGGCGATGCGTTGTATCACCTGGCCTAATTGTTTAATCGCAGCTGTTTCACCGATAAATTGAATGCCGTTCTGTTGAGTGCCAGGTTGTACACTGGTGCGCCGTGTAACGAAGTCATCTCGATTTTGCACGCGGCGCGCGAGACAGCGTTCTATGGCCTGCTTGATTTCATCGGCATGGAAAGGCTTGAGTATGAAATCACTGGCCCCACCACGCAATGCGCTGATTGCCACATCCATATCCCCGTAACCTGTGATCAGTATTACATCCGTATCCTGATCATGGATACGCATTTGCTGTAACCACTCAGCACCAGTGAGCTCGGGTAATCGGTTGTCGGTGATAATCAAATCAAAATGACAACGCTGGCGTAATTGTTCTGCCTCGCCGATGTCTGCCGCTGTTTCGACCAGACCGTACTCTTTCTGCAGCGCTCGCTGTAAAAAGTTGCGCATTCCGGATTCGTCATCAATGACTAATATCGCGACGTCCCTGAGTACAGTCGGTTTCATGAACTTTGCCCCTTGTTGCGGTGTGGAGACAATGTGTCTTCTTGGTAGGACTGGCAAACACCAGCAAATACTGCATGCTTTGAATCTAGCAAAGTACTACTTAAATAAAACACATGATGACTCATCTTTCCAGTTATTTGCAGCAAACTGTCTCATTACGTGGTTAAACTGGGACAAAATGTGCCAGTTTTATGTGGAACTTTTACGCCATAGTTACGGGAGTGCCTGATATTCCGCTGGATTCTTCGTGGCATAACGTTTGCAGATTGGGCACAAAGCCTAACACCATAAGGAATCCATCCCATGAAACTAACCAATTTATTAACTTTCATAGGCGCAGGAATACTGCTCCTGGTCGTCGCCGGTGCCAATGCCGCGGACCAAAACAAAGTACTACGCATGGCGACCACTACCAGCACGGAAAATTCTGGACTTCTTAAGGACCTCCTGCCCGCCTTTGAGAAAGCGAGCGGCTATACCGTCCATGTGACACCAGTAGGTACCGGCAAGGCCTTACGCATGGGCCGTGACGGTGACGTAGATGTGGTACTGGTTCACGCACCACCTTCAGAGAAAAAATTCGTCGCGGCTGGCTATGGTGTCAACCGTCGCCACGTTATGTACAACGATTTTGTGATTGTCGGTCCGGCCAACGATCCAGCCAAAATTAATGGCATGAAGGACGCGGTCAAAGCACTGGCCAAGATTGCAAAAGACAAGGCGATCTTTGTGTCCCGGGGTGATGATTCCGGCACCAATAAGAAAGAGAACATTCTCTGGAAAGATGCCGGTATCAAACCCAAAGGGAAATGGTATCGCGAAGCCGGTCAGGGCATGGGCAAGGTATTACAGATGACCGGTGAGATGCAGGGTTATACCCTCACCGATCGTGGTACCTGGTTGTTCATGAAAGACAAGCTGCCGTTGAAGATTGTCGTACAAGGTGATCCTAAACTATTCAACCCGTATGGAGTCATTGCCGTGAATCCGGGACGTTACCCGGATATAAATTATACCGGTGCCATGGCATTTATTGCCTGGATCACCTCTCCGGCCGGCCAGGCAATTATCGGCAAATACCGTGTAAACGGTAAACAATTGTTTATCCCGACTGCCCTGAAGATAGCATCTGACAGCATACATTGAAGGTGAAAATGGACCATTTGCAGAATGCCTTTGTGCGTGCACTGCATTTATTGTTTAGTGGTGATCGTGACCTTTGGACGATCGTTGGCATTTCTTTTAGTGTGTCGATGCGCGCGATTGTGATCGCTACCCCGTTTGCGATGGTCATAGCCTTTTTGATGGCCATGACTACCTTTCCGGGTAAGCGAACACTGGTGATGATCATTCATACCTTGCAGGCATTCCCGGCGGTGGTGGTGGGTCTGACGGTGTATATGGTGTTATCCCGCCAGGGGCCCTTGGGTACCTGGCACTTGTTGTTTACTGAAACTGCCATGATCATCGGACAGGTTATTTTATGTATGCCCCTGATGATATCGATGAGTCACGCTACTTTTGCCGGCGCAGACAAACGGGCCTGGGAAACCGCACGCACACTCGGTGCCAACCTGGTTCGAGCAACGCTGACCTTTTTTTACGAATTTCGTTTCGCGCTGTTGGCAGCGTTCATTGCCGGTTTTGCACGCATCATCGCCGAGGTGGGTTCCTCAGTGATGGTCGGCGGTAATATTTATAACTATACACGCAATATTCCCACCGCCATCGCGCTGGAGACGAGCAAGGGTGAATTTTCTCAGGGTGTTGCACTGGGACTAATCCTGTTATTGCTTGCCTTTGGACTGAACGTTTTTTTACACCTGATGCAACGCGAGCAGACGAGACCTGTATGAGTACGAGAGATGACATTGAGTTCAGTGGTGTATCGAAGACGATCAACACTCGACATTTGTTTCAGCATTTGCAACTGAATTTAAATCCCGGTGAGTGCGTCGTCCTGAGTGGTGACAATGGCGAAGGGAAAACCACATTGTTGCGTATCATGTCGGGACTGCTTCATCCGGATGACGGTCGCTGTCAGTACAATGGTACACAGCATACCTGGCAGCGAGCGCGCTCCTGGCTATTAAAAAATGTGGTTTATCTGCACCAGGCCCCTTATTTATTTGATGCTAGTGTGGAGGCCAACATCACCTATGGTTTGCGTCGACATGGTATGTACAGAAAAGCGGCGCGGGCAATGGCAACCGATGCCTTACAGCGTGCTGGTCTTGCGCACCTCCAACAGCGCAGCGGCAAACAACTCTCCGGTGGCGAGCGCCAGCGAGTCGCATTGCTGCGGGCCTGGGTACTGTCACCAAGATTATTGCTACTTGATGAACCCGTAGCCAGTATGGATGAGCGAGCCCGCCATACCACGTTATTCCTGGTTCGGTGGTTATTACAGGATGGTGTCAGCCTGGTGATTACTGCGCACGAGCCACGTCTGTTTGCACCACTTGCCGATCGCCACATCAGACTGCAACACGGTGAGCTCAACGCAGCTCCACCGTTAACACCCGTCCCTTCAAGCTATACTGAGCAAATGATACCTACACCAGAAGGGTACCATGATGGCCAGCGTTTCCAATGACGACAGTAAGCATGCAGGACAAATCGCCGGTGTTATTCTGGCAGGTGGGCGTGCCACTCGCATGGGGGGGCAGGACAAAGGTCTGATACCGATAGATGGTATGGCAATGATTGTCCGCATCTGCGCGGCCCTCCGGCCCCAGATTGACAACCTGTTGATTAATGCCAATCGCAACCAGGCGCGTTATGCCGAGTTAACCCATTGCCCGATCATCGGTGATCATATCGGGCATTTTGCCGGACCCTTGGCCGGGATGGCTGCGGCATTGAACTATAGCAATTTACCTTATCTCGTTGCTGTTCCCTGCGATTCACCGTTTGTTGCACCAGACCTGGTTAGCCGATTGTATGATGCCATGCAACAACAGCAGGCGGAAATTGCCATGGCCATGCAGGATGGCAAACCACAACCGGTATTCGTAATGCTGTCGCAACATTTATTACCCAGCCTGACACTGTTTCTGGAAACGGGTGGTCACAAGATCATCAACTGGTATTACCAGCATAAGATCGCAGAGGTGGACTTTTCCGATCGTGCACTGATGTTTGAAAATATCAATACTCCGCAGGAACAGGAACGCATAGAACAACGGCTACGGCAGTTGCGATGAATTTATCAACACAGACCCCCCCGGTGCTTGGATTTGCCGCTTACAGCGGCACGGGAAAAACCACTTTGTTGGTGCAACTTATACCTTTATTGAAAAAACAGGGTCTGCGACTTGGTATGATCAAACATGCACACCACAGCTTCGACGTTGATCAACCAGGCAAGGACAGTTATGAGTTGCGCCACGCCGGCGCAGAACGTGTGCTGGTCGGCTCACGTCAGCGTTGGGCCTTGATGGTGGAGGCACCAAGCGATAAGGAACCAAGCCTGACGGATTTGCTGGAATATATGCCGAGTTCAGGACTGGATTTGATCCTGGTAGAAGGTTTTAAGCATGAGCGGTTTCCCAAGATTGAATTGCACCGTTCAGCGACCACACGATCATGGCTCTATCCCGGGGACGATTCGATCATTGCAGTGGCAACAGATTCCTGGGCGGATTTACCTGAGCCCGGAATTACTGCGCTGGACATCAATCAACCGACGGCAATTTCGCAGTTCATCCTGCAATGGCTTGCCAGAAAATATTTGTACCATCATCATGCGGTACACCACTAACAATTCAGGAGCGCATTATGTCTCAACCGGCAGGTAAACTGGATCCTCACGAATTTAAACTGGATGTGTCCGAGGCCCAGCATCGCATCTGGCAGGACTGCACACCCATTACCGATTACCAGATGATTAGCGTACGTGAGGCGTTGCATCGTATTCTCGCCGAAGCAATTATTTCTCCAATCGATGTCCCGGCTTATACGAATTCCGCGGTTGATGGTTATGCCATACTGTCGACTGATATTCCGGAGCAAGGCAGGCAAAAGCTACAGGTAATCGGGACAGCCTTTGCGGGTGAACCTTTTACTGGGGAGCTGCAGCCAGGTCAGGCAGTCCGCATCATGACCGGTGCAGTTATCCCGGAAGGTGCGAATTGTGTCGTCATGCAGGAACAGGTGCAATTGCACCAGAGTCATGTCGAAATCAGTGGGCAACATCGGGGAGGAGAGAATATCCGCCGTGCCGGTGAAGATCTGGCGGCCGGTGCAATCGCGCTGGCAGAAGGCAAGCGACTTATACCGGCAGATCTGGGACTGCTTGCGTCATTGGGCGTCAATGAAATTCGGGTGCGTCGCCGATTGCGGGTGGCATTTTTTTCTACCGGCAATGAATTACGCAGTCTTGGCGAACCATTGGCCAAAGGTCAGATATATGACAGCAATCGCTATACACTGCTGGGCATGCTTAAGGCACTCGATCTTGAGCTCATAGACCTGGGTGTTGTCAAAGACGATCCCCAAAGCCTGCGGCAGGCTTTGTTTGCTGCAGCAGATGAGGCAGACGCAATTATTACCAGCGGCGGCGTGTCTGTCGGTGAAGCAGATTATATACGCGAAATCATGCAGAGTCTGGGCAAAATGCATTTCTGGCAGATTGCCATGAAGCCGGGACGACCGCTGGCGTATGGCAGAATTGCAGATACCCCTCTGTTTGGTTTGCCGGGCAATCCGGTAGCCGTCATGATCACGTTCTACCAGTTTGTGCAACCGGCGTTGTTGAAATTGAGCGGTGTTAGTAACGTGCACGCCCCGCAATGTTTTCGTGTGCGCAGTGCCAGCAGTTTCCGCAAACGACCGGGCCGGACCGAATTCCAGCGCGCCATTCTGGAAACGGATGTACATGGCGAATTACAGGTGCGAAGTTTTGGTAAACAGGGTTCGGGTATTTTGCGCTCCATGAGTGAAGCCAATTGTCTGGTAGTGCTGCCGAAAGACCGCGAGGATGTTGCGGTGGGCGATTGGGTAGACGTGCAGGTATTTGAAGGTTTAATGCATTGAGTCTTACCAGGGAATGATAACACCATCATAGCGATAAAAGTGACCGCTGTTGCGTATGTTAAAGTTATCCACCAGTTTACGCATATTGTTCACACTCTCATTCACCGTAAAACGGCCCGTAGTACCGCCCATGCGGGTGCGGACCCAACCGGGATGCACCAGCAGAATACCGATACCCAGTGGTGCCAGTTCATAACTCAGGCCTTTCACCACCGCATTGAGTGCAGCCTTGCTGGAACGGTAGGCGTAATCATTGGGGCCAGCGATGTCAGCTATACTGCCCATGTGACTGGTGGTCATGACTACTAGTCGCTTGTCACCCCGCACCAGTGAATTGCGCAAGGCTTCCGTCAGCCGCATCGCGCCAAGGACATTGACCTGGTAGGTTTCCAACCACGCGGTGTAATCAATACCCCCGAGTGTGTCTTTACCCCAGCGTTCAAAATACACACCTGCATTATTCACCAGGATATCCAGTGGGTGTGGTCCTATTTCAGTGGAAAGTTGCTGGACATGAGTTGCATTTGTGACATCCAGACGATGCACTGTCAGGTTGGAATAGTGTTCGGCATGCTGCTGCAGGGCATCAGCCTGTTCCGGAAAGCGGCAGGTGGCGAACACGCGCCAACCCAGATCAGCATATTGCCGGACCCATTCCAGACCCAGCCCACGATTGCTTCCTGTAACCAAGATACTTTGCATGATTCGTACAAAAATCCAGTGATTGGTTAGATGACAAAACAAGGCGATTTTACAAAATAGTTTACCGAAAATACTACTTGTATGGCAGCTGGCCAGTGAGCATTGGGCAGTTCAATAGACACTGAGTCGGCAACAAGGTTTAATTCTGCGAAGAACACAAATTGACAAACTCGATTTACCCGACTGCGAGTTACGTATGCCAGGTTAACAAGTTAAATCTTCAGTGGTGGCATGGGGCAATCGATAGCATTGGCGATTGCGCGTAACAGCTCTATTTCAGATGCCGTAATGTGTTGGTCGGCCATGACACAGGCTACGCAAGCTTTTAGAAATTGCGGTTTGGCCAGCGGTGTAAGCAATGCCAGTTTGTCGATTGCCGCATTCAGTGCAGCCAGATTAATTGTGGACTCGGGCAGGATTGCCATGTCTTGCTGTTGCAGCAGTTGTGCGGCGGCAGCAAAAGCATGCTGCGCCATGGTCTTGTCTGCATGTTCTGAATGGGCAAGCAGAGAAAAAACCAGGGTACATTCCTGGTGTAATTGGTCAACACCGGAATACTTTGCCGTGCGGCTGAGGGGAGAGCGATCCTCAAATTCATTATCGAGGTGGTGATGCACGATTTTCTGCAGGACCCACTCGAACAGATCAATTTTATTGTCAGCTTCGATCAGGCTGTGCAGATTCTTCTTAAACAGGACATATTGTGCCGGCGATAACTGGCGCAGGGCGCCCATAGCAATATCGATCAGGGGCAGGCGCAACGCCTTGTCCAGACTATTGATGCGTGGCAGTAGTGCAATTGTTTCCTGATAAACACCTTCATCGCCGTGTGCCTTGAGATGGACCAACTGTGCATCGCGAATATGGGGTTCAGTGTTAATCACCAGGGTATAAATCAGTGAGCGTGCCTTGTACGGCTCACGCGCTGCCAGCTTAAGTTCAAGTGGAAGTTCATTGAGTAGCTGGATGGCATATCCCAGATGAGTATCACTGGGTTGACCGATTTGCTCGATGGTTTGCATCACCTGTGCAGCTGTGACACCCGCTGCAACAGCAGCAGGCGAGACATGCTTTTCAGTCGGTTCGCTTACCTCGTCACTGAAATCAGTGCGGGGTTTGATAAATTTTCCATCCCAGTGGCGATCAATGCGACGAATGCGTTGCTCCAGAGGTGGGTGAGTGGCGAACATAGATGTTATAAACGACTTGATGCCGTTGCTAAAAAAGGCATGACTCATTTCCGGTGCAGCAGGGTTGTCGATGATCGAGCCTGCACTAAGGCCGCCAATCCGTTTCAGCGCACCGGCGATACCATCGGGATTGCGGGTAAACTGCACGGCCGAGGCATCGGCCAGAAACTCCCGTTGCCGGCTTAACATGGCCTTGATCCAGTTACCGAAGAAGGTACCGGCAAAACCAATCACCATCAGTCCAAGCCCCAGGCCGAGAATCGGGCCCGCGCTGTTATTCGAACGGCTGCTGCGAGAGTAACTGGTGGTACGCAGGATGTAGTAGCCAATTAACCCGATCACTAAAATGCCGTGCAGGATGCCAATCAGGCGGATGTTCATGCGCATGTCGCCGTTGAGGATATGACTGAATTCGTGCGCGATCACACCTTGTAACTGTTCCCGGTTTAATTGTTCAATGCAACCACGGGTCACACCGATCACGGCATCACCGGTGGTATAGCCGGCAGCAAAGGCATTGATCCCGGTTTCGTCTTCCATCACATACACCGGTGGCACGGGGGTTCCGGAGGCAATAGCCATCTCTTCCACGACATTGAGAACCTTGCGGTGCGCCGGATGAGATGTGTTGAGGCTGATCAATCGGCCGCCCAGGGATTCGGCCACTATTTTGCCACCTGCAGCCAACTGTAAAAGTTTATACAGACTACCGACCAGAACCACGACGATAACCCCGGTGCCAACCATCCCAAACAGGTGCCAATCGAAATTGCTCATAAATTGTTGGCCGGACATGACACCATGGCGATTAAAGTAGGCGAGTACCAGCATGACCAGAAAGTTGGTCATCACAACCAGAGTCAGTACAGCAAGCGCAAACAGGATCACCAGGCGCGTCGTGTTGCGACGGGCATTATCCTGCGCTTGGAAAAAGTCCATATCAATCGTTGCAGCTATGCAAGTACAACGGATTTAAAAGGAAACTTTCGGGGCTGCCTGAATAGCCTGATGGTCTTCGAATTCAAGCAGGGCCGCGTCCTTGGCATGACCGAAGCTCGCGGCGAAGATAGCGGGCGGAAACGATTGTTTATAGGTGTTATAAGCCATTACCTGGTCGTTGAAGGCCTGGCGGGCAAAGGCAACTTTGTTCTCAGTGCTGGTCAGTTCTTCGGAGAGCTGCATCATGTTCTGATTGGCCTTGAGGTCCGGATACGCTTCCATCACCATGTTCATTCTACCAAGGGCGCCAGTCAACGCACCCTCGGCGCCTGAAAGTTCTTTAATGGCATCTGCATTCGCGGGATCAGAGGCGGCCTTGCGCAGGCCGGTCATTGCCTGGTTACGGGCGGCGATGACGGCTTCGAGGGTTTCACGTTCATGTTTGATATAGGCCTTGGCCGTTTCGACCAGATTGGGGATGAGGTCATAGCGTCGCTTTAGTTGCACCTCGATTTGGGCAAAGGCATTTTTGTAGCGATTTTTCAGGGTGACCAGTTGGTTGTAAATGGAAATGACATATAAAATCACCACCGCGATGACCACCAATACGACGATTGTTGCTGTACTCATGATAGTTCCCCTGTAGCCTCGAGATTATTATCGTTCAAACGATTTCCATGGTTTAACGTACCATAGCGTGAGTCGGGTTAAAATTCGAGTCTTACACTATGTGATTTGATAAAAATTTCATCTGCACCAACGCCCTGTCTGGATCACGAATACAGTTCGAAGTGCAAAACTGGCTGTACCGACGGATCGTTGACCTTGCCAGGGATATGTCGATCGATGTCAGAGCTGCTATGCTGGTGTGAGTGCCTTTACAGGGAATAGTCCAATGGCAAATACTTACTTTTCAGACCAGACCATAACATTTTTGCGAAAATTGGCCAGAAACAATAATCGCGAGTGGTTTGAACAAAACAAACCAATCTATGAAGAGATGGTCCGTATTCCAGCACTACACTTTATCGAGGACATGGCCGATGATTTGGCGCAATTGTCACCTCATTTTATGGCGCAAGCCAGGAAAGCAGGTGGATCGCTCATGCGTGTCTACCGGGATATCCGATTTAGTAAGGACAAGACGCCGTATAAAACTAACATCGGGATCCAGTTTCGGCATGAGCGGGGTCAGGATGTGCATGCGCCGGGTTTTTATGTTCACATCGCCCCCGGTGACTGCTTTGTTGGTGTCGGCATCTGGCGACCGGATGCCGTGGCCCTGGGCAAGATGCGTGACGCGATCAGCGAACAAAGTAGAAACTGGTCCGCGGCAATACAGGACAAGCGATTTACCCGATACTTTGCCTTAGGTGGTGAGACACTGAGTCGCCCGCCTCGGGGTTATGCCAAGAATCATCCCCTGCTCGAAGACATCAAGCGCAAGGATTTTATTGCGATTTCCGAATTACCAGAGAGTGTAGTATTAGGCTCACGTTTTCCCAAACAGGTACTAACACGATTTCAGGCAGCGGACAGTTTTATGCGGTTTCTGTGTGGCGCTTTGAATCTGCAGTATTAAACCTGCTGCGTTCTTATCGCTCCCCCTTTTTATTTTGATTTGAATATAAGACTCGGATCTTATCAGTTTCACACAGGCTTTAGCCTGCGGCGAGAAGGGGGAGAGACGCGGCCAGATTTAAAACGTTATATACCTGGTGATGTTTTGAGTATCTTGGATTTGTATGTGGGATTATTGCTATGTAAAAACTTGCAGGGGCTAGTAAGATTCACCCCAGCTGATGTCATGCTCCAGATGCTGGATCTTCTCTTTTTGTGCATCGATCACGGCCTTGACGACATCGAGAATTGAGATGATGCCAATGAGTTCATTATCGAGAACTACTGGCAAGTGACGAAAATGATTCTTGGACATAATGCGCATACATTCGTCGATGCCCATCGTCGGTGTAATGTGGAAGACATCAACAGTCATGATGTCGCTGACCCTGGTATTTTTGGAGGAGCGATCCTGCAAAATGACCTTGCGGGTGTAATCACGTTCGGAAAAGATTCCAATCAGTTTGCTGTCTTCCACAACCGGTAAGGCGCCAATGTCTTTCTCTGCCATGAGCTTGATCGCGTCAAACACCGTCGCATCGGGCGGGATCGACCAGATTTTGTAGCCTTTGTCAGCCAGTAAGTGTTCTACTGTGCCCATCATGATACTCTCTCGTCAGATCTAATCCATGAAATAAGTAAGGTAAGAGATACTGTTACTGAACGATAATCAATGCCTATAAGTATAGTATCGACGAGAAGCGAGGTGATATTTAGGGCAGTCGAGCCAGAATTGCCATGCCTGAGCATCCTCGCGGTAGGACTTAGTCTTGTGGCGAGATTCAAGATCCAGAATACTTTTCCAGTTTCTGGTGCTGCCTGAAACGGTAAGAATGGGGGAAGGCAGCATGATATCCCGGCCCAGGGAGAGGGCTGTTGCTGTGATAACTGCCCATCCACCCGGGTAATGAGCGTGCGGCTAGAGAGTTAAACCAGTGGGACCTAATTGGAATCGCTATGCCATTCGATCGCGATACTGACGTAAAACCTTGATCACCGCAGCCATGTCTTCGTTGCCATAACCCAGACCACGCGCTGCGCTGAACGTCTCGCGCACAGCTGCAGTCATAGGCAGTGGCAGGCGGGTATGGCCTGCTGCCTCAAGTACCAGGTTCAGGTCCTTGAACATGAGATCCACCGGGAATTGCTTGCTAAAGTCATCGTCCAGCATCATGTTCCCCTTCATCTGATACAGACCTGCACCTAAAGGGCCGCCACTGAGGGCGGCTAGCACAGCAGCCCCATCCAGGCTCTGTGTCTCGGCGAGACTGAGACCTTCGGCCAGACATTGCATCATGCCAGCTAGCATGAGATTGAGGACTAACTTCATTCGTGTGGCCTGGCCAACTGCACCGCACCGAATAATTGCTTTACCCATAGACTTCAAAACCGGTTCAGCGGCATTGACATCTGCATCCTCGCCCGCAGCGAGTATGATTAAGGTGCCTTCCTGTGCCGGTTTAACGGTACCCGACACCGGTGCATCAACAAAGCGGCCACCGGCGGACCGGATCCTGGCGGCAGTATCCAGGGTTGATTGTGGTGAGACGGTACTCATGTTGATGATCAGGCTATCGCCGGTCGTTTTTCTGCTCAGTCCAGCAAGGATGCCGTTTTCGCCTTCGACGATTTGTGCAAGTGCTGGTGGGTCAGTCACCATGATGATCACGATGTCATTAAAGAATACGGCATCGGCGGGGCTGGAATATACCGTGCTACCTTCCTCCATGAAGGACTGGCAACGTATGATATTACGGTTATAGACCCCCAGGGTGTAGCCACGCTTGCGAACATTGCGTGCCATGCCAGAACCCATGGCCCCTAGTCCAATGAAACCCACGTTTTCCATATGATTCTCCCTTTGCAGGCGTATGTCATTTTGCTTCGTTAGACCACAGGGCAGACAGATGGTTTGTTGGTCAGATTGATTTGCGGATATCTATCTCAGCGATAAGTATGCGCCAGAAACAGGGTTATGTCAGATAATCCAGTCGAGTTTTGTTGGTTCGGAAAATAAAAAGGCTCCTTTCGGAGCCTTTTTATTTTGTGCTTAAAGCTATCCAGCCAGACGTGATTACAGTGCTACTTTATGAATCTCGAATGTCTCTACCTGCTGTTTGGTTTCGGGATTAAACAACACGTGCAACATTGCGTACAGGACGTAGATATTGCCACTAATATCGACACCCGTGGTTGCGAAGACCTGCCCAGTCGGGACACTGTTGACAATCTTCGCTGATGCCCAATTATCGTCGCTACTGAGCTTAAATACCTTGTTGGTATCCGCGTTGGCTATGACAATGAGGGAACCGTCTGATGCCCACAACAGACCATCCGCACCTACCAGTTTTT
The DNA here is from genome assembly GCA_040235555.1 of Thiohalomonadales bacterium. Classification (GTDB taxonomy): domain Bacteria; phylum Pseudomonadota; class Gammaproteobacteria; order UBA6429; family Thiohalophilaceae; genus RI-92. Next base: position 42,878 of record JBECKZ010000175.1, on the reverse strand, counting down.
CCGGAATTTTGACCTCGGTAAATTTTTCCGGGTCATCCAGGGGCACCTTGAATAGCAGACCATCATTGTCCTTGGCAACCACCAGATAATTATCCTTCACCACGATTCCATTGAGATTAAAACCTTTGCCAAGAAAACGATCATTCTTCAGCAGGATTGAGGCATTATTGTCTGCATCGATTTTATAGATAATCGGCGAGAAGCTGTCAGTGGCATAGGCCACACCGGTGGCTTCATTCAGCGCGATATCGTTGCAGAAATGGCCACCACCATTGCTGAGGCCAGCCAGGTCGATATATTTAATCAGCTTGCCGGTCGAGAGCTGGAACACGGCGAGCCCGGCAAGCTTGCCCTGGGTTTCTTTGTTGGTGTGGATACTGACGCCTGGGTCAGAGTTACACACCAGCACGCGGTCACGCATCTTGTCCACGCGGATGCCAATGGCCGACACCATGTGACTGTCCTGGAACAGGACCTGGTAATGACCATCCGGGGTGACGGTTCCGACCGTACCTTCATGCAGGGAAGTGACCAGGAACCGATTATTTTTCACATCATATTCGAGGCCTTCCGGATACAGAGCCATTTTCTTGAAACTAATCACATCCGGTAAACTTGGGGTTGATTGAGATGACACCGATGTTTCCGGTTGCGTCGACTTTGCGGGTTGTTCTTGTTTGTTACATGCGGTGAGCAGTAGCGTCGCGATGGTGAAACATCCCAAAATGGTGATTTTTTTTACATGATTGTTCATGATTACCTCCTGCGCATTTGTATATTTGTTGCCCAAAAGTTTGCGCGGAATATTCTACGCCAGAATCGATTGCTGGCGCACACGTATTATCATTATTTTCGATGAGTATTGTTCATTACGCCAACTTAATTAAGGTCAAAGCAGAGTTTGTTGTGCGCTAGTTCTGTACTAGCTGAAGATATGCATACCTTGTCCAGAATGAAAATCGTGAGGCGAGTCAATCTTCTCGTTAACTCGATTCATTGCGCGATATCTGCCTTGACATCATCGACACTCAAGAGTTTTATCGGCACAGGTTTGACGTTCCAGATATCCTTGCTGTATTCCCTGATGCTGCGGTCAGAGGAAAATTTGCCACAGCGGGCAGCGTTCAGGATCGACATGCGGGTCCAGTCTGTTTGATCCTGGTACGCCTGGTTTACTTGTTCCTGACAGTCGAGATAGGACTGGAAATCTGCCAGAACAAGATATGGATCATGGCCAACCAGGTTTTCCAGCAAGGGTGAAAACAGGCTACTATCTCCATTGGAGAACAATCCACTGCGAATGGTGTTAAAAATTTCCTGTAGCAGGGGATTTTCATGCAGGTAGGCATAGGGGTGATAACCTGATTGCTTTAAACCCATGACTTCCTGTGCGGTCAGGCCAAATAAAAAGAAATTGTCCGCACCGACTTCTTCCCGGATCTCAATATTGGCGCCATCCAGTGTTCCAATTGTGAGTGCGCCATTGAGCGAGAACTTCATATTGCCGGTACCGGAGGCCTCCTTACCTGCCGTGGAAATCTGTTCCGAGAGTTCTGCGGCAGGGTAGACGTGATGACCGTTACTGACATTGAAATTCGGCAGGTAAACCACTTTAATCAGATTTCTTATTGCGGCATCGTTATTTACGACCTGTCCCACCGAATTGATCAGCTTGATAATCAATTTGGCCATGTGATATCCAGGTGCGGCTTTACCGCCGAAAATAAATGTACGCGGATGCAGGTTGATATTCGGATTGGCCTTGATTTTCAGATACAGGGCAATCACGTGCAGGATGTTGAGGTGCTGGCGCTTGTATTCATGGATGCGCTTGACCTGCACATCGTACATTGAATCCGGGTCAATTGACAGACCGGTCTTGGCTTTCACCAGGTTGGCAAAATCCTGTTTGTTGTCATGTTTAATGCGACGCCAGACATCACAGAATGCTGCATCGGTGGCATAGGGTTCGAGTTTTTTCAGTCGATCCAGCGCCTTGATCCATTTGTCACCGATAGTCTCGGTAATCAAGGTGGACAGGCGAGGATTGCTCAGAACCATCCAGCGCCGCGGGGTTACCCCGTTGGTCTTGTTACTGAATTTTTCCGGACTGAATTCATAAAAATCCTTGAGTACGTCCTGCTTCAGTAATTCCGAGTGTAACTCAGCCACACCATTGATGGCGTAACTACCGGCACAGGCCAGATTGGCCATGCGCACAAAGCGTTCGCCGAATTCGTCAACGATGGACATGCGTGCGATACGGTCATGGTCATCCGGGTATTTGCTGCGGACCTGTTTGAGGAATTGTTCGTTGATTTCGAGAATGATTTCAAAGTTACGTGGTAACAGCTTTTGAAACATACCCAGGGGCCAGCGTTCAAGGGCTTCCGGTAGCAGGGTATGGTTGGTGTAGGCAAAGGATTTTTGGGTTATTGCCCAGGCCTCGGTCCAGGGAATATCGTTTTCGTCAATCAACAGGCGCATTAGTTCAGAAATAGCAACTGCCGGGTGTGTATCATTCAGCTGGATTGCAAATTTTTCATGAAAATGACTGATTGGGACATCCTGGATTTTGATGATACGCAACATGTCCTGTAGAGAACAGGAAGTAAAAAAGTATTGCTGCTGTAAACGTAGTTCCTTGCCCTGCACCTGCTCGTCGTTAGGATAGAGGACCTTGCTGATGTTTTCCGATTCCACTTTGCTATTGACGGCACCGTAATAGTCACCGCGGTTAAACACCGCGAAGTCAAACGATTCAGGTGCGTCGGCACGCCATAGTCGTAAGGTATTGCAGGTATTGACCTTGTAACCGAGGATCGGCGTGTCATAGGGTATACCCACCACGGTTTTTCCCGGTACCCATTGTTTCTTCACATAGGTGTTACTGTCACTTTCAGCATCGGCATGATGCAGGGTGTAACCACCGAATTTGACTTCCACTGACCATTCCGGTCGGACGATCTCCCAGGGATTGCCAAAACGCAACCACTTGTCGGTTTTCTCTACCTGCCAGCCATCGACGATTTCCTGATCAAAAATTCCGTATTCGTAACGGATGCCATACCCAACCGACGGAATCTCCAGACTCGCCATCGAATCCAGGAAGCAGGCAGCGAGTCGTCCAAGACCGCCATTGCCAAGCCCTGGTTCTACTTCCTGATCGAGTAGCTGATCAAAATCGAGTCCTAACTCTTCTATTGCAGTTTTGACATCCTCACAGATCCCGAGATTGATCAGGTTATTGCCTAAATGTGGTCCCATGAGAAATTCTGCGGACAGATATGCGACGGTGCGTGAACTCTTTTCAGTGTATTCGGAAGCGGTACTGATCCAGCAATGCAACAGACGGTCGCGTACCATATAAGCAAGGGCCATGTAGTAGTCGTTTTGTGTGGCGAGGGTGGGAAATTTTCCCTGTATATAAAACAAGTTATCCAGGAAGGCCTGCTGTAAGGCATTCTTGTTCAAGGCCGTGCGATCAGTTTCAACACGGAATTTCTTCAGGAAGTTAAAGATGCGTATATTGACAGCCACCGGAGATACCTCGACAAGTTATTGTGTTAGTCGTTTGCAAAGCCACTTTCTATAGTAGTTTGTTGCCTGGACTATCTTGTCTAGCAATTTTTGTGCGTAACCGATGCTATTGCGCGATCAGTAGGCAATTTCTTTACTTATCCCGCTAACTTTCTCTTTTCTGGTTACCTGATCTGGCCGATGCACTGAATGTGCTGCACCAGTATACTTCTAGTCCATCGAGCGTTGCACCAGATCAGCGCAATGTCTTCAGCGGCACGAGAATTTATTGATTCCAATGTTGTTCCTGAGCAATAGTCAATACTGTGTGTGCATTTGCTCAGTGTTGCACTGAGCAGATGACAAATCCTTTACTTTACATACTTGAGAATGACAGCCAGTTTTTGCTTCGGTGGTGAACCTTGCACAATGATCGGCGTGCCATCATTGCCATCAAACAACATAACCGGTACGGCGCCAAAACCGGTACGCGCCAACAGGGCGTCGTTGGCCTTGAGTTTTTTCTCCACGGCAGGTGTCGGGATGTCTTCTTCAATCGCCCCGCCCCGATCATAATGCTCTTCATTCTGGTAGAAGGCCTTGCGCGGACTCTTGGCACCGAGGATTGCTGCCGCCTTACCGGCACTGGTGGTGGTGAGAATACCAACCGGGATCCAGCGCAGTTCCACCTTGCCCTGTTTAATCCACTCGCGTGTGTTTACAAACAGCCGGTGGCAGAAGGGACAGTTCGGATCGAAGAACACATAAATCACCTTTGGACCCTTGCCTTCGCGAATCCAGGTGGTCTGCCCGATGTCCTTGAGCATGGAGCCGGCCAGCTGCTCCATGGCCTGGGCGCGATCATTGCCGGCAGCGGTCACGTTGTTGTTGTATAGGAAGCCGGTTGTCAGGAGTGTGAGGACCAGGGCCAGTCCGTTGAATAGTTGTCGCATAAACATCTCTTTTCTTGTTGTGAAAATAATCATCAGTAACGGTACTTCGACCGAGAGCCCGGGACAAAGGTTCAACCCAAGCAGCAGCATGCATGTGCATTATGGGTACATGCAGCGCTGGTGAATTTTAAACGAAAAGGCCGGCGATGGGTTTGCAATCGGGTGAAAAACGGGGTAACACCAGTCGGCGTGCACTGGCCGAGGCACAAAGGTGTGCTTCTAGGATCAGGTCGATAACCGACCGAAAATCGGTCGTGACCGGCAGATCACGACCCTGGTGTAAGGCGTCGTCACTGATGCCGGTCCAGTCACCGTAGACTTTCCCCCCGGCAACGGGACCACCCAATAGCCAATGGACATTACCGTGACCGTGGTCGGTGCCGCAGTCGCCATTTTCGTGGGCCGTGCGCCCAAACTCGGATATCACCAGCACCACGGTTTCCTGCCAGGTTGGGCCGAGGCTTGCCTGAAATGTCGCCAGGCCATCGCCGAGTAATCTGAGTCGGTTTGCTAACTGACCATGGGCTGCACCCTGATTGACGTGGGTATCCCAGCCACCGAGCTGGAAAAATACCAGGCGTAATGCCGGATCGGCCACCATCATGTGCGCGGCCCGGCGCGCATCATTACTGAAGCCCTTGGGATCGGGGGCGCCCTGGGCAGAGTGTTGCATATCCTGATTGACTGCCGCCAACAAGGTGGCGCGTGACTGGATTGCCTCGTCATAAATTCGACCCAGCCGAGGATCGCCGGCATACACAGCGTCGAAAGCAAGGCGGACCGGATCACGATCCATGGGTTTCATGCGGGTAGCACCCTGACCCACGGGAAATGTCGCGGTGGGGGCATTGCCGCGGGTGATCAGGGGCTGGGTCGCACCAAAGGCGACCGTATCCGCAGCGTGCTCAAAATGCATGGCGGCCGCCAGACGGTTCAGCCAGCCGCTGCGGGTGGTGGTGATACCGGGGGTGGCGGTTTCCATGTAGGCCTGGGCTTCGAAATGTGACCGATCGGGGTCGGGTGAACCGCAGGCATGAATAAAGGCCAGTTGCCGGGATTGCCACAGGGGGAACAGCGACGCCAGTGATGGGTGCAGGCCGAAGTGACTGTCGAGATCCAGCAGGCCATCGGTTTCACCCGGCCGGTTGAGGGCAATGCTCGGGCGATAGTCGTAATACAACTCGTCTGCATACGGGGCCACCACACTGAGGCCATCCACGGCGCCGCGCAGAAATAACACCACCAGGCGCGGGCCGTGTTGTGCAGAACGGGCCGCCCAGGCATGGTGTCCCAATGGCAGCAGCAGGCCGGCCGTGGAAGCGGCACCGAATTTGAGAATGTCACGTCGTTTCATGGCATCACCTGTTCAACAGTATTGCATTTGGGGACTACCCAGCAGGACTGCCGCCTGCAAAGGTGGCGGTGCCAGTTTGGCGACCGCAATGGTTTTGCGCGGCAGGCGGGTCCCCAGCGCCGCGAGCACGATCTCCAGCCCAACCGGATTATGTTTGTGTGGTCGTTGTGGCGTAAGCGATTGGGTTGCGCCCATGGCGGGGGCCATCATCATGTCCGCTTTAACTTGCGACACTGGCAACCAACCACCGCCGAGGGCAACGGCGAAATTGAGACGTGCCGTGAGTGCATCCGGTGACAGCCATTCAGCTTGTGTGTTGGCCCAACCGTTAGGTGTCATGCAGCCATATAAGGGTTGACCCAACTGGTGCAGGGTTCCGATCAACGGCCGGCAGTTTTGAGGGGTACGCTGGCTTGCGCGCATCACCGCCATCACATAACGAAACGGCGTTCTGAATTTGTCCCGGCGTGTCGCCGCTCTGGCAAACTCCGGGTGTTCGATCATGGCCTGGGTGACGGCTTTCAGGTTGCCTTGTGTGGCAAGATAGCGAACACGCATGTGCTCAATCAGTCGGGGGGCTGGTTGATCCGCGACAAAATACTGCGCCAGGCGGAATGCGATGTGTTGTGCCGTATCCGGATGGGTTGCGAGGTAATGGAGAAAATCGGTGATGGCCGCTTCGCCGCCACTGAAACGCCGCCCGAGAATTGTTTGTGCGGCAAAATCGTGACGTCTCGGATCGAAACGAAAACCGAGTTTACGTTGCAGTCCCCAACCGGTCAGTAAGCGGGTGGCACCAGCGACATCGGCCTGGGTGTAGTGTAAACCCACGGTATGCAATTCCATTAACTCGCGCGCATAGTTTTCATTGAGTCCCTTCCTGGCGCCATGCGCCCACGCGGAGTCCGGTGCGGTATTCATCCAGTTATCGAGATAAAACAACATCGCTGGGTGCCTGGCGGTAGCCAGTAACAAATCCGAAAAGCGGCCAAGGACATGTGGACGTATGGCCTGGGTCTCAAAGCTGCCGGTCCACAGATTACACAGCCCCTTATGGACAAAGACGTTGAAATGATTGAACCAGAAGTCCACCAGCAATTCACGCAACTGCCAGGGACTGTCGCTGGCGTGCCACAGGCGAGCGCTGGCGGATTCCATATATAACTGTTGTGCCTGCATACGGAAACGTTGTTTGAGTTCCGGATCTTTGCGTTGTTTGAAGGGGATCCAGTAACGTTCGAATAACTCCGCGGGATTGAGGGTGATGGCAGCAAGCCCGGTCAATCGGGCCTGCAGGTTACCGGGTTCTGTGCCTGGGTTCAGTTGATCGGTGATCCAGTCTGTCACACCGTGGCGGTGGAGTTCTGCATCGAGTTGCAGGGTTGCGCCGAGACTTAAGCGGTCAATCGCCTGATTACTGGTCAGCAGCATCGTTGCTCCAATCAAGGTTGGTGAGCACAGTTTTTGTATCTGGCAGGACGGTCGCGAGTTTCAGACTCGCCACTAAGCAAGAATTTTCATATTTGACACCAGCAAAACCAAACCGGTTCGCAATGCCAAACTATTCGTCATCCTGCAATTACAAACGCACCAGGTAGCTTGTGGTTGACAGCAATACAATGAAATTATTTCACTGCGTCATTTTGTGCTGATACAGGAAAATATCAGGAGGGTTACCTGGAAGAGAGGTTGCCTGCCGCCGGTAGATTCAAAATATCGGTGTGCAGCGTCCGGCTGCAAACCGATTTTACTTAGGAGATGCGTGGTTCAGGCTTTGGTGGCAGTGACAAGAAAGATGGGGTATTGCCGACCCTCTTTGTCTACCGTATGGGCGGTTTCAAACCGGATATCCACAAATCCCTGCGCTTCGATGATGTTTTGTAATTCATCTCGTGCAAACCCGTGATGGAATACACCTTCAACATCCACCGGATGGAATGTGCCATCCTCCTTGTCCAGATCGGCGAGCGCAATCCGGCCACCAGGCTGCAGATGTTCGGCAAAGGCTGCAAACAGCTCGTGGGTGTCTTCCACGTGGTGCATGGCCATGGCGCTGATGATCAGATCAAAGCGTTGTTCCAGGGGATGTTCGGTAATGTCCTGGCAAATAGCGGTGACTTTCCCCTGAAACTCGGGTTTTGCAGATAATTTGTCCAGCATCGATGCTGAGGTATCGACAGCGGCAACCTGTTTAACACGAGGGGCTACATGCGAAGTCAACAGACCGGTCCCTGCACCAAAATCCATGACAGCCATGTGTTCATCTAACGGTACGGTGTTCAGTATCGAGGTGCCGATAGCGGATGACAGCTGCAAACGCATTTGATTTGCGTCCCAGTCACCGGCTTTTTCTTTAAAAAGGTCTGACATGGTAATTCCCTGATGTTGGCGATTAACGGGCTTGGTATTTTAGAGCACTCAGGGGAGAGGGTTTCCAGTTCGCACAAGTTCCCGTGAGGCGATAAATTAGATAATTCTAATATAAATGGTAGCTAATGTATAAACTTGAGCGATAACAAATTTTCCAGTCTGGTCCAGTTGATAAAAATATCGGGCAACCGGCACACACAAGCCTGTAGAAGAGATAATGTATTAGTTTTCAAAATAGATTAAAATCAATTAGTTATGATGCTAATTTAAAGTTGTGAAAATCCGCTGTACAGGAAAGGGTATTTGTGACTACGCTCTCTGTTGCTTAGGGAGTTTTCACTTTAAACTGTTAAATATTGTTAACTTATGCAAACCAGGGACACAGTGGAACAGCTTTTAAGATTGTCCATGAGTAGCACAAATTTCAATATAAAAATTAAGTAAAACAATGTCAGTGCTTGAGCCAACAATAACGCATGTCGTCATGCAGCCCAACCAATGTGATGGTATTCCCGCCAGAAACATGGCAGGTAACGGTGCCATTGAGAAAGCGAGTAACTGTCCAGAAGTGAATGCCCGCTTATCATCAGTATGGTTTGCCAATCAGTACGGATTCACCTTACTGGAGTTAATGGTGGCAGTAGCAATCATTGGTGTGCTGGCCAGTATCGCCTTCGTTTCCTACAGCGGTTACGTCGATGCTGCCAAGGTCGCCAATGCAGTAAAACAGATACGTGTCATGAGTCTTGCAATCGACGATTTCCATGATGATAACAAAGTTTATCCTGCATCACTGGCTGTCCTGGGTATGGGCAACTTAACAGACCCCTGGGGTAATCCATATCATTACCTTAATATCGCCACGGCAAATATCGGTAATGTGCGTAAGGACCATAATCTGGTCCCGCTAAATACCGACTATGACCTATACAGTTCTGGCAAGGATGGTCAGAGTTCATCACCATTGACCGCTAAAGCCAGCCAGGACGACATCGTGCGGGCAAATAATGGCAGTTTTGTCGGCCTCGCGAGCAATTATTAGCAATCGGGTTTCGTGATGCGATTTAACTTCGCTTTTTACCGCAGCAAAGTAGCAAGGCGTGTCATCTGGCTGTTCTTTATTTCAACACTGGTTCCCATTGCGGTAACGGCTTTTTACTCATTTACTTATGTGACTGATCTGCTTGTCCAGCAGTCTTATAAGCAATTACAGCACGCAAGTAAATTATATGGTATGGCGGTGCTCGACAGGTTATTACTTGTCGATAACAAGCTACGAAAACTGTCCCAGTTACATCAGGATGAGGTACTTGCCGATCAGAATGGTCACGTTCTAAAAATATTTGATACCGAACATCAAATTGATGCACTACGTTTAGAAATGGTTCCTGCAGACCGTTTGCCACTCGATTATCAGAATGCCCAAACGGAAAATAAATCTATTTTGTTTAGCAAGTCTGGAATTGATGGTGGCGCGAAGCTTTACCTGCGGCGTGTTACTACGATAGTAAAAAATAATAAAGTAGTGACACTAGTAGCGGAATTGAATAATAACTTTTTATGGGGAAACAAGGATAGCCTGCCGTTTTCAACCTTTCTCTGTGTGATTGATGATAATGGTAAGGTGTTATTTTGCCCAAACCAAAGTTATAAGGCATTACAGGAAAAAGTCAGAGAAATGTCCGGACAAGCAGATTCGAGGAGATTAAGCTGGAACAATAACGATGGTAAGAATCTGGCTGTTGCCTGGGGCCTATTTATTAAATCCAATTTTTACGGAACGGACTGGAAAATCATATCGAGCCGATCAGAATCGGAAGCACTCCTGCCCGTTTATGCGTATCACAAAATTTTCCCTCTGATAATATTATTTTCACTTCTGACAGTTTTATTGTTGAGCCTGATTCAAGTGCGAAGGATCATGTTTCCTTTGGAAAGACTGGTGGGTGCTACCAGACGACTCGCTAGATATGAATTTGGTGAAAAAGTAAATGTTGATACCAAGGATGAATTTGGGGAATTGGGCGATTCTTTTAATATAATGGCTGCCAGGCTGGAAAAACAATTTAATATCCTGAAGGTACTCTCAGATATTGATCACCTTATCCTGACCTATCCAGACCTGGATGTCGTACTGGCAAATATTTTTGACACGGCGCATAAGATTATTTCCTGCGATTTTATGGTGATTACTCTCCTGGATAAATCGGATACAACAGCAGGCTGGACATATATCAAGGATGTCGGAGATAACCGGCCAGCGGTTGTTGAAAAGGCAAAGCTTCCATCAAGTGAAGTTAATCAACTACTAACCTATGAGGACGTTAAACTGCAGGATTTAAAAACGCAGCCCTTGCAATGTCTGCAAACAATAATCAATCAGGGTGTGACGACTGCACAGACGTGCCCGATTTTGCTCAATGGAGGCCTACGGGCAATTTTCAGCCTGGGATACAGGTCGGATTTGACCGAGAAAGTAGAAGAACCCGATTCAGTTCGCGATATAATTGATAGACTTGCAGTAGCACTGGCAACTGCAGACCGGGATGAAAAGTTATATCGCCAGGCGCATTTTGACTTTTTGACCGATTTGCCGAACAGACAGCTATTTAACGACCGCTTGGAACAGCATATTATTCGTGCACGTCGCAATAAGGAAAGGGCTGCCATACTCTATATTGATCTGGACCGGTTCAAGAATATTAATGATTCACTTGGACATGCAAGTGGTGACAAGTTGCTACGCAAAGTAGCAGAAAGAATGCGAAACTGTGTGCGGGAAACTGATACGGTGTCACGGCTTGGTGGCGATGAGTTCGTTATTCTGCTATCAAGTGTTTCCAGTCCTAAGGATGCAGGCTATATCGCGGAACACATAATTTCTGAAATCAGCAGACCGTATGTTATCAACGCACGCGAGATATTTATCAATGCCAGTGTAGGTATTGTGATTTACCCTGAGGATGGCGTCGATAATAAGTCGCTGCTGGCTCATGCGGATGCGGCTATGTATCATGCCAAGGAAAGTGGACGCGGCCGTTACAAGTTTTTTGAGGAAAGCATGAACAAGGAGCTTGTGCATCGGATTGAAATGGAAACAGCTCTGCGACATGCACTCGAGCGTGATGAATTCTGTCTTTACTACCAGCCGCAGATCGATCTTGGCAGCGGGAGGGTTAACGCCGTTGAGGCACTTATTCGCTGGAATCACCCAGATATCGGTCTTGTTACACCGGCCCAATTTATTTCACTGGCGGAGGATTGTGGTCTGATTGAACCGATTGGCGAATGGGTGTTACAAAATGCCTGTAGTCAGTTTCAGGAATGGCGGAAAAAAAATATTGCCCCAGAGAAGCTGGCAGTAAATATTTCCAGTCGGCAATTCATGCGGGAAAATTTTATTGATACAGTGGAAAAGACTATCTCCAGCACCGGCATGTTGCCGCAGTCCCTGGAACTGGAAATCACAGAAAGCCTGTTGCTGGATGAAAGTGTTAATACCAAGTCTATGTTTAATAAACTTTGTGCCATGGGTGTACAACTTGCAATCGATGATTTTGGTACTGGCTATTCTTCACTGGGTTATCTCAAGCGTTTCTCGGTGCATACCCTGAAAATCGACCGTGCCTTCACCCGGGATATCCCGGGTGATGAACAGGCAACCACCTTGACACTGTCTATCATTGCAATGGCGCATGCCTTAAATATGGAAGTGGTCGCTGAGGGAGTAGAGTTCAGGGAGCAGCTGGAGTTATTGCGTGAACATAAATGCGATTTTGTTCAAGGAAACTATTTCAGCGTACCCCTCACAGCAGATGATCTAGTCAGGTACCTGGATGAGCAATATGCGAAAGTAATTTCCAATGGTTGAACTGAATTTTCTTAAATAGTAAGTCAGACATGGCATGCCGGACCGGTATCTGTAGAAGCAAGACAGTCACCAGTCCGGCAATCAAACCAGTAAGAGTTACAGATCTTCCTCGGCCTTTTTCAAATCCTTGGCAACCAGATCTGCCGCATTACGTGCAATCTTAAGACGGTTGGTCATTAGTCCGTAATTGGCGTCTTCCAGAGCTTGCTTCAGCATATCGCGTCTGAGCTTGTCTGCCATCTTGTAGTTAAAATCCTTGATAGCGCCGTCGCCCATACCGATACAGGGATCACCCGCCTTGGCATCAAAACCGACGCCCTTGGTACCAACCAGGCAATTAATGACATGATGCAGGTGTAAATGTACTTTATCCACATTCGTGACTTGTTCGGCATAACCGGCATGAGTGAGTGCAGTCGAAATTTCTTTTTGCGCATTGGTGTTTGCGTAAGCGACATTGACACCAAACAACGCAACTAATAACGAAACGAAAGAAATGAGCATTTGTTTCTTCATGATTCCTCCTAGCTTTGCTTTTTAAATGACTTCGGGAAATTGTTGTTAAGCCCAATCGATGAAATGCCTGTCTGAGTATGCCGGTTCGCTGACAGCTTGGAATAAGACGAGACCAGCCACACGGTAGCGTGGGGTCAGCTATCGTGGTGAACGTGCTACACGCGGCAACTATGCGATGTTAATCATCCATTACCTGTGGAGACGTGTCGTGTCAAATGTGACCAGTAGACACAGCGATGGTTCAATAGAGCGGTAACAAAATCGAGCTGAAGGAATAGTTCACACAGTGTTTCCGGTATTTTATCGCGCTGGCCGGAGTAGCACGCGGTTATCGTTGAATGATTGTGGACTAATCGGTAAGCCAGGAGTTTGGATGTATTGTCAATGAAAAACCACAATAGTGCATAAGCCCACATCCATAATGTATCTTTCCAGCTAATCGGCGTGATAAGAAAACCATACACTTGCCTGAGTGGATTTACCTTTGAAGTCATCGGTGTGCTGGGCTATTTAAAATCCTTTATGAATTTACTCGTGACCATGTCTATTTTATTACACCATTTATTGCAACAGACTTGAATATATAATCTGTAATTATGACAAACATAATGTCAGTTTATTTAATAACTCGCAGGTAATTGTCGGACAGATAAAACTAATCACACAACGACTTGTCACATAGCACGTCATCAAGTGTAAGTTAAATAACGACAAGGAGGCACCACAATGGAAAATATGCACAAACTTCCGGCGCTCCCGTACGAAATGGACGCACTTGCACCTTATATTTCCATGGAAACGCTGGAATATCACTACGGTAAGCATCACGCGGCATACGTTAATAAACTCAATGACAGGATCAAGGATACGGAATTTGCTGACAAATCATTGGAAGAGATTATCATGACGGCCACTGGCCCGATTTTTAACAATGCAGCTCAGGCCTGGAACCATGCCTTCTATTGGCGATGCATGTGTCCGCCGGGTGAACAACCTAAGGGTGAGGTGCTGGATGTGATCAATCGCAGGTTCCGTTCATTGGAAAGTTTTGAGACGGAGTTCTCGACCACAGCGAATAATCATTTCGGTTCTGGCTGGACCTGGTTGGTAATGGATCAAGACGGTAAATTGGCCATCACCACCACGCACGATGCCGACACACCATTACGCCATGGCCAGACACCGCTATTAACCTGTGATGTCTGGGAACATGCTTATTATATAGATTATCGCAATGCTAGACCGGACTATGTCAAAGCCTTCTGGCATGTTGTGAACTGGAAATTCGTCAACGAACAATTCAAGCAGGCCAGTCGCAAACTGGCGGCATAATTACGCGCCAGCCATACCAGAAATGTCTTAGCGGTCGGGCACTTGCCCGGCCGGTAAGGGTGTGTATTAAAGTTTAGTGCACGTGCTCAGATCACGAAACGATTTTCCTCACTTCAGCTTCTGTAAGCTGTCTTTCTCCAGTCACGGGTTTTCCGTCTATTATTAAGCTTACATGGGTATTCTGAACTGCTATACGCGGAATGGCAATTCAGATTGTCACATTGTCGAATCTGGTCTTCGCCATTCGATTATTGGATATCACGTACAACGCGTCAGAAGTTATTTGTAAATACCTGTTGTATTTTGCGTATTAAAACGAAGCCGAATTCGATGACCTGTCTGCCTGCGAGAGGGAGGTGCTTGTACGATTCAGATCTGGTCATGGAAATTAGGGAATTGAGCAGGCCATAAATTATGATCGAGGCTAACAAGATGATGGCCAAACATCCGCTGGTACACCCGGGTGAACGTGTAGGTTGGGATCAAGTTGTGTGCCTCGCCGAATTTGATGAACAAAGTTAGCTACGGAGACACTGTGTATGTCAGATGCTTCCAGCGAACAAAGTCTGGAACAGATTGAACGCATTTATCGTGAAGAATCACGCCGAGTGCTAGCGACCCTGATTCGCCTGTTAGGTGGAGATTTTGACCTGGCGGAAGAGGCATTGCACGATGCCTTTCGTGCAGCCCTGGAACAATGGCCACAGGATGGTATTCCCACCAATCCGCGAGCCTGGCTGGTGTCGGCAGGTCGCTTCAAGGCGATTGATCGGATACGTCGGCAAAGTCGCTTCGATTCGCTGGATGCCATGATCGATTCGCTGGCGGCCGAGCCCGACGCAAGCGAAATTGGTGAAGAGAGTGTCGCAGATGATCGACTGCGCTTGATTTTTACCTGTTGTCACCCCGCCCTGGCCGCCGAGGCCCAGGTGGCCTTGACCTTGCGCGAGGTATGCGATCTAACCACAGAAGAAATCGCCCATGCCTTTTTGATGCGTGCACCGACACTGGCACAGCGCATCGTGCGTGCCAAGGCTAAGATCCGCGACGCACGTATACCATATGCAGTTCCCGCATATTCAGAATTGCCGCCACGCCTTGAAGTGGTCCTGCAGGTAATCTACTTGGTGTTCAATGAAGGATATTCTGCATCCTCAGGGGAATCAGTAACGCGTGCCGACCTGACTTACGAGGCAATCCGTCTGGGTCGTCTGCTGGTCGAACTGTTACCGGAGGCGGAAGCCATGGGTTTGCTGGCCTTAATGTTGTTGCATGAGTCTCGCCGTGAGGCACGCAGTACGGAATCCGGTGATCTTATCCTGTTAGATGAACAGGATCGCTCACGCTGGAATCATGCGCTGATCGCCGAAGGGATTGCCCTGGTGGAACAGGCCTTACATACACGCCGCTTTGGGCCCTATACACTGCAAGCGGCGATTGCTGCCGTGCATGCCGAGGCAGCCAGCGCGGACGAAACCGACTGGCCTCAAATCGTGGGCCTGTACGATGTGTTGCAGCGTGTCGCTCCATCCCCCGTGGTGGAGTTGAATCGTGCCGTGGCGCTGGCGATGCGGGATGGCCCCGCTGCGGGCCTCGCGATTATCGATCGTCTGGCATCTGGGGAACTGACGGAATATGGATTGGCCCATGCAGCACGCGCGGATTTATACCGTCGCCTGGGTAAACACGCCACAGCGCGTACCGCCTACGAGTGTGCGCTGGCCCTAAGCCGGCAGGAACCGGAACGGCGTTTTTTGCAACGGCGACTGTGTGAACTGGACAATGCGACAGTGTAAAAAAATGATGTCACTGGTTGTCGATCTCAGGTGGTGGAATTCGACTATAGGCTGAATGAGCGGTGATTGAGGCACTTGCTCATATATCTCATATATTTTAAGGAGAGGCTACGATGATTGAACCCTATCTGTTTTTCGAAGGTCGCTGCGAGGAGGCACTGGCGTTTTACCGTCAGGCCCTGGATGCAGAAGTCACGATGTTGATGCGGTACAAGGACAGCCCGGAACCACACCCACCCGGTATGCTTCCCGCGGGGAGCGAGGACAAAATCATGCATGCTAATGTGCGTATCGGTGAGTCTGTCGTGATGGTCTCTGATGGCATGTGTTCGGGCCAGGCGGCGTTCCAGGGATTCTCGTTATCCATTTCTGCAGCCAGCGAAGCCGAGGCCAAAACCTTGTTTGCCGCGCTGGCCGAAGGTGGGGAAGTGCGTATGCCATTGGGCAAAACGTTTTTTTCCCCCTGCTTCGGGATGCTAAAAGATCGGTTCGGGTTAGGCTGGATGGTCATTGTCATGGCATGAGGTATCGTCTTCAAGTGAGGCCGTGCAATGTTTTTCGTGAAATGATGGCATCTGACTGAGCCGCCAAGCCTGCCATCAATAAGGATAAACCCGCATGCAACACATCACTCCCTGTCTGTGGTTTGATAATCAGGCCGAGGACGCGGTCCGGTTTTACACTGCAATTTTCAAAGATGCACGGCTCCTTAAGATTAGCTATTACGGTAGCGAGGGTCAGGAGATCCATGGGCAACCAGAAGGTTCGATCATGACGGTAGAATTCGAACTCGCGGGTCAGCAATTTACGGCCTTAAACGGTGGGCCGAAATTTAACTTCAACGAGGCCATCTCCTTGCAGGTGCAATGCGAAACCCAGGCGGAGGTGGATTATTACTGGCAACGCTTGACTGAAGGTGGTGACGAAACGGCGCAACAGTGTGGCTGGCTCAAGGACAAGTATGGTGTGTCATGGCAGGTAGTCCCCTCCGTGGTAAGCACATTATTGAGTGATAAGAATAGGCAAAAGTCCTCGCGAGTCATGCGCGCCCTCCTGCAGATGAAAAAGATTGATATCGCTGAGTTACAACATGTCTATGATCAACGGGATGATGGGCGAGAATAATACTGCAGTATCCAAACAAATCGATATGGAGTGAAGCATGAAATATCTTTGCCTGGTCTACCTCGATGAACATCAGCTGGATAGCCTGCCCGATGAAGATTGTGTGGCCTATGATGCAACTATCCGCGACAGCGGACATTGTCTGGCCTCAGAGGCCCTCCAACCGGTGCAGACTGCCACCACGGTGCGGGTCCGTGATGGCAAGACACATATCACCGATGGTCCTTTCGCTGAAACCAAGGAGCAACTTACTGGCTTTTACCTGATTGAGGCGAAGGATCTGGATGAGGCCATTGCTATTGCCGCCAGGATCCCGCCGGCCCGTGCGGGTAGTATTGAAGTACGGCCAATACGGCCTATCCGGGAAACGGTGGCGGCGCGTACCCTGGCGCAAACCGCGGTCGAGTGACGGGCTCGCATCCCTCACATATGTCGCGATGAATGGCTATTGGCAACGGCCATGGTAATCGCACAGAATAGGCCCTGGTCCATCGCTGCGGATGAACTATACGATGCCACCACGTCGTTACGAAGAAATTAAGCAATACCTCATTCAGCAGGATCGCAAGTTACATCCACTCATATCGCAAATTGCCTTTCCGGTTGCCCGACGCAACCAGGATATATATGCAACCCTGTTGCATTCCATTATTGCGCAACAACTCTCGGTCAAGGCTGCCGATACGATTCATGCACGAGTGTTGGCCCTGTTTCCGGAAAAGTATCCTGAGCCGACGTTGTTACGGCGCATGCCGGTGGCACGATTGCAGGCTGCCGGTCTGTCACGCCAGAAGGTGGATTATCTCAAGGCTATCGCACAGTTTGCACTCGAACCGGGGATGCATTATCCGACCCTGACAAAATATACGGACGAGCAGATTATCTCGCACCTCACGCAGATACACGGGGTAGGTCGCTGGACGGTCGAGATGTTGCTGATTTTTGCCTTCAATCGTAAAGATGTATTTTCGGTGAATGACGTTGGTATTCAAAATGCCATGCAACAATTATATGGGATCAAACATAGCGGCAGAGCACTGAAACAATCGATGCTGCGGATTGCCGAGCACTGGCGCCCGTACCGGGGAATCGTCTGTAAATATCTCTGGCGCTGGAAATCGTTGCGTTATCCCTGACACGGAACCTGCGATAGATTAAATAAACTTAATGTTTTTGAGGTAATTGCTGCTAATAAATCGCATGGCTAATTGCTTCGTGTTATTCTGGATTGTGTTTCGTAGTGGTAGTCGCTCTATCTATAAATATATAACAGAATTGCGCAAGGACATTTCACCCCGTCATGATGGGAAGCACCACTGGCAACAATATCGCAGTCAAACCAAGCCTAATGACGTTAAACCGTTGGGTAGCGTTAGGACTATTGTTAGGTATCGGTCTGATCGTTTTAATCTCAGCGGATCGCGCGGCGCATCTGGCACAGCAACAACAGCAGAAAATTCACCTGGAAAAGGTAACCCGCCTTGTTCAGTCGCGATTGAATACAGTTATCCAGATCCCGTTAAATACTGTGGAGAGCATGCATGCTTTCATGCTGGCAGGTCCCAGACTACCTGATTATGATAGTTTCGATCGTTTTGCAGAAAAGATGCTGCAACACACACCGGCCGTTGGTGGCTTTGCCTTTGTCGATGCCAATCGGGTAATACGGCATTTTTTCCCCCTGGCAGGAAATGAAAAGGCAATTGGCCTCGATCTCAAAATCAGGCCTGCCGCACCCTATGTTGAGAAGGCAATACGTGAAAAACGCATGACCATGAATCCACCTGCAGTTACCGTGCAGGGGCATCTTTCTACGATCGCGCGTGTCCCACTTTATCGTGGCAATGAGTTTCTCGGGCTGGTTCAAGGCGTTATCGAAATTGATAAGATGTTGCAACTGGTAAGGCAGGATCTTGACAAGGACGTGCATATCTCACTGGCTGATGGTAAAGGCAAACATATCTGGGGAACTGTTAAACCTCCTGAACTGACTAATAACTTCAATATCATGGTTGGTAATTCGAAGTGGCAGACCCGAGTATGGCTGGATGCAAATGAGGCTGATACAGATAACGGTAATGTGTCGTATATCTGGTTGATTGGCGGTGCCTTGCTGTTGTCCCTATTGTTTATTGTCAATCGCAGTTTTACCGAAAGCCGTCGCCTGTCTGTTGCAGTTAAAACAAAGACTGCGCAGTTGGCAGCGAGCGAGGCACGCTGGCGCACCTTACTCGAGCAGGTGAACCTGCTTGGCGTTGGTCTGGATAGGAATGGATGTGTCAGTTATGTGAATCCATTCTTTACTCAGGTAACCGGTTTTTCGGCATCTGAAATCCTTGGTAAGGACTGGTTTAGGGAATTTTTGCCACAAGGGACAGAAACGCAGTTACGTAATGTGTTCGAGTCATTAAACGATGGCAAATCAACCAACCAGCACCTCAATCCGATCCTGACCAGGGGCGGTGAGGAGCGTGTGATAGCCTGGTTTAACGCACGCGTCGTGGATGAACGTGGTGAGTTCGACGGTACACTCAGCGTGGGCGAAGATATTACCGCACGCCAGGAACTTGAAAAGCGCCTGGATTACCTTGCATATCACGATACCCTGACCGGGTTGCCGAATCGCGCCTTGTTTCTTGATCGGTTGGAACATGCGATCGATCGGGCCCAACGCGACAATAATCTGTTGGCCTTGCTGATGATCGATCTGGATCAGTTCAAGAATATCAACGACAGCTTGGGACATTTTGCCGGCGATATTTTGTTACAGTCTGCTGCGCAGCGTTTTCACAACGCAATCCGCTCTGCCGATACGGTAGCACGTCTCGGCGGTGATGAATTTACGGTATTGTTGGAGAACATCAAACATATTGTCGTAGTTGAAGAGGTGGCCGAGAAAATTCTCAAGGAATTTTCTGTTCCATTCGAGATAGAGCGAAATAAAATGTATATCACGGCAAGCGTGGGTATCGTGATGTTTCCGATGGCTGATGAAGCGATTGATGATTTGTTACGGGCTGCAGATACGGCAATGTATCATGCCAAGGCATCAGGACGTAACTGTTATCGGTTTTATCAGGCCTCGATGGCTGCGATGGCGCACAATCAATTGATTCTCGCCAATAATTTGCATGATGCACTTCTGGAAGATAACTTTAGTCTTGTCTATCAGCCGATTGTTAAACTGACAGATAGGGAAGTTGTTGGGTTTGAGTCATTGGTGCGCTGGCAGCATGCAAAACTCGGCTGGATCTCGCCCGCCGAGTTTATCCCCGTCGCTGAGTCTACAGGTACCATTGTCCAGCTTGGTTATTGGGTCTTGCGCCACGCCTGCCGTTCTTTCAAAACTCTCCAGACTTCGGTCGGGTCGGAAATTTCACTTTCAGTAAATGTGTCAGGCTATCAGTTTCACGATAAGGATTTTATCCCTAACTTTCAGCGTATCCTGCAAGAAGAGGCAATGTTGCCGCAACAATTGGTTCTCGAGATCACGGAATCTCAACTGATGGAAGATACCCAGACAGCACTGCAGGTACTGCATGCTTTACGCAATACAGGTTGTCGTATTGCAATTGACGATTTTGGCACAGGCTATTCATCGTTGAGTTACTTGCGAATCTTTCCGGTGGATGTGCTAAAAATCGACCGGAGTTTCATTGCAGACATGACAGCGGCAGACAATAGTATCGCCTTACTCAAGGCTATCGTGATGATGGCGGAAAGCCTCCAGATCGAGGTTATTGCCGAGGGCCTGGAGACGGTAGAACAGGTGGAAATACTTGGCTCACTGGGCCTGACCAGTGGGCAGGGTTACTATCTTGGCAGACCTAAACCCCTTGCTGCAATACCAGCAAATGATGTACGCAGCGAGCTGGAAAACTGACCTATTGTTGCAAACTGTAAATATTGGCGCGTAATGACATGCTCACCAGCTCGAGTTCTTGTGCAAGCAAGCTTGCTATGTGGGTCACGGGGTATTGTTTAGTGAACCTGTCACGACAACATGCCTGATTGATTTCCAGATTTGTATATTAAAGAATTGAGTGTGGCTTTCAGTTAGGACAGCAAAACCAGGATCTTGCCAAAGCCGCGCAGATTGATGACTTGTTCCAGACGTAGATTACTCTGCTGGAACAGCTCAGTCCATTGGGCAAGGTTGCGTTCCCGCCCACGTGTACCCATGAACATCTGCATATCAAATGCCGTACTCAGTGTATCTGGCTTGTCTGGATCGGTCACCAGTTCAAAGATGGCGATGCGTGCACCTGTACCAGTACTCGCCTGGGCCAGGTTACGCAGAGCCTGGACACAAGCGACGTCGTCAAAACCGTGGAACACTGCGGTGAGTAAATAAATATCCTTCTCACTCGCCGCCACCGGTACAGACTCGAGGACATCGCCTGCGCTAAAACTCAGTCGCTGGAATACACTATCATCAAGTTTATCCTGCCAGTACTCGTTTGCACCCTGAATCACGTGCGCGTGATCGACGACCTCTGCATGCAGCCGGGGGTGATGTCGGAGTATCGTAATGGCCTTGCTGCCGATACCTCCGCCGATGTCAAACACCCGATCAAAGCGCTGCCAGTCAAAATCAGTAGCAAAACTGTCGCCACTCAAGGCCTCAACTCGCTCCATTGCCTGATCGAACAGTGCGCTAAATTCGGGGTGACTACTCATGTATGAAAACAATTCCTCCTGATGTGCGAGCTGGAACGGTGGTTCACCGGTAAGCACGCCGGTTTCAAGTTGTTCGTACCAGGGTCGACACATTTCTACTGAGTTATGCATCAGGATGAGGCTACGGATATTTTGCGGATGGTCCTCACGCAGGCAGGTCGAGAGTTTATTATTTTTAAAATGTTGCGGGCTGACCTGCTCAAAGATACCCATGGCGGTTAGAAATCGCAGTAGACGATCAATCGCATCAGGTTGGGCGGAGATTATAGCGGCGATTTCTGAGGCTGACAGTGTGCGATCTGCGAGGACACCTGCAATATCCAGACGTGTCGCTACGTAGAGTACTCGTGATTGCCAGAATGCTGAACTGATTTGCATCAATCGGAACGGCGGTGGGGTAACACGATTGGGCAGGTTTTGTAACCAGCTGGCAAAGCCGGCCATCAGGTCAAATATGCGTGTCGCGATTTTGTGCTTTTGCAGGTTCATCTTAGGTTTTCTCTTGAGTATTTTTTCTCGACAGGTGCGAGCCCGGCGGTGAAGAGCTGACCATTAAAACGTGACAGTTCTGACAGAAATCCACTATCCATTTTACGATCCATTTGCTCTTCCAAAATTTCCTTGAGCAGCATTGGCGTCATCGCCAGGCTGACAAAGGCAAGACGCACAATATCCGGGTCCACAGAGGCCGGGATCTGACCGTTGCGCTTGAGATCCTCTATTCGTTGCATACCACGGGTACGACCACGCTCGAGTAATTGCTGGATAAAACGACGTCCAGGACCATGGTTGAGTGCCAGTACTTTCAGGATCAGTCTGGGAAATTCGGGTTTGGCGATCATGGTTTCGTAGTACAGACGTAGATAGTCAGTAAAACCCGAAGTTGATGACAATAATTCACCGTCGAGTACCTTCAGCAGCGGGTTTAATGTTTCGCGGATCATCTCTTCATACAGCCCTTCCTTGTTACCGAAGTAATATCGGATCATGGAAATGTTGGCACCGGCTCTTTCCGCGATCTGGCGAGTTGTCACTTTGTGGTATTCGTCCGCCAGAAAACAATCCAGAGCAGCTTGTAACAGGCGTGCTCGTACCGACTCTGACTGAATATCTGGTATCTCCTGCATCTTCTCGCTCACGATTCTTACCGTTACAGTTTAGCAGCCAGATAATCCCGGGTAGATGACTTTTGTTAATCAAAATCGGCGGTTTGTTTGACTCTGTTCGGATAGTCGTTTTATTTGCTAAGTTGATGTGGGTCAATTTCACTGCTCATGACGCACATGACAGGCGTGATATATTCAGGTTGTCAAATAGTTGTGATGAGGTTTTGTATGCATCGACGCATTGTACTTGTATTAATGTTAGTGGTTGGCTGGGTACACTATGCCGCTGCCGATGAGGGTGCTAGCAGTACAGAGGGCAGTGGAACGTCTCCCGCGGTGAACCTTGCTGCGGTATTCAAACCCGGCGCCTGGTCCGTCAGTGTCTATGCCGGCCGATACGACGTAGCAGAGGAACCACAATTCGTTGGTATCCGCAATAAATATGGTCTTGGACTGGGTTTAGGTGCGGAATTTGCGAATCATCCTTATCTGGGACTGGATCTTGAGCTGATGTTTGCGAATCGCGATTACGACACGCCGGTTGGGGCACCGTTGTGGGGAGTGATCGATAATGATACCAGTGTGCAGACAGATGCGTTTTTAGTCGGGTTGCGGGCGTTTTATCCGGCTAACCGGCCGGTCCGAGGTTATGTTTCGGCAGGGCTTGGTTATTTTCGGACCAGAATGGTCGTGTCTGGCAGTGTCCTTGGTTTCCCGGGTACCTATGAAGACAGTGATAGCAGGATAGAGCCATACTATGGCGTAGGGATGAATTTTATGTTCAGCAACTGGGGGTTGTCTGTGGATTTGCGCCATTTCGACTTGAAGGGCAGTTTTAGCGGATTTGGTATCAGTAATGCCAACCTCGGCGGTGATTTGCTGCTTGTGGGCTGGCGGTATATTTTTTAATTATTCCATCAGCCTCATGACCATAGCGGCAAGTTTGCAGTCAGATAAACATGCTTTAATACAGGCGGCAGTGACGCGTTTGAATTCCCAACTTCCCTTGAAGGCACGACAGGATGCGTTATTGCCTCGATGGAAAAGTTTGCATCAACAGATTTTACGCTTTCTGGCCACGCAAGGTCGGCCTCCCGATAGCAATGCGCTAAGGAAAATGGTCGACTTACAGGATTTGCATAAAGGCCTGCAACGACTCGGACAAGATGATTTGGTCGTACTTGCATCGCACAGTGAGCAGATACTGGGGGCGTATCCCCTCACCAGCGAAGTCACCCCGCACAAAGTGACTCTCAACGGGCACTCACTGTATGCCATGTGCGCACTTGATGCAGTATCTGTTGCACCTATGTTCACAACCAATGTGCGGATTGAATCTATCTGTCATGTCAGTCACACTCCCATCGTGATTCGCATGCACAACACTAAGATTCTTGAGATTCACCCTGGCTCGGAAGTGACTATTGGTATTCGCTGGCAAATACCGTCGGCTGTGGCAGCACACAGTATGTGCCTGGAGATGGTTTTTCTCAAAGACCGACATGCCGCGCAGGCGTGGCAACACGGCGATGAGGAAAATATTTCTCTGTTCACGCTACCGGAAGCGGCGCTATTCGGAAAAAGCTTTTTTCTGCCGTTAATGAACTGAACAGGTTGGTTTAACCGGAAAACTAGGTGGCGTATGTCTGAACAAGAGCTTCGTGACATCAAGGCTTGCGTGTTTGACGCCTATGGCACACTGTTTGATGTCCACTCCGCCGTCGGCGCACACTCTGCGCGACTGGGACAACAAGCTGATGCTGTATCAGCCACCTGGCGCAGCAAGCAACTTGAATACACCTGGTTACGCAGTCTGATGCAGCGGCACACCGATTTTTGGGAAGTGACGGGGGAGGCATTGGATTTTGCGCTGGAACAGCATGGCATCGATATACATAGTGCAACACAATCCGGATTGCGTGATGCACTAATGCAAGCCTATCTGAAACTATCAACCTATCCGGAAGTCACGGCGACTCTAGCAGCGTTGCGCGAGAAAGGATTGCGACTGGCAATTTTATCCAATGGCTCACCTGCCATGCTGAGGGCGGCAGTCGAAAATTCGCGACTGCAGGCAACATTTGAGGCAGTGCTCTCGGTGGAGAAGGTCGGTGTTTATAAACCGGATCCGCGGGTGTACCAGTTAGCGGTTGAGCAATTGGCTCTGTCGCGTGAGCAGATTTTGTTTCTGACTTCGAACGGCTGGGATGCTGGTGGGGCAAAGAGCTTTGGCTTTTACACCTTCTGGATCAACCGCGCAGGCGCACCACTCGAGCGACTCGGCAACGAACCGGACGCCGTTCTCGCGAATCTCGCGGAACTGCCACGGATGTTATTAGGTTAAGCACCAGCGCCACGACCGTGAAGTCGGCCTAGCAGTTTGTTCAAAAACGTAATGAGGATTTTGAGTACTTTTATAACGCAGCCATGGCAAGCGCAGTTGTTTTTGAACAAATTACAAGGTGTTTACACGCCAAGATAACGCTGCAGGACTTCCGGCTGCGCTTTGATTTCGTCAGCCGGGCCTTCGTGCGCGATGTGCCCGTTGTTGATGATATATACGCGATGTGCGAGCGAGAGCGTGGCAGCGAGGTTCTGCTCCACGAGCACGATCGTCTGCCCAGCGTCCGCGAGATTACGACATGCCGTCATCAGGTCGCGCACGATCACCGGTGCGAGGCCTTCGAACGGCTCGTCCAACAAGATGATCTTCGGATCGCGGATAAGTGCGCGGGCGATCGCCAGCATCTGCTGCTCACCACCCGAGAGATCCGTACCGCGGCTCGTGCGCCGTTCCTCGAGCCGCGGGAACATCTCGTAGATGCGTTCGAGCGGCCATTTGTTCTGCGCCGTCAATCCGGCGAGCAGCAGGTTTTCCTCGACGTTGAGGCTGCCGAAGATACGCCGATCCTCATGTACGAGCTGCATGCCCAATTGCGCGATGGCGTGGCTCTTTTTGCCGGCGATCTCTACGCCGTCAAACATCACCGAACCCGCACGTGGAGTGACCACGCCCATCAGGCTCTTCAAGGTCGTGCTCTTGCCAGCGCCGTTGTGGCCGAGTAGCGCGACTACCTCGTTCTTCTCGACGCGTAGCGAGACGTCGAAGAGGATGTGCGAGTCACCGTAGTAGCTGTTTAGATCTTTGACCTCCAGCAGGCTCATGGGTCGACCACTCCGTGTACGCCACCAAGGTAGGCTTCCTGAACTTCGGCATTGTTCTTGATTTCGTCGGGTGTGCCTTCGACCAGGACGCGGCCCTGATTCAGTACCGTGATGCGCTCGGCCAGCTCAAACAGCGAATCCATGTCATGGTCGATGATAACCAGCGTGCGCCCCTTACTGATCGATTTGAGCAGCGCAACCGTCTCCACGCGCTCGCGCGGACTCATGCCGGCGAGCGGTTCGTCGAGCAGCAAGAGGGTCGGTGATGTCGCCAATGCAAGGCCCACCTCGAGCCGCCGCTTTTCACCGTACGCCAGATCGGAGACCGGTACGTCGGCACGGGCGGTGAGGTGAACAAGATCGAGTGTATGCCGAACCTGCTCTTCCAGTCCATGTACACTTGTGAGGCTGCTCAGCATGTCGAGCTTGAACTTGCCGCGCCGCTCGCCAAGTGCGGCGATGATGAGGTTTTCGCGCACGGTCAGCTCGTTGAAGAGCTGGTTGACCTGGTAGCTTTTGGTGAGGCCAAGCTGGCACACGTCGGAGACGCTCATGCCTGTGATGTCGCGACCCTCGAACTCGATTTTGCCTGCGCTCGGGTGCACCTCGCAGGTGAGCATCTTGAAGAAGGTCGACTTGCCAGCCCCGTTCGGACCGATGATGCCGAGTAATTCGCCCTCGTTCACCGAGAAATTGATGTCGGCGTTGGCTACAAGGCCACCGTAATGCTTACTGAGGCCGGTCACCTGCAGGATCGGTCCCTTGAAGGCGTCGGCCGAATGATAGTGTCCCGGTAACGGCTCCGGAACCGGTTCGCGCTCAACCTCGTCCTCGGCCTCTTTCTGTTCTTCCGCTGCAGTTAGCCCGAGGATCGGTTCGGCCTCTTCCGGCTCGCTATGTGCCTTGGCCCCGCGGCGTATGAAATGATAGAGATCCGTCAGGCCGCCGATGATGCCCTGGCGCAGGAACACCACCAGCAGCACAAAGACTGCGCCGAGTACCAATTTCCAGGTCGCGCCAAGCCCGAGGGTCGCCTGCAAAAAATCACGCAGGTACAACCAGACCGTGGCGCCAACAAGAGGGCCGAACAGCGTCGCGCGACCGCCGATTGCGGTCTGGATAACGAGTTGGCCGGAGGTATCAAAGGTGAAAGCGTCGGGTGGCATGAAGCCTTGCATCACGCCGAGGAGGCCACCCGCGATGCCGGCGTAGGCGGCGGCGATGACGAAGGCAGTGAGTTTGTAGCTCTGCACGCTATGGCCGATGGCAGCGGCGCGCAGCGGATTTTCGCGGATTGCGCGTAGTATCACGCCGACCGGGGAACGCACGATGCGCAGTGCGATCACGATGCCGAGGAAGTAGAAGAACGCGATGAACGGGTAGAATGACCAGCCGGTGGTGAAGTGCAGCTTGGTAAATCCCAGGTCAATGACCGGTGATGGAATGCCGGGCAATCCGTTCTCGCCACCTGTCCAATGTGCCAGTGGATTGAATTCGACAAAATAGAAGATCTCCGCGATGGCCACAGTGATCATGGCGAAGTAGATGCCGGTGCGGCGTAGCGCCATCAACCCGACCAGGTAACCGACTACGGCCGCGACCAGCATACCGATGATCAATGCGAGTACGATATGCGGGAAGCCCGCTACGGTGAGCAGGTAGGCGCAGACCATGCCGCCGGTACCATACAGGGCCGACTGACCGAACGAGAGCAGGCCGGTGTACCCGAACAGGATGTCGAAGCCGATGCCGAACAGGCCCCAGACCAGGATACGATTCACTGTGTCCGGTGCGAAATCCAGTGCCGGCAACACGAACGGTGCCACAATCAGGCCAGCCGCCGTCAACAACTCAACCACAAATCGCCGGTGTCCAAGCATCAGTTGTTTACCTTCACTCGCGACCCAGAGTGCCGAGCAATCCCTGCGGGCGGAACATCAGTACCAGTGTCATGGCCGCGAATAGCATGACGTAGGCATAACCGGGGTTAAACATCGAGGTAATGCTGATGATCTCGCCGGCGATCAGGCCGCCGAGCACGGCGCCCGGGAATGAGCCGACGCCGCCGATCACCACGACCACGAACGTCTGCACCAGGATCGCCTCACCGACATCGGGTGTGAGTGAGACCACCGGGGCATTGACGATACCGGCAAAGCCTGCTGCCATCGATCCAATCCCGAACACCAGCATGAAGATCCGGTCGACGTTGATGCCAAGCGAATCGACCATTTCCGAGTCCTCGATACCCGCGCGCACGATCAGGCCAAGGCGTGTTTTGTACAACACGAGGAACAACACGAGAAGTGCGACGGCGACGATACCAACTACGGCGAGCCGATATGTTGGATAGAACATGACCCCGAGCGAGGTAATACCTGAGAATATTGACGGTGGTGGCACGGTCTTGCTCAGGCTCGAAAAGAAATAGCGAACGATTTCCACGAAGAAGATCGCCAGGCCGAAGGTGACCAGCAGCTGGTCTTCGGGCGGCCGATGATAGAAGCGTCGAATAATAACCCGCTCCATTACCACGCCAACTATGCCTACGAACAGTGTGCCAACAATCACCGCCACGATGTATGAGCCGGTTTTCTCGTACGCCACATAACCGGCGTAACCGCCGAGCATGAACATGGCGCCGTGCGCAAGATTCAGCACACCGAGCGTGCCGTAAATGATTGTGAGTCCGGAACTGATCAGTGCCAGCAGTGCCCCGAGGGCGAGGCCGTTGAATAACTGCGAAAGAAAATTTGCCCAGGTAACCATCGTCTGCGTATTGAAACAAAAACTATTGTTGGGTTAAAACGAATCCATTAAGAGCGCAAATCAGACATCGTGAGCGGCGAGGCCGCCCACGATGGCCGTTTATGCGAGTCGACCTCAGGTATATGGACCTAGTTTACACCCAAACGCATCTGGCTTTTGCATCAAGGGTGCGCCGGGGACGACCTCGGTGACCTCCCAGAAGTCTTCCTTGTTACGCATGTCTTTCGGTGCCTTGCCTTTGACGATGATGACCGGACGCACCATCTGGTGATCCGCCGCGCGCATGTGCTCCGTACCGACCATTGAATGGAGGGTACGACCAGCTTCGAAGGACTTGATGACGGCTGGTGGATAGAAAGTGCCGGCGTGTTCCACCGCATCTGCCCACATGGCGATCGACATGTAGCCATTTTCCGCGGTCCATTCCGGGCGGTAGCCGTACTTCTTCTGAAACTCCTCGACGAACATCTTCGCTATCGGATACTTGTCCTCAAGCGTCCACCAGAAATCGGTTGCCGCGTAGACACCCTCCGTAATTTCCGGGCCTACTTCCTTGGCGAGGAATGGTATCTGATACGGGAACGCCAGTTTCATCTTCGGCAGCAGACCAAACTGCTTTGCCTGTTGCGTCGACAGCACGGCATCGTGGCCCCAGTTGACGTTAATCAGGACTTCGGCGCCGGAATTGGCAATGTTGGTCAGGTAGGAGCTGAAGTCGGGGGCACCGAGTGGGGAAACCTGGTTGGTCACCATCTTCCAGCCACCGTTCTTGATGAGATACTCGCTCATCGATTTGGTGACGGTGTGGCCATAGGTGTAGTCTGGTGTCATGAACGCCATTTTGCGGCCTTTGCCATAGGCCTTAATCAGGACCGGGCCGAGGGCATTCGCGGCTGTCTCGCCGTAGAAACACTGGCGGAAGCCGTAGCGCACACAGTCCTTACCGGTGGTGTCGTTCGAGCCGGAGATGCCGGTGACGTACAACACCTTGTCGCGCTGGGCAAGCTTGTTGAGTGCGACCGCGACCGCGCTCGAGGTAGCGCCGGTGATCAGGATTGCCTTGTTCTCGGTAATGAAGCGCTGAGCAGCTTGCACACCCCTGTTCGGCTTGGCGCCAGAATCGGCAACACCGTATTTCACTTTCTTGCCGAGTACGCCTTTCTTGGTTTTGGGCGAGATCTTTCGTATCAGCTCATGACCACTGTTGAGATGCTCAATCGCCAGTTGCCAGCCCTTGAGCTCGTCTTCGCCTTGTGCGGCATAAGCGCCGGTGCGTGGTACAGCCATACCGATAAACACGGAGTCGCCCGACGCACCTGCAGGCCATGTGCCGATCGGTGCATGTTCCGCCGCTAATGCACGTGATACGAATGCACCCGGCAGGGCCAGCCCGCCGGCGATACCGATGCCCAGCCGCATAAAATCGCGGCGGCCACGGTTGTGATTATTCGAATTATCGTCTTGCATGATTTTCTCCTCCTGGTCGTATTTTGGTTCGATTTATCGTGTGGTGAGAATTGGCATTCAAGATTGCATTTCAAATACTAGTCGTATTCTTTGGGTCTGGGTAGCTAGTTTTTCAAATAGTTAGCCTGAATATAGCGTATCAAGGTAGGATCATGACCTGTATCAGTAAATCTACGATACTTTATCAGTAATATTGTATATTGGCTTTAGGCGTCTGAATAAAACGTATTATCATAAAGTAATTTACTAATCAGCCCCCGATAGGCACACGCATAGGCTGTGTTGCAATGCGGGAGAAAGATAATAGTATCGAAATAATTGGCGATCCGATCGCCAAACTGAATCTGGTATACGATATTTATCTCAGCATACACTAAATATCTTTGTTGTTTATCTATCACTCCGCCGGATGATTATGGTTCTGGTCTATGGGTGTTCATCGTTACGGGATAATTGGCATATATTAATGGTATATGCCGATTTAAACAGTGGTGTCGCTCATTGTGCGAAACTTGCGCGAAATGTCGCAAAATCACACCGGCAAGTAACGTACTAACCTTAATATCGATAACATTTGGGAGACGTCCTGTGCAATGCGAAAAATGACTAGATCTTCAGAAACAGTCATTCGATTCATGCAGGCACGCCGATGTGATTGCATGTGCAATCGCAGATCATGCACGAATACCTCGGCGTGTAGTGAAACATGACAATCACCCTGCAACACTTCATCAACGGTCGTCATATCAACGGCGTTGGTGAACGCCGCGCCCCGGTGTTTAATCCGGCAACCGGTGCCGTCAGTGCTGAAGTCGCGCTTGCCAACGCTGAGGATACCCGGCAAGCCATCGCGGCAGCCCACGCGGCCTTTCCCGCATGGGCGGCGACCACCCCCTTACGCCGTGCCCGCATAATGTTTCGTTTTCGTGACCTGGTGGAGAAGCATGCCGGTGAGTTGGCCGCATTGATTACCCGTGAACATGGCAAGTTGCTCAGCGATGCCGAAGGTGAAGTGACGCGCGGTCTCGAAGTTGTGGAGTTTGCCTGTGGGATCCCGCATCTGCTCAAGGGCGAACACTCGGAGAATGTGGGTACCGGCGTGGACAGCTGGTCACTGCGGCAACCACTCGGCGTGTGTGCCGGCATCACCCCGTTTAATTTTCCTGCCATGGTACCGATGTGGATGTTCCCGATCGCACTGGCCTGCGGCAATAGCTTTGTCCTCAAACCCTCTGAACGGGATCCCTCCTGCCCCTTGCGGCTGGCAGAACTGCTGCAGGAAGCGGGTTTACCCGATGGGGTATTTAATGTCGTCAATGGTGACAAAGAAGCGGTGGAGGTGTTGCTGACCGATCCGGATGTGGCTGCCGTCAGTTTTGTGGGGTCCACCCCCATCGCAGAATACATTTATCGTACCGCGTCGCATCACGGCAAACGGGTACAGGCCCTGGGTGGTGCCAAGAATCATATGATCGTGATGCCGGATGCCGATCTGGATCAGGCAGTCAATGCACTGATGGGGTCTGCCTTTGGGTCGGCCGGGGAGCGCTGCATGGCGATATCGGTTGCGGTTGCTGTCGGTGAGGTAGCAGATAGCCTGGTTGAAAAACTGGCACCGCGGGTAAGTGCCCTCAAGCTAGGTTCCGGTGAGGATCAAACAGCAGAGATGGGGCCAGTGGTGACTGGTGCACACCGAGCGCGCATACGCGAGTACATTGACAGTGGAATCAATGAAGGGGCGAGTCTGGTAGTGGACGGACGCGACGTGAATGTACCAGGTCATGCAGAGGGCTTTTTCATCGGCGGTAGTTTGTTCGATCACGTGACACCACAAATGCGTATCTACCGCGAAGAGATCTTCGGTCCGGTACTGGTGGTCGTGCGGGTACCCGACTTCGAGACTGCGCTGCGTTTTATTAATGAACACGAATTCGGTAATGGTACTGCGATCTTTACCCGTGATGGTGGCATTGCGCGTCGCTTTAGTCACGCCGTGCAGGCGGGCATGGTTGGTATCAATGTTCCAATCCCCGTGCCCATGGCTTATCACAGTTTTGGTGGTTGGAAACGATCTCTTTTCGGTAATCTGCACGTGCATGGTCCCGATGGGGTGCGTTTTTATACCCGACTCAAGACCGTGACATCGCGTTGGCCAGACGAACCCTCGGCACATACAGAGTTTGTGCTGCCCACCATGAAATAATCCCGCCTCCACGCAATTCCCGCTACAGATCGGTACCATTCTGTTGGATAATAAATGCAATTCCTGTGAAATTTGATCTCGCCGGTGGAAACTTTGGCGAAATTATAAAGTCCACAGAACGTTCAATAGTTGTTGTATTGACGACATCGATCGTACTTCGGGAGCAATCATGTTCTTTTACGCAATCCTGCTATTCGGTCTGGCCATGTTGGTCGGTGTGTATATTATCTTTGTCGGTGTGCGCTATAAAAAAGGATCGCTGGCTATGGGTTTAGGCCATGCCGGGATCGCTGTCACGGCATTAGTGCTGCTGGTGGTCGCAATCTTCCAGGAACCTGACCATCACCTGCTTTATAACAATGCAGCATTATTGTTTGTGCTGGCCCTGGCCGGAGGCCTGGTGTTACTGGCCTTGCGCGAGGGCCGAAAGCCTCCGCCGATGGTAGTCGTAGGGATTCATGCCGCAATGGCAGTGTTTGCCTTGTACTTGCTGGTGCGGGGTTATCTCGGCACCTGATGCTCAAGCAGGTCTGGGTATCACGAGCGGGAGTTGTTTATAATAAAATAAATCAGACAGCGTGATGAGTTCATCAACTCCGTCTACTTTCAATTCAAAGCTGTGTAATTAGCTGGCAGTGCTGCGACGCAGTGCCATACCGAGGGTCAGGCCGAGCAGCATGGCAAACACGGTAAACGACACGCCAAACACCCAGGAGTGCAGGTTGACCGCGTTAGCAATCCAGTGTTCGAGCTTTACCTGATGAACATCCAGGTGCCGGGTCTGATGACTGATGATATGTCCGTTCTGGGCGAGATAAATATCGAGCTGGTAGGTGCCCAGCGGAATATTGGCTGGCAGCTGAATGGTTGCCACGAACAGGCGCTTCTCCAGTAGTTTGACGGCATCGGGTATTTTGCGAAACAGGCCGGCTTCTTTTTTCAGGTTGATAAATGCGCTGCGCCAGTCGCCCATGCTGGCTGCCGCCGTACTGTCAACCTCCGCATTCTTCAGGGCATCGCGCAGGTGCAAGCCGTACTTTTGTTCTTCCGCGGTGGAGACAATCTTGTCGATGGGTTTGGAAGACAACAGGTAATACAAGCCGGGTGACTTGCGTACGGTGAGTTTGCCGCCATCAAGCCAGAGTGGACCAATTGAGCGTTTGTGTGACAGGTCCATGTTCATATCGGGTGAATTGACCTTGATGATGACATCACCCTGTTTGGATAAGGCGCCGAATATCAGTGTGTCCTGTCCGGTGAAGTTTACGGTGATATCAACATGTTCGGACTGCATACCAGTCACGAGGGAATGATCCGCGGCCGTGGCAAGCCGGCTCATGATCAGAAGACACAGGGTAAACAGGAAAGTCAGACGTTTCATTGCAGTAGCACCGATAGCGAATACAGTTCAGCCGGGGTGGCCAGCAAACCCCAGAGCATTTTGATAGCGACCCCGACTACAACCAGGGCCAGTACCAGTCGCAATTGTTCTGCCGGCAGGCGCACACTCAGTATCGTTCCCCAATGCGTGCCCAGGATTGAACCCAGGATCAGGGTCAGGGCCAGGAACGGATCCACTGACATGTTGATCCCGGCTTGCATGGTGGCGACCACGGCTGTGGTAAACAGCAATTGAAACAGTGAGGTACCGACTACCACCTTGGTCGGCATTTTTAGCATGTAGAGCATGATCGGTACCATGATGAAGCCGCCACCGACACCCATGAGCGAGGTCAATACACCCACACCGACGCCCAGTACCAGTGGGACCACGAGAGGGAGTTGTAGGCCGGATACCGGAAAATTGATTTGCATTGGCAGTTTATCTAACCAGCTCTTGCCGGTCTTTTTCTTGTCCGACGTTGCGCCAGATGAACTGGTGCGACGGCGAACGGCGTTGACGGACTCGATCAGCATGCTTACGCCGATAAAGCCCAACAGGACCACATACAGAAATGTCACGATGTTACCGAACTGTCCACTTTGCTGCAGGGCGCGCGCGAGAAATACGCCGAGGCCACCGCCGGTCCAGCTGCCCAGCAACAGCAGGATCGCCATTTTGAAATCCACATTCCCCAGTCGCCAGTGAGCGTAACTGCCGGCGGCCGAGGTCCCCACGATTTGTGCTGAGCCAGTTGCGACTGCGACCAGTGGTGGTACGCCGGTGAAGATTAATAAGGGCGTGATCAGGAAGCCGCCACCGACGCCTACCAGCCCGGAGAGTAATCCAACGATGAAACCAAAGGACAAAATCAATAACAAATTGACGTCCATATGGGCGATGGGAAGAAAGATTTCCATGATAGTTCAGCCTAATCTTTTATTCTGTTTTGGATGTCATCAAGTTTGTGCAGCTGGAGATGTTGTCATTTCCGCCATGGCTGGACAGATGTGTGACAGCGGAATGTCCGGCGGTACGACCAGTAGTGGCACTTTGAGTGATTCCATGAGTTTGATCGGCACATGTCCGCGTGCGCGGCCCAGTCGCAGATGCGAGTGTTTTTCACTGGCGACACCGTAACGTCCGGCAATCACCATGATGATACTATTATCATCGGCAACGACTTTCTGGATCTCTGCCTCAGGCAGACCTTCGACGATGAAAAACTCGGGCAGGATGTCGCACACCGAATGCATTTTCTCGGAGATAGCCGTGAGATGACGTTCGGCCTCGCTACGGATCTCGTCTTTCATGCGTGCTTCCACACCGCCCCAGAAACTTTGTTCGGGTAAACCAAGGACGTGGATTAAACCCAGGTGAGCGCCGAGCAGTTTTGCCATGCGTGCCCCGACACCGGCTGCCAGCATTGAGTTATACGAGCTGTCGATTGCCACCAGAATCGTACCAGGTGAGTCATTGTTGCTCATGATGATGCCTGCTCATGTGTTAATTTGCGAACAACCCCGACAGGACAGCTGGGCGAGGTATTGGGTGCATGACGTTGGCACAGGGCGGGGGCTTTGTCAGCCATCTGGTCGCTGCCTGCATAGATGCATGCACCGCCCTGACCCGTGCGTCATGTGGGCGGCAACTCTACTGCATGGCCTGAAGGATTGCAAATCGGGGCCATGCTTATCCGCAGCCCGTCTGTCGAAGTTTGGTCGATAAATCCTGAGGGTTTATTCTTATTTATATAATTTGCAGACTACTGCGGCCTCAGCGCTGGGGGGGGCAACCAGGCAATGCACAATCTTTAACCGCGTACCGGGTGTTTCATGAGTTTGCGCTGCAGTGATCGGCGATACATCTTCAGGATGCGGGCCGTTGCAGAGGTGTTCCCATCGTGAATCTCTAGCACACGCTGGCTAAGTTCCCATCCCAGTCAGCGGACCGACATGGGTTCGCTGGCAACCTTTTGTCCCTGTACTTCGCCATAAAATTCGGTATGCTTGGCTTCCAGTGAGTCATAAACATAGTTGAAGTCTGGAAAGGGAGGAAGCAGTGGTGCAGGGAATTAAATATTTACTCTTGGGGACACTGCTAGCGATAAGCCAGGTGACGTTTGCTGCTGTACCTGTGTTTGGAACAGCATCTGAGACCAAATATGCGCGCGATCTGGTTCCACCTAAAGGCAAGGCCCTGATTTATATTTACCAGCGAGATCAGGATGGTGTGGGTCCAACGCCAACGATCTGGTTAAACAACTATGAAATTGGACGAATTGTGCCGGGTTCATTCACTGTCTGGCAACTGGCTCCTGGTCGCCTTAACCTGCGTGTTGGCCGCACCAATCCTGCAACGCTATCGGTGCTCTCGGAAGCAGGTAAGGTGTATCTGTTTAGACTGACAGTAGTTCAGACCCAGTCAGGCACCGAGGCGCAAATCGAGAGCCTGCCTGATTCTTACCGTGGCGATATGGCGATGACGCAATTTATCAAGAATCCGCGCCAGGTCACCGCAGTCGCGGCTGAGCCGCCAGCGCAATCAGGCTCGCCGGCAACCTCCACAACGCAAGCTGCAACTACTCAGCCCAAAACAAAAGCAAGACCGAAAGCACAAGTCGCTTTGGAACCAGGTGGTATCGCTGTCATGTTTAAGATTGGTAGTCTCAGCTTGTCGAACCAAACGCAGTCGATAGATGTGTCTGGTACCACATTCGATTTCAATTATGACAAGAGTGTATCGGGTCTGTTTGGCATCGAAGCATACTATCAATTAGGCAGTGGACTTGCCACGGGGGGAGAAATACTGAGTTACAAGGCGCATTTCACCACGGCAGGCGGAACTGCCTCGGGGGATGCTTCGGCCCTGGTAGCGCTGGCGAATATAAAACAATATTTCCTTAGCGATTCCAGCCTGCAGCCGTATGTTGGTGGCGGAATCGGGGTGGCCGTGACGAAAGTCAGTGGCACGGCGATTACGGGTAACACCGCTGGATTTGCCTACCAGCTTGTTGGCGGGGTTGAATACCGAACTTCATCGGTTGGATTCTTTGCGGAAGCGAAATACCTGAGCGCGAATACTAAAGATAAAAATAGCCAAACTA
Source organism: Thiohalomonadales bacterium (assembly GCA_040235555.1). GTDB lineage: Bacteria > Pseudomonadota > Gammaproteobacteria > UBA6429 > Thiohalophilaceae > RI-92. The sequence goes on along the minus strand of JBECKZ010000175.1, from coordinate 6,165 downwards.
TTGATGTTACAGGGACCGGATTTTTCGCGGGTGTCGCGCTGCATTTTTAAATACCGGAAATTTGTCTATAGTAAATAGTATTTACTAAAAGGTTAATTTAATAATTTCGGTCCAAATTGCAGAAGAGAGTGCTTCTAGAAAACTATAAAGCACTGTCTTCCAGTTTATTCAGTTATTTATACTGCTTTTGAACCAGCACGGCATACGGATCCGCTATGCTGCCAATCTGTTTTTCAGGTTACGTCCATCAGGATGACTTCATCGAGACTCAAACTTATTGAAAATGTGTTTTCAAATCAGGTTACCGATATACATTATTGTAGTCTTGTGTCTGCTGATACAGGAGGGAATAGCGACTGCAGAAAATGATACCCCAACGGGGACGGCAACCGATCAGGAACACACGCAGGAAAATAACCACCACGAACAGATAGATCGTATCATCTCGAATAAACTGGGATTTTACGCCAGCCACTATCCGGAAATCAGTTTTGTCGTGCTGGATTCTGCCAACGATGTTGCCAGCAATATGCACATTCTCAATAAAATTCTTGGTGAGGATCCGTTTCCGCTTGACTATGAACATCCGGAGTCTTTACGCCAGACATTATTGACGGCGACGTTGGTGCGGATCGAACTACTGCTACAAACAGATGTCGGTTCTGCGACATTGTTCAAACCGGGTAAAGATGCATTAGCAAAACGAAAATATGCCTGTATTATTACGCTGTATCCTTCGCAGATCGCTGGTAATGACCGCGCCGCCACTCGCCATTTGCTTGAGCTGACTGATGCGGAGTTTGCAGCCATCCCGCCTGCACATTATCTGGATTCTGCAGATCATCTGCGTTTCGCACTGGATCACGAGGTGTACCATTGCCTGGACACGATCTACAACGGCCCGGTACCTACGTCTCATCGCAAACATTGGGGTGAGTATTACATGCAGAAAGAGGAATCTGCGGCGGATGCGTTTGGTTTGATTATGCATATTGCTGCACATCAGTCGATTACTCATTATGCGCGTACACTCAGGTATATTCGTGGTCTGTCACTTCTAAATGGTGACATCAACCACTATACATACCAATCCCTCAACGTCGCGTTGCAGCAGGACCCGGCAATATTGGCGAAAGACAATGTCCAGGCCAGGTTTCGACTCGCAAGCCACATTAGCACGCAAGTTGTTGGCGGTTATGAGGATTACCTTCGCTATGCACAGGCCGCCTGTTTTCTCATCCGCAGGTGGGGGAAACGGTGTGATCAGGGGAATTTTGGGCAAACAGTTTCCAGCATGAAATTGGTTAATAAGCTCCTCAACGATACTCGTAAATGCTATCGAGCATTAGTTGGTAAAGAATTACCCTGACAATTTTAATTTGGATAGGGATATCTGTCGGATAAATTGACTGTAATTCGCAAATGGTTATGTCCTTCATTAACGATAGTATTGCTGCTCGGCGTTGGTCTGACCGTCAGTCATCGCAGGGTTCAATCCGATAATTTAGCGCGTATTGCGTGCATGAACTCCCGAGTTATTCCATCGCTGATTGCTCTGACGTGATCAGATCAATCAATTCCAGCATGGGCTCGCTGTCGTTATAGTCAATGGGGATATGCCAGGTACCCCCATGATGGGCAAGTACCAGACTGGGAAAGCTATCGGCACCCATTTGGCGCGATTGTTTAATCTCTCGCATCAGCTGTTCCTGGGTCTGTGGTGACATGAGTTCGATTGTGAATCTTTCCCTATCCAGGCCGATTTCAGTAGCCAGAGTAGTGAGCGTGGTGGTCTCTGATGGATTTCGTGCCTGAAGGTAATAGGCATGTTGTATTGCCCGCGTCATGGCCTCATCGTATTCAAGGCCTTGCTGCCGTGCGGCAATGACTGCACGACAAGCGGGATAGGTCGAACGTCTGGGTGAACAGGATGTCCAGAAATCAAAATTAAATTCGACTCCCGGTATACGTGCTGCGATGTAGCGCCAGGTTTCAGCGAGTTTTTGCCGCATCTCTTGGGCCATGGCTGCGTCGTCATCCGGTGCGAGACCGCCGAGCAGTCTGACCACCTGTACAGTCGAGGGAAGGGCGGCAAGGGTTTCCCGCCAGACCCGGGAGAATCCCCAGCACCAGCTGCACATGGGGTCGTGGACATAATAGAGTGTGGTCATAATGCGTTAGACTATAGGTCATGGTGCTGGAATATTCTTGAACTGGTCCAGCTTTGCTCGTCATCAGTTTGTGTGCAGGCTACCTAAATATCCAGATACAGTGAAAACATGGGAATTCAATTTCAAAAGTCGCTAACCGCCTGGCAGACACCCGCGTTTGAAGCGGTATTCAAGCAGGAGTTAAAGGACCTCGATATAGCGTTGTTACCGCTGCAGGCCGCTTTGTCACAAAGTAGTCACGTCAGTGAGGCAGCGATCGACCCGGTGGTACTTCAGTGCCGCGAAACGGATGATGCGATCCAGGTTAAAACGGGTGTATTTTTCTCTGGGATCATTGCAGGCAGCTGCTGTGCGGATGATCCGACCCCGGTCTGTGAGCAAACGGAGTACGGTGAGTTGTTGTGCAACATCAGCAAATCATCGGCAGAAGTCAGTTTCACGTTACTAACGTGAATAGAATAATTTCCTTCATCGCGTTCCTAGCCAACCCCCTCCAAAAAATACGGCCCAATTACCGCGTCCACGTTCTGCCTTGCTACTAGTAGGGAATCACTTTTAGCGTGTGATATGAGCAATATTTAAGCAATTCTGAGTATGTGCGTACCTGGATCACAGGATTGTTTACCCTGAACAAATTTTTGCAACGATAGATAAAACTTATTGTAAAATGTATGGTCTCACGCCCATATCACTAATTTTGGCGCTATTCACGGTATTTTTTCACCAATCAATTTGAGGACCTAAGAAGTATCATGGCAAAAGAACAATCCGACTGTTTAATTCTGGGAGTTACACAAAAAGGGAACAAATTTCGTCCCTCAGACTGGGTAGATCGCATTGCTGCTCTGTTCGCCAGTTTCACAGCTGAGCGAAGACTGCAGTATCATGCAATGATACGCCCGGTGATTCACCAGGGTTTACGCGGGCTGTTTGTCGCGGGTAGCCTAGCCATGGCAGATGCTGTTGCCTATGATTTCGTCATGGAATTTGCCGGAAGTAATCGCCTGCAGATTGTTCAGCTTGGCCAGCACATGACTGATCCGTCCTCACCAACATATGAGTTGCCGAACGTTGCCTAGTTGATGGCTCGGCTACACAGCTTTATCTGTGGTTAAGGCTGAGATCTACCATTCGAAACTACAGTTTTTGCAGAATCAGACGACCCCGGGGGGTCGTCTGTTCTTCCGGTATTTAAATACTCTGCACATCAGATTTCACAACACGAGCAGAAGTTAGAACTGAAAACGGCCACCGAATGCCAATTCATTTCCGGTACTGCTTGCGGTGGAAGGATCATCCTGAGTAAATACTGCATACAGGTCGACCTTTTTATTGATCGTATAGTCATAACCAAGGGCGTAGGTTTTCCGATCAGAGTCCGTACTGGATGTAATATCCGTGTGTGCATAAGAGGCCAAAATCGCACCTTTACCCACGGGGACCGAGGCACCAAGTTGATAGGTCTTCCATTCCGTATTGCCGGCAGTCGCCGCTTCTGTTTTCATTTTCATGTACTGGGCAAACAATTTGACACTGCCAAGATCGTAACTTGCACCGATCAGGCCGGCGGTCTGGGTATCGCCTACGACATAGGTCGTGGGATCTTCCAATACCAGATCGACGGATTGATAGGCGAGGGTGCCCATGAATTTACCGGCGCGGTAAAATACGTTACCCCCGATGCGATTGGTGCCTGTAGCACCGGCCTGTTCCCCCGCTGAATACAACAAGGAAAAATCCAGGCCACCGAAGCTGGGCGAGCTATAGAGCATGGAGTTGCCCCAGCCGCTATCACCTTCAAGTCCACCCAGAAATGAATGTTTAATGCTTGGACCGAATCCAAATGACCCAACAAACGGGTTAGACAGGATGTCGGCGATAAAATAGGGCGTGGTATTTCGGCCTAAATAAACTTTGCCGAAGTCACCTTCAAGGCCAATGTAGGCGTCCCGAGCAAAAAACTGGTCTCCACTATAGCGGCCGGCTTCACCGGTATCCGGGCGTAAAAAACTCTCCAGCGTGATTACACCGGTCAGGCCGTCACCGAGATCGATTTTCGTATTAACACCAATAAAAGATGTCGTCATGCCGCTGGAGTTGACATTAAAGCTGCGGTCACTACTTCCAGGTACCTTTTTCGAACTGACAAAAACATCGATGAGCCCATAGAATGAAGCAGATCCGTCTGCGCCGAAAGCGTTGCTCCCAGTTATTAATAAGAAAAAAGTTCCCAAAAGTAACCATTGTTGTTTGATTGATTTCATGATTATCACCTCTGTTATCACCTAATTGTTGAAACAGACCGTAGGCAACTATTCACAGTTGTAATGGCGACACCAATTGAAGAGGTCCCTCACCCCACTACACAATATGTGCACATTGTTGTATACGTTCTTGTATACAACAGATGCATCTTGTGTGCCATCTCAAGGATGGTGAATAAAATCAAAGGGAAACGTAAACAGACTGGTTCGAGGGCGGTGGAAAAATGTTTGTGGTTGCACTGTTTGAAATCATTGGTCCGAGTCAATTCTTCAAGTCAGTGCATAGTTGCGTGATTTTAATTTTGTACAACCGTAGATAGCAGCAAGTTGATTTTAGTAACGCTGTGTCTAATACATTTTTATAGTTATAACGACTGGAGCATATTGTCCTGGGCTACGTATCCGTACCGGAACGACAATGGTGTTCTATTGGCAATGCACAAGCATTTTACGTCCATGTAAAGATCGCTACAAAGTAGTGCAATTTTGTCGTCTGTTGGGCTGCGGTAGATTTTTCGGGACCCGACAAAATTCGAAATTTTTATAATAAATTCAAGATGTAAACATCTCGTTAGCTGGATAGTTCAGCCCTCGAGTCATCCTGGCATGTAACATGCATCGTTGTATACAACGCACAAGTGACGTGCATAGTTACCCGGAGGGGGAAAACACGTGTTCGCACTGTATAGATAAAAACTCATGTACGTGTTGATGCAGGCTGGTCAGCCGGGTCTAGCTGTTCCATTAGTACATCAGTGACATTCCGGACTGGCACTGTTATTCGTGCTTCATACACACCGTGCGGTTAATCGTGCTATCCACATCTAACAACCTGGCAATAATTTCGTTTGAGGGGAATATCCATCCATGAAAAGACGCGACTTCATTAAAGGTGTAGCAGCAGCACCCATCAGCCTGACTTTTCTGAAACATATACCGGCTGCTGTTGCAGCGACACGTTCGGGTACCATCGTAATTGTTACCGGTTACGGTCCGAACAGCATGGACATCCATCGAAAAGGTACAAACCGTCCTGCCTATGCCATGGCAGTTAACCTGTACGATCGCCTGCTGAGTTATGGTAGCAAGACGCTCGCCGACGGTTCGCAGATGTATGATTATACCAAGCTGGTCCCGGAGGTTGCTGAATCCTGGGGGTTTGCAAAAGATGGCATGTCCGTCACGTTCAAGATCCGCAAGGGCGCGACCTTCTGGGATGGCAATCCTATTACTGCTGAAGACGTGAAGTGGTCATTCGATCGCGCGGTCTCCGTGGGTGGATTTCCGACCGTACAGATGAAAGCCGGTTTGCTGGAAAAACCGGAACAGTTCGAAGCCGTGGATGCGTCGACTTTCCGAATTCATTTTCTGAAAAAGAGCAAACTCACCTTGCCGGACCTGGGCGTACCTGTACCAATCATCATTAACTCGAAAGTCGCCAAGGCCCATGCGACGGAAAAGGATCCGTGGGCGACGGAGTATCTGCATAAAAATCCCGCCGGCAGTGGTGCCTACAAACTAGCGCGTTGGGAGCCAGGTCAACAAGTCGTCATGGAACGTTTTGATGAATGGAAAAACGGCCCGCTGCCACCGATCAAGCGCGTGATCCTGCGCGAAGTGCCATCACCCGCTACGCGTCGTGCCTTGCTCGAGCGCGGCGATGTCGACATGTCTTATGACGTACCGCCTAAGGATTCCAAGGAGCTGCGTGATGGCGGTAAGGTCAAGGT
>JBECKZ010000121.1:0-28036 GCA_040235555.1 Thiohalomonadales bacterium | reverse complement strand
GTTCTGTTGGTCAGTAACGAGACGGTCGCGCCACTGTACCTGGAAAAAGTGCAACGTGCCTTCACCAAGTACCAGTGCGAAACGGTCATCCTACCCGATGGCGAAGAGTATAAAAATCTGGAGACCCTCAATCTAATTTTCGATGCACTCCTGGAAAAGCGCTTTGAGCGCAAATGTACCCTGGTTGCCCTCGGCGGAGGTGTTGTTGGTGATATGGTGGGCTTTGCTGCAGCCTGCTACCAGCGTGGTGTTGCATTTATTCAGATTCCAACCACTCTGTTGGCTCAGGTGGATTCCTCGGTTGGCGGCAAGACCGGCGTGAATCATCCCCTGGGTAAAAATATGATCGGCGCTTTCCACCAGCCGCGTTGTGTGATTGCCGATACCGACAGCCTGAATACGCTGGAGGACCGTCAGTTGAGTGCGGGCCTGGCTGAAGTCATCAAATATGGCCTCATCTGTGATCTGCCATTTTTTGTGTGGCTGGAACAGAATATGCTAAAGCTACTTTCACGAGACCCTGATGCCCTGGCCTATGCCATCGATCGTTCCTGCCAGATCAAGGCAGAAGTGGTGGCTGCCAATGAGCGCGAAAGTGGGCTACGTGCGACCTTGAACTTCGGTCATACTTTTGGTCATGCCATCGAGGCTGCTACCGGCTATGGCAAATGGTTGCATGGTGAGGGCGTGGGTACAGGTATGTTGCTTGCCTCAGATCTATCGGCACGCCTGGGCATGCTTACTGCTGCAGACGTGCAACGTATTGAGAACATTATCGATCGGGCCCTGTTACCGACCCGTGCACCGGCACACATGGATTATGCGAGTTTTATGCGTTATATGGCCGTGGACAAAAAAGTCGAAGACGGCAGTATTCGTCTGATCCTGTTGCAGGCCATAGGCAAATCAATAATCACCTCTGACTATGACCCGCAGTTGTTGAAAGCTACCATCGACGCGCATCACGCCATCCAAGAGGCCTGACAATGTCGGAACTGGCCAGCTATGCAGCAAGCGATGCTACTTCACGTGGTCGACGTTATCCGGAGCCAGGTCCAAATTACCGCAGCCACTATCAACGCGATCGAGATCGCATCGTGCACTCTTCAGCATTTCGCCGGCTCGAATACAAGACTCAGGTATTCGTCAATCATGAAGGCGATATGTTTCGTACACGCCTGACCCATTCTATTGAAGTGGCTCAAATTGCCCGCTCGATTGCCCGCATCCTGACGCTTAACGAAGACCTGGCCGAGACCATTGCCCTGGCACATGATCTGGGCCATACGCCGTTTGGCCATGCCGGGCAGGATGCACTGAATCACTGCATGGCGGATTTCGGTGGTTTCGAACATAATCTGCAATCCCTGCGTGTCGTGGATGAACTGGAAGAACGCTATGCCGAATTTCCTGGACTCAATCTGACTTTTGAGTCGCGAGAAGGCATACTTAAGCATTGCTCTCTGCAAAAGGCCAAGGAGCTGGGCGATGTAGGTGAGCGATTTATTCACAAACGCCAGCCCAGCCTCGAGGCACAGGTGGTCAACCTGGCAGATGAGATTGCCTATAACAATCATGATGTGGACGATGGACTGCGCGCGGAACTGATCTCTATCGAGCAACTGTGCGAAGTCGCTCTCTTCAACAATCAGTTTCAGTTAGTAAAAAATCAGTATCCCAAGCTAATGGGTCGACGTCTGGTTCACGAAACCATTCGCCGCATGATTAATCATCTGGTGGTGGACCTGATCGAGAGCAGCCAGAAACAACTTGCCGAGGCCGCACCGGATTCCATTGATGCGGTGCGTAGCCGATCTCAGGAAATTGTTGGATTCAGCCAGGCTGTACGTGAAGAAAGTCTCGACCTCAAACGCTTTTTACGGAATAACCTGTATCGTCACTATCGTGTACATCGCATGACCGCCAAGGCCGACACAATTCTGCGTGATCTGTTCACTGCCTTCATGGACAACATTCGTTTACTTCCCCCCGAACATCAACAGACCGCGCAGCGTTTTACTGAAGAGGCCGGTGAGGCCGGACAGGCTAGGGCGGTTGCTGATTATATCGCTGGCATGACCGATCGCTTTGCTATTATGGAACACAAGCGCATATTCGATCCGAGTGAGCTGACCTGAATGTAACGGCATGGAATGCGGTGTAAATCGGGTTTTTATGCTAAATATTATTAGGTTATGATACCTGCAATCCATTACACTGGCTTGCTATGCGTGTCTACATGCAGATGATTGAAGATCCGGACAAGGCACCACGCTTTTACCAGTTAATGTTGCAGGAAGATCTCATCGATGGCTGGACACTGGTCAGGGAGTGGGGACAGCAGGGTTCGCCTGGTAGAGTCAAAAAGGATCATTTTGAATCGCGTGATGCTGCAGAAAATGCGCTGCTCAAGGTGCGAGACGCCCAGATCAAGCGGGGTTACCGGGTAGTGTATATGCGGGGTGCCGAGTTGTCATGAGTGAGTATGACACTGAGCAGCTTGATCGCCTAGAGCCCGCCTATCTTGCCAATTATGGCCTCGCCAAATCTCCATTTTCCAATCTGCACGACGATGCCTTTCTTTATCTCGACGCCGAACGTGCACAACGCCTGAACCTGTTGCAACACATGACCCAGTACAGCAATTTATTGCTGATCGTGCAGGGTGAACGCGGTGTCGGCAAAACCAGTCTGCTTACACGCTTTATCAAAAATGCGGCGAATAATTGGGAGATCTGTGAAGTCACGGCTAATACCCTGGTGGATGCCGGGTTGCTACTGTTTCAGATTGCGCAAGGTTTCGGACTGGAGCAGTTGCCGCACGACAGTGGTGAGCTGCAGGAAATGTTATATGCGCAGGTTGCAAAATTTCATCATCAGGATGAAATTCCAATCCTGATCATAGACGACGCGCACGAGTTAGCTAAGGACGCCTTGCTGGCTATCTTTCACCTGGCCGATGCCCAGGTGGGGGATGTTAACCTGATACGCATTATCCTGTTCGCCGAACCTCAGATTGATAAGATCCTCAATGCACGGGATTTTCGGCCATTGCGTGAACGGGTTACGCATACTATGTCGATTCCACCACTGGATGAGGATACCACCGCAGAGTATCTCAAACATCGGATGGCCGTTGCTGGATTTAATGGCGGTTCACCGTTTACCCCAAGGATGGTCAAGCGCATCTATAAAGCTTCAGGTGGAATACCGGAACGAATAAATCAACTGGCGCATGAGACCTTGGACAAAGGTGATTTCGGCCGCGAGGAAGTCGAAGACATTGTGATCGCCAAGTCGTCACCGCGCAAGCACAAAAACTATGTAATGGGCGGCATTGCGGTGCTGGTCATCTTACTGGTGGTGATCTTTCACAATCGCCTGTTTGAGGATAAGCCTGAACAGACCAGGTCACTGCCGATCCCATTGGCAGAAAAAGCGCCGGAAGTGCAGCCACAAGTGCCAACAACACCGGCAACGACGTCTGCCCCGAAACCTGAAACAACTGTGGCAGCTGAGCAGGTGCCACTGGCAACAGACACAAATTCTGCTGAAAAGTCACAGGTCCAGGAAAAGATCATTCCCTTACACTCTGAACCAGCTCAAACGCCGGAGACATCAAACAAAGATGCGGTACCTGTTGAAGCGGTACCAGCCACACAACAAACGACAAACAAACTAATTGAACCTGCAGCGACAGTGGTGATGCCTCAATTGCGTGTGATTGATATCACTCCCAATCCGGTACTGGCCAATAACGAACAACAGACGATTACGATCAGGGGTGAAGGCTTTACACCTGGCAGTCGTGTGTTCGTGAGCTGGGACAACAAGAACCTCGAAATACCGCCAGCACGAGTGAATCTGATCAACGATAAACAGCTGCAGGTGCGGCTCAGCGTTGGCGTTCAGCCTGATAAGTGGCAGTTGCACGTGGAGGATACCAAACACGGCCGCTCGAATACGCTGGCGTTTATGGTGGCTACAGCTCCTCTCCAGAAAAAACAGATACAGGAACGGGTCCTGGCACAAGAACCGGGTAACTTTACCCTGCAGTTATTTGGCAGCCACGATAAAAAAAATGCTGAAACCTTTATTCGTCAACATCAACTAGGTACGCAGGCAAACATCTTTATTAGCGAACATAATGGTAAGGAGTGGTTCAGCGTTATTTACGGAGTCTTCCCAGATCAGGCCACAGCCACGGCAGCAATCAAAACCTTACCGACTTCTCTACAAAAGATAAAACCCTGGGTACGGCGTTTTGATGAAATACAGGCGAGTATCAATGCCTCAGGTATACTTAAACAGCAACAGCCTCGCACTGTGCCAAAACCAGCCCCGATATTTACAAGCGCGGTGCCAGTACATGGTGATGTTAAACAGTATGAATCGTGGATCTGGAGTCAGGACCCGCGTTATTTTACGCTGCAATTGATGGGGGCGCGTGAGCCCGGGAGCGTGAAAAAATTCCTGCAAGCACATCGCGATCTCGATGGTCATGCGGTTTATTTTCACACCCGTCATGACGGTCGTGACTGGTATGCTATCGTTTTTGGTGTTTATACAGACAAGCAAAAGGCGCGTGAGGCGATCAAACGCTTGCCAGCCATCCTGCAAAAAGACTCGCCCTGGATACGCAGTTTTGCCAGTATACATGCGGAACTGGCGCGCACCGAATGATCCTGATCAGTTTTGCAGAAACCAGGCTTTATCTCTGAAGCCTCGTGGTTACAACCACTATAGCCCGCGTAACCAATAACAATAATAAAAGAAAAAATATCTTTGCGCTGGCTGGACAAAAACCTGATTTCAAATTTTACTTAGAGAAAGTTTGTCATAGAACGCGAGGTGGATGTGATGAAAGCGAATGCTGTTTCTAAATTCAGATTATTCGTAGCTGCGGGCCTGTTGTGTCTCTCCGGTATGGCGAGTGCGGGTCAGTTTTATGTCGGTGCACAGGCCACCAATCTCACTGCCTATCTGGACTATGGGAATGGCTCGGAGACCTATAACCTGAGTCCCACCCGCGTCGAGCTGGGATGGAAGGAACCCACCTTCTATTGGGCGATTCACATGCTGACCAGTGGTCAGGACACGGATGTGGATATTTATGGCAGTACCTACGAGATGAAGATGGATACCAGTTTTGGGATCTTTGTCGGCCTCAACACGCCGAATTTCTATCTCAGTTTCGGATTTCAGAACTTTGATACCACCTATCGGGATATCTCAACCACGTTTAGAGATAAAAGTAACATCCTGACTCTGGGGGTACAGCTGGGCATTCAGCATGAAATGGTACCGCATCTGTTTGTGTATGCGGATTTTTCCGCCTATGCTGGCAAGGCGGACTATGTCGGGTTTACCTCGAATCCTGATTTTACTGTGCGTGGGCTAGCCGCCGGGATCAAGTACGCGTTCTAACTCCTTCGCCTACCTATCGCGTTCATGTCTCGCTGTTTTGCCCGAATAGTGGAGGCACCATGATTCGCCCGGGGTTGATACAAAGGCCTCGGGTGTCCGGCGGGACTTGATAAATCTCTTCTTTTCACCCACAAAATCAGAGACTTCCACTGATCTCTCTCTGATGGGGTCATTGAAGCCCCTAACCCGGAACTGTATACTGCGGGGCCGTTTTGCCTGAGTATTGGCGTGTCGACACCGCCAAGGATGTGATCCCCATGACGCAGATGACTGACAAATTACAACAGCATGGTCTCTATCGGCCCGAATTCGAGCGCGATAATTGCGGCTTCGGCCTGATCGCGCACATGGACGGCCAGCCCAGCCATTGGCTGGTGATGACCGCCATCAATGCGCTGGAGCGCCTGACCCATCGCGGTGCCATCGCCGCCGACGGCAAGACCGGTGATGGTTGCGGCCTGTTGCTGAAAAAGCCTGACGGCTTTTTACGCAAGGTAGCCGACAAGGCCGGCCTCAAGCTTGGTGATCAATATGCCGTGGGCATGGTATTCCTCAATAGCGACAGCGCCAAGGCCAAGACGGCACGCGAGACCCTCGAGGCCGAACTCAAGGCCGAAGGCCTCAGCGTCCTGGGCTGGCGCGAAGTGCCAACCGACGCCTCTGCCTGTGGTGCCGAGGCCCTCAAGACCCTGCCGCTGATCGAGCAGATCTTTGTGAATGCGCCTGACGGGATGGATGCAACGGCGTTCGAGCGCCACTTATATATAGCGCGTCGTCGCACTGAAAAGCAGATTGAGACGGCCGACCCAATGTTTTACATCCCCAGCCTGTCCTCGCGGGTGATCTCCTACAAAGGTCTGGTCATGCCGGCCAACCTGCCTGTGTTTTACAAGGACCTGGGCGACGCCGAACTCGAATCCGCCCTGTGCGTATTCCACCAGCGTTTTTCCACCAACACCTGGCCGCAGTGGCGTCTGGCCCAGCCGTTCCGCTATCTGGCCCATAATGGCGAAATCAACACCGTCCAGGGCAACCGCAACTGGTCAGTAGCCCGTGGTCACAAGTTTGAAACCACCGCCATTCCTATGGCTGACGTGCGCCCTCTGGTATCCATGACCGGCTCTGATTCCAATAGCCTGGATAACATGCTCGAGGCTATGCTGGCAGGCGGTATGAATATTTTCCGCGCGATGCGCCTGCTGATCCCACCCGCCTGGCAGAACGTTAAGACCATGGACCCGGACCTGCGCGCCTTCTATGAATGTAATTCCATGCACATGGAGCCGTGGGATGGGCCTGCCGGGATCGTGTTGACCGATGGCCGTCATGCCGCCTGTTCCATGGACCGTAACGGTCTGCGCCCGGCTCGCTGGGTAATTACCAAGGACCGTCACATTACCCTGGCCTCCGAGATCGGGGTATACGACTATGCGCCGGAAGACGTGGTGATGAAAGGTCGCCTCAAGCCCGGCCAGATGATCGCTGCCGATACCGAAACCGGTAAGTTGCTGTTCCCGGACGATATCGATCACCTGCTCAAGAGTGCACATCCGTACAAGAAGTGGATGGCTGAGAGGTCCCGTCGCCTCGCGGCCAAGCTGGAAGAAGAGTGCATCAGTGCGCCGATGGATCAGGACACACTTGCTGTATATCAGAAGATGTTCCAGGTGAGTTTTGAGGAGCGCGATCAGGTACTGCGTGTATTGGCCGAGGATGGCCAGGAGGCTGTGGGTTCCATGGGTGACGACACCCCGTTCCCGGCGTTGTCACGCCTGGTGCGTTCACCGTTTGATAATTTCCGCCAGCAATTTGCCCAGGTCACCAATCCGCCCATCGATCCGATTCGCGAGCAGATCGTCATGTCGCTGGAGACCTGCCTCGGGCGTGAGCGCAATATGTTTGTCGAGGCGCCGGAGAACGCGGATCGCCTGCTGGTTAACTCACCGGTTCTGTCGCAAGGTAAATTTGTCGAACTGCTGGCCCTGGGTGAGCGCGAAGCGGATTACGCCAGTGAAGTGATCTCACTGAATTACTCTACGGATGTCGATCTTAAGAGTGCCATTATCGACATCACTGACAAGGCGGTGCAGGCCGTCAAGAATGGCAAGGTTGTGCTGGTGTTGAGTGATCAGGCGATCTCGAAAGCGACGCGTCCGGTCCATGCCTTATTGGCCACCGGTGCCGTACACCACCGCCTGGTGCAAGAGGGCTTGCGTTGTGATTGTAACCTCGTGATCGAAACCGCGACCGCACGCGACCCACATCACTTTGCAGTGCTGATTGGTTATGGTGCGACCTGTATTTATCCCTACCTTGCCTATCAGTGTTTGCATGACATGATGCGTACCGGCGAGGTCAAGGGCCTGGGCCAGTCGCAACTGGAAACCAATTACCGTACCGGTATCAACAAGGGTTTGTACAAGATCACTTCCAAGATGGGGATTTCCACCATCGCCAGTTATCGCGGTGCGCAATTGTTTGAATCTGTCGGTCTGCATGCAGAAGTGGTCGACCTGTGCTTTACCGGCACGACTAACCGCGTGCAGGGTATTCGCTTTTGCGACCTGCAACAGGATCAGGAACTGCTATGCAAGCAGGCCTGGAGTCCGCGCAAGACCATTCAGCAAGGTGGTCTACTCAAGTTTATTCATGGCGGTGAAGATCATGCCTATAACCCGGATGTCGTGCGCACCATGCAAGAGGCGGTCAAGTCCGGGGATTTTGCCAAATGGAAGGTGTACACCGATCTGGTTAATCATCGGCAGCCACTGACCTTGCGTGATCTGTTGAAGCTGCGGGATGACACCACGTCGATCAGTATCGATGATGTCGAACCGTTTGAGGAAATCGTTAAACGCTTCGATTCGGCCGCCATGTCCTTAGGTGCACTGTCACCAGAGGCGCACCAGACCCTGGCCACGGCGATGAATCGTCTGGGTGCACGTTCCAATTCCGGTGAAGGTGGAGAAGACCCGGAGCGCTATGGTACCGAGCGTCGCTCCAAGATTAAGCAGGTGGCCTCCGGTCGCTTCGGGGTAACTCCGGCCTATCTGCGTTCAGCAGAAGTCATGCAGATCAAGATTGCTCAGGGCGCCAAGCCGGGTGAGGGCGGCCAATTGCCGGGCCACAAGGTGAACGACATGATCGCGAGTCTGCGTTATTGCAAACCCGGTGTTTCATTAATTTCGCCGCCACCACATCACGATATTTACTCTATCGAAGATCTGGCGCAATTGATCTTCGATTTAAAACAGGTCAATCCGAAAGGTCTGGTGTCCGTTAAGCTGGTAGCCGAGGCCGGCGTGGGCACCATCGCCGCGGGCGTCGCCAAGGCCTATGCCGATCTGATCACCATTTCCGGTTACGATGGCGGTACCGGAGCCTCGCCGTTGACCTCGGTGAAGTATGCCGGCTCACCGTGGGAGCTGGGTCTGACCGAGACCCACCAGATCCTGCGCGCCAACGACCTGCGCGACAAGGTGCGGTTGCAAACAGACGGTGGTCTGAAAACCGGCCTTGACGTGATCAAGGCGGCCATCCTCGGTGCCGAGAGTTTTGGTTTTGGTACCGGACCCATGATTGCTATGGGTTGCAAGTATCTACGCATTTGTCATTTGAACAACTGCGCCACCGGTGTCGCGACCCAGGATAATGTGCTGCGCAGCAAGTACTATCTGGGCGAAGTCGACTGGGTGATGAATTACTTCCGCTTCATTGCCGAAGAAGTCCGTGAAATGCTGGCCAAACTGGGTGTGAGGTCACTGAGAGACATCATTGGCCGTACCGATCTGTTGCAACGCCTCGACGGTTACACCAGCAAGCAACAGTCCCTGGACCTGTCCGCCATCGTCTCCGATGGCGGCGTACCGGCAGACAAACCGCGCTTCTGTCAGCAGCCGCACAATGAACCATTCGATAAGGGCGAACTGGCCGAGCAAATGGTGCGTGATGCCATGAGTGCCATCGAAAACAAGAGTGGCGGCGACTTTACCTATGATGTACGCAATACCCATCGTTCCATTGGTGCACGCTTGTCCGGGGAGATCGCGGTACGTCACGGCGATCTCGGCATGGAAGACAAGCCGATCACGCTGCATTTGAAAGGCACCGCGGGTCAAAGCTTTGGCGTGTGGAATGCCGGTGGCCTGCACATGTACCTGGAAGGTGATGCCAACGATTATGTGGGCAAAGGGATGGCCGGTGGCAAGCTGGTGATTCGTCCACCCAAGGGTAGCCAGTTTAAATCCCACGAAACCACGATTATTGGAAACACCTGTCTCTACGGTGCTACTGGTGGCAAATTGTTCGCAGCGGGTCTGGCCGGTGAGCGTTTTGGTGTGCGCAACTCCGGATGTCACGCCGTGCTGGAAGGTATTGGTGACCATGGCTGTGAATATATGACTGGTGGTATGGTGGCGGTGCTGGGCAAGACCGGTCTCAACTTCGGCGCTGCTATGACCGGTGGTTTTGCCTATGTCTTTGACGAAGACAACAGCTTCAATGACTGTACCAACATGGATGTGGATATCCACCGCATTGTGCCGGAACACATGGAGGCACACCGCACGCACCTGCGTGAAGTGATCGGAGAGTTTGTGAAAGAGACGGGCAGTGAGCGCGGTCAGTACATCCTGGATCACTTCGCCGATTGTGTCGGCAAGTTCTGGTTGGTCAAACCCAAGGCTGCCGAGCTGGATTCCTTACTGGAAGACATGCAACGCCGCGCAGCCTGATGAGTGATAGAAAGACATGGGCGATACATTTCAGTTTTTAAAAGTTCAGCGTCACGACCCGGATAAAACCTCGGTCGAGGTACGCATCAAGGAATACCGTGAGATCTACGGTGAATTCGATCAGGCGCGCGCCGCCGAACAATCCGATCGTTGCTTGGCATGTGGTAATCCGTACTGCGAATGGAAATGTCCGGTACACAATTACATTCCCAACTGGCTCAAGCTGGTCTCCGAAGGCAATATTGCCGAGGCGGTGGAGATGTCACATGCCACCAATTCCTTGCCAGAGATCACCGGTCGCGTGTGCCCGCAGGATCGTTTGTGCGAAGGTGCGTGTACCCTGAATGAAGGCGGGTTTGGTGCGGTCACGATTGGAAATGTCGAGAAGTACATTTCGGATACCGCCTTTGCCCAGGGCTGGAAACCGGATATGTCCAGGATCCAGGCCACCGGTAAAAAGGTTGCCGTGATTGGCGCCGGTCCCGCAGGTCTTTCCTGCGCGGATGTGCTGGTTCGCAACGGTGTCAGTGCCGTGGTTTACGATCGGCATCCGGAGATTGGGGGTCTGCTGACCTTCGGGATCCCCGAATTTAAACTGGAAAAAAGCATCGTCAAACGTCGCCGCGAAATTTTTGAAGGGATGGGAATCGAATTCAGGCTCGGCGTCGAGGTAGGCAAGGACATCGGGTTCGATGCGCTGGTCAATGAATATGACGCAGTGTTTCTCGGCATGGGGACCTATAAGTACATGCAGGCTGGTATCCCTGGTGAAGACCTGCCGGGTGTGTATCCGGCACTGGATTTCCTGATCTCCAATGTCAATCACTGCCACGGCTATGAAAAAGACGCGGCGGATTACCTCAACATGCAGGGCAAGCACGTGGTGGTGCTCGGTGGTGGTGATACCGCGATGGACTGTAACCGAACCTCGATCCGCCAACGCGCGGCTTCGGTGACCTGTGCCTATCGGCGTGATGAACAAAACATGCCGGGTTCACGCCGCGAAGTGGCCAATGCCAAGGAAGAAGGCGTCCGCTTCATGTTTAATCGCCAACCGGTTGCCATCGTCGGCAGTGGTCGGGTGGAAGGCGTGAAAGTCGTGACGACCGAGTTAGGCGCACCGGATGAACGCGGACGTCGACGTCCCGAAGTCGTGGCTGGCTCCGAAGAGATCATCATGGCCGATGCCGTTATCATTGCCTTCGGTTTCCAGCCGAGTCCGCCAGACTGGTTTGGACAGCACCAGATTGAAACCGATGATCGCGGGCGAGTGCAGGCACCGGAGCACGGACAATATAAATTCCAGACGACCAATCCCAAGGTGTTTGCCGGTGGCGACATGGTGCGTGGTTCGGATCTGGTGGTGACCGCGATATGGGAAGGTCGCGAAGCGGCAGATGGCATTCTGGACTATCTCGACGTCTGAGTCGTATCCGCTACTGCGGTGTTTTCTCGTTGATCTTTACCCTGCTTGCGGGAATGTCAGGGTAGAGCGATAGCAGGATGCGATCTTTTTTCCTCCTGTGGTTACAACATATTGAGATAGGTTCGACTGAAATTTCCGGGTGCAGGTGTCATCTTGCGCGAAACATGTTTAGCCAATAAAACAAAAGAAACCATAGTGTCTGAATTACAAAACGATCGTTTCCTCAAAGCGCTGTTACGTGAGCCTGTTGATGTTACCCCGGTGTGGATGATGCGCCAGGCCGGACGCTATCTGCCCGAGTATCGTGCGACCCGTAAAAAGGCCGGGAGTTTTCTCGACCTGTGCAAGAATCCGGAACTGGCCTGTGAAGTGACACTGCAACCGCTGGAGCGGTTTGCGCTGGATGCCGCGATTTTGTTCTCAGACATTCTGACGATCCCCGATGCCATGGGACTGGGGTTGTACTTTGCCCAGGGCGAAGGCCCACACTTCGAGCACCCGGTACAAAGCAAGGCTGCCGTGGACAAGTTGTTTGTACCCGATGTCGAAACCGAATTGAAATACGTCATGGATGCAGTACGCACCATTCGCCATGCACTGAGCGGCCGTGTCCCCCTGATCGGTTTTTCAGGCAGTCCGTGGACCCTGGCGACCTATATGGTCGAGGGTGGTAGCAGCAAGGACTTCGCCAAGGTCAAAGGGATGTTGTACGAGGATCCGAGCAGCATGCATAAACTGTTGGACATTACCGCGCGTACGGTGACGGATTATCTCAATGCACAGATTGCCGCTGGCGCACAGGCTGTCATGTTGTTCGATACCTGGGGCGGCGCGCTGACGACCCGAGATTACATGACGTTTTCTCTCGACTATATGCAACAAATCATCGCAGGTTTGACCCGCGAATATGATGGGCACAAAGTGCCGGTGATCCTGTTTTCCAAGGGTGGCTGCCAGTGGCTGGAGGCGCAGGCGACCAGTGGTGCCGATGCCCTGGGCCTGGACTGGACGCTGGATATTGGTCTTGCGCGACAGCGAGTTGGTAGCAAGGTGGCATTACAAGGCAACATGGATCCCACCGTACTCTATGCATCACCAGAGCGTATTCGTGAGGAAGTCGCGTATATCCTGCATAGTTATGGCAAAGGCAGTGGTCACGTTTTCAACCTGGGTCACGGTATTCACCAGCATGTGAACCCGGAACATGCCGGGGCTTTCGTCGATGCCGTACACGAATTAAGCCGCCCCTATCATCAATAATCCGACATTGTTAATTATTTAAAAATTCTAAGCGGCAAGATCGGGTTTGTGTTCTAACCAGGACACAAACTGGTTATATTTGAAGCAATACAAATGGATTTGGCGTTTTCCGGTCAAAGTTTCCGGAAAACTGTCGACATAATTTCGAGACCCCGATTTTCTTCAATATGCAGACACGCACCCAATCCGCCATTGTCGCCGGTACCCTGACGGGTGTCCTGTTGATCCTTATTCTGGCGCTGACCAGCATCAACTATCTGGTTTCCCTGCGCAATAAGATCAATTTCATCGACCAGCGTGATCTGGCCAAGGTCGTAATCCTGCATAAGATGGGCATTATTGTACGTGAGCGTTCATTGCGCATGTATGCCATGTATGTCTCCAGTGATATCTGGATCCGTGATGAAGAGTATCAGCGCTTTTATAGACTGGGCCGTGATTTTATCCAATTACGCACACAATTAATGAAGCTCGGCCTGAGACCGAATGAGCAGGAAATCTGGAATAAGGCCATAACGATTATTCGTGCAACCGAACCTTTACAGGAATCTATCGTAGATAAGTTATATGAAAATGAGAGCGAAGGGATTGGTAAAAAAATTAGTCAAGATGACTTACCCCAGGAAAACCTGTTACTGCAACAGTTTGATAAATTGTTGTACATGGTACAGCAGGAAACCGGAATTGCGGTGAAGCAGGCAGAGCAACAGTTTATCAATGCCATTCGTCTACTGGTCATACTCACTATCGGTATCATCAGCCTTAGCCTGACCAATATGTTTATTGTCAGAAAACGTATCCTCAATATTGAAGGCATTCTTTTTGAAGAAAAAGAACGGGCGCAACTAACCCTGGAGAATGTCGTCGATGGTGTGATCAAGACCGACAAAGACGCCAGGCTAATCTCTATAAACCCGGCAGCAGAACATATTGGTGGCTGGAGGGCGAGTGAGGTCATGGGGCAGCCCCTGGCAGAGGTGTTGGTACTAATGGATAAAGAATCCGGGCAAGTCTTGTCCTGGACGGATTTTCTTGCCGGGTTGTCGGGCACAGTGATGCCACTGCAACGCTATTTTGAATTTCGACCCGTGACTGGGGAGCAACGCCTGCTGGAATTGTCAGTCTCGCCGATTTTCACCTCTGCGGGTAGCCTGGTGGAGTATGCCTTTATCTTCCGCGATGTTACCAGCGAGAAAAAACAGGCTGACGAAGTCAGCTGGCAGGCTACCCACGATTCACTGACCCAGGTCCTCAACAGGAATGCGATTACAACTGCCATCAAGGAGGCAGTGCTGACGGCGCGGCAATTTGCTGTCCAGCATGTTGTATTGTACATCGACCTGGATGATTTCAAGACCGTGAATGACCACTATGGTCATGTGGCGGGTGATGAGCTGTTGATTGGTATCTGTCGTGAAATGGAGCGCTGTGTACGAAAGGGTGACAGGATTGCGCGTTTGGGTGGAGACGAATTTACGATATTACTTCAGGAGTGTGATCTGGCACATGCGGTGAATATTGCGGAAAAGGTCCGGCATAATGTTTCACGTTATTGTTTTGAGTTTGATGGTCACCAGATCTGTTGCGGTGGTTTGAGTATCGGTATCAGCATTGTGAATGACCAGACAACAGACTGGAAAACCGTGATCGAACAGGCGGACCAGGCGTGTTATAACGCGAAGCGGCAGGGTAAGAATCAGGTTTCTGTCGCCTAGAAAAAGCCTCGGGCGGCGCCATGCGGTGTTGCAAAACAACTCATACCCGCTGATATAAATAAAGTGGGGTACTCTGAAATGCTCATTTACTATCGTGTAAATTCCGCTTTTTCGTTGATTTGCGTCTTGCCTGGCATCCACCGGAGGCTTTTTCAATAAGTTGTTTTTAATTTCTCTTTGAATTTGTGTGATTGAAATCTCGTAGATGATTTCCCTATACTGTCCGTCTCCAAGCAGACCGTCGAGGTAAGACTATGCGTTTATTACACACCATGCTGCGAGTGGGTGACCTGGATCGCTCCATCAAATTCTATTCCGAGATTCTCGGAATGAAGCTGTTACGCAAAAAAGACTACCCGGACGGCAAGTTCACCCTTGCTTTCATCGGCTACGGTGATGAACAGGACAATACCGTGATCGAGCTGACTTATAATTGGGGTGTGGACAAATACGAAATCGGTGATGGGTATGGTCACATCGCCATCGAGGTTAATGACGTCTACAAGGCTGCTGATGAGATTCAGCAACGTGGTGGAAAAATTCTGCGGCCCGCAGGTCCCATGAATGCCGGAACCACGATCATTGCCTTTGTCGAAGACCCAGACGGGTATCCTATCGAGTTAATCGGCAAGAAACACTGACAGTTCGCTGAGTGGCTGCGCTCGCGACGCTTTAACCAAACTGACACGTCCATGACGTGATCGCTATTTTGGCGATTAATGTAACAGTCGTTATGCCTGGGTATGGAACAAACATGCTAATATCGGGGTCCATCATTCTTTTGCAGGCAAAAAACTGACCCGTCATGATATTCGAAGGTAATCTGCGCAAACTCCAGGTCACGCTGACGAATCCTGTTGAGTATACATTGCCGATCGGTGAAGAACGGGTACCGATGAATGTGCTCATTGGTCAGCATTTGACACTGCAATACAGCGGTGAGATCAACTGTGTCAATTGTGGGCGCAAGACCAGCAAGAGTTTCAACCAGGGCTATTGCTATCCCTGCATGCAGGCCCTGGCTGAATGCGACAGCTGTCTGATCAAACCTGAATTATGTCACTATCATGAAGGCACCTGTCGTGAACCGGCGTGGGGTGAGGAACACTGTTTCCAGGATCACTATGTGTACCTGGCCAATACCTCCGGTCTCAAGGTCGGCATTACTCGTCAGACCAATGTACCTACCCGCTGGCTGGATCAAGGTGCCAGTCAGGCCCTGCCAATCTACAAAGTCCGGGATCGCCTGACGTCAGGTTTGCTGGAAGTTATCCTGAAACAACACGTGGCCGACAAAACGGCCTGGCAGCGCATGCTAAAAGGTGTACCCGAAGAGATTGATCTGGCCCACGAACGAAATCGCTTGCACCAGGAGTGTCAGCAAGAAATTACCGATGTAATGACGAACCATGGTGATAATGCCGTGCAGTTTCTTGCCAGTGACCAGGTAATCGCTATCCACTATCCGGTGACGAGCTACCCGGAGAAAGTCAAGGCGTTAAACCTGGACAAGACCGCAGAAGTCAGTGGCAAGCTGTTAGGTATCAAAGGGCAATATCTGATTTTTGATAGCGGGGTCTTGAATGTACGCAAGTACTCAGGGTATAAAGCCCGCCTGCTAACCCGGGATTGATCGTGAACGCACTGCGTCGATACCAAAATCTGCGTGTTTCATTACTGCTGGCAAGTATCCTGCTGGCGGCACAAACCATATTGTTCTGGCATACCCATAATGGTAACGCCACGCCGGATGAGCATTGTCAGATCTGTCTGCACGCACAGCATCATACCCCGGCAAGCAATAGTCTCCATGCACCAGTACTCACGCTGTTTACTCCGGTTGCGATTATCCAGACGATCAACAGCGAGACCTTTCACCCGCTTTACCGGATATATATTCGCTCACGCGCCCCGCCTGTCCTTTCACACGTCTAACAATCTCACGATTTCGTAATGACTGCCTCACACCAGCGCGTGTGATGCTTTATATGTGAAAGGAAAATGTATGCAGTTTATTCGAGCTGGCAGGCTTGCCTGTGTTGGCATCCTGTGTGTAATACCCCTGGCCGCGCAAGCGGCAGGTGATAGCGGTCTGACCGCGTTTAATCCCGCCATCAGTGTCGTGCTCAGTGGTACCTATGCGCAATTCAGCAACGACCCGAGTCAATACAAGATCCCCGGTTTTGCCCTGGCGGATGGTGTCGATCCAGGTACTCGCGGTTTCGGCCTGGGCGAGTCCGAACTGAGTATGTCGGCAAACATCGACGACCTGCTCTGGGGGCGCTTTACCACCTCCTTTGATGCCAACAACAACATCAGTGTGGAAGAGGCGTTTCTTGAAACCTATGGACTCGGTGATGGCTTGACGATCAAGGGTGGGCGCTTTCTGTCCGGTATCGGTTATCTCAACGGCAAGCACAGTCACACCTGGGATTTTGTCGACCAACCGCTGGTGTATAAAGCCATGCTAGGCGATCAACTCAAAGACGATGGTGTGCAGGTGCGTTGGTTGGCACCGACCGATTTGTTTTTAGAATTCGGTGCCGAGGCGCTAGCGGGTAATAACTTTCCCGCCGCTGGCGGTGCCAACAAAGGTCGTGGCACGACATCATTGTTTGCGCATTTTGGCGGCGACATCAATGACAGCAACAGTTGGACGGCTGGCGTGTCGTATCTCAATGCCAAGGCCGATAATCGGATCGACTCAACCGGGGCAGCGTTCACCGGCAACAGTGATCTGACGATCTTCGACTTCATTTGGAAGTGGGCGCCCAACGGCAATATGCAGCAACACAGCTTTACCCTACAGTCGGAGTATTTCCTGGGTTCGGTAAACGGCACCTATCAAAGCTCAGCTTACGACGCGAAACAAAACGGCTTTTACATCCAGGGGGTGTACGAGTTTGTGCAGCGCTGGCGGGTCGGTTTACGGTATGACCACTTACACGCCGACGACCCGGGCGCGGTGTTTACGGGTACCGCGCTGGACACACAGGGTCACGACCCACATCGCTGGTCCACCATGGTGGATTTCTCGCGCACAGAGTTTTCCCATTTTCGTGTGCAATACAACCAGGATGACGCGGGCACACAAACAGATCACCAATGGTATTTCCAATACATTATGGCGATGGGTGCACATGGCGCCCACGGCTATTGAAAACTACTGCGCTTGCCATGACTGCGTTGCAAAAGAATTCGAAATGCTCATTGACTGTTGTGTCAACTCCGCTTTCTCACTCTTTTGCGCCTTGTCCTGGCTGCGCTCGTGACGTTTTCAATGAATATTCACGGAGGTAATTATGAAAAAGTTATTATTGATCTTAAGTTTGGGATTTGCCGCGTTAACTCAGGCAGCACATGCGGAACTGCATGTGTTTGCCTGCGAACCGGAGTGGGCCGCACTTACCAAAGAGATCGCACAGGATAAAGTCGACATCTATACCGCGACCAATGCCTATCAGGACCCACACCACATCCAGGCCCGCCCCAGTCTGATTTCCAAGATGCGCCGCGCGGACATGCTGGTGTGCACCGGGGCCGAACTGGAGATCGGTTGGTTACCCTTATTGCTGCGGCAATCGTCCAACGACAAATTACAGACTGGCCAACCCGGTTACTTCGAGGCAGCCGCGCAAGTGAAACTTTTGGAGAAACCGGCACAGGTGGATCGCAGCATGGGCGACGTGCACCCGGAAGGGAATCCACACATGCAAATGGATCCATACCGCATTGGCACGGTGGCGGAAAAACTCAGTGAACGCCTCGCACAAATTGACCCGCCCAACGCCGCGTTTTATCAAGCAAACTATCAGGCGTTTGCCAAACGCTGGCAGCAAGCGATCAAGGGCTGGGAGGCTAAGGCTGCGCCACTTAAGGGTGTGCCAGTGGCGGTATACCACAAAGGCTATATCTATCTGTTTCACTGGTTAGGCATCAAGGAGATCGTCGCGCTCGAACCCAAACCCGGTCTGCCGCCTAGCGCCGGTTATCTGGCCGAGGTGAAGGAGAAGATCAGCAAAGACCCGGTCAAGATGGTGATCTACAGTGCCTACCAGAGTGACCAGGCCGCCAACTGGCTGGGTGCGCATGCGCACATCCCGGTGGTGCAGTTACCGTTTACCGTGGGTGGCGATGATAAGGCCAAGGACCTGTTCAGTTTTTTTGATGATACGGTTGAGCGCTTGTTGAATGGAATGAAGTCATGAATAACATAGATTGGAGCATCATACTGCCGGCCCTGTTGACGGGGTTACTGGTCCTGCTGACGCACGTCCCGTTAGGACAGCGTGTGCTCGAACGCGGCATCATCTTCATCGACCTGGCGGTCGCGCAGATCGCCGGGCTGGGGGTGATTACCGCGCAGATGTTTCAGGTGCCGACCCATGGCTTTGTGGTGCAATTTATTGCCACCGGCAGTGCCATGTTCGGTGCGCTCGGATTGTATTTCATCGAACGCAAATGGCCGGCGGTGCAGGAGGCGATGATCGGGTTGACCTTTGTGTTGGCCGCCACCGCGGTGATGCTGGTAGTGGCGCATCACCCCCAGGGAGAGCACGAGATCAACGAGCTGTTCAATGGCCAGATCCTGTGGGTCAACCTCGCGGACCTGGAGCCGGTGGGGATCCTCTATGCGATCGTGGCCTTGTTGTGGTACCTGCCACTATGGCATTCACAACGCCTGAAATTCTATGTGTTGTTTGCCATGGCCGTCACCGCCTCGGTGCAACTGGTCGGGGTGTACCTGGTGTTCGCCAGCCTGATCGTCCCGGCACTGGCCGTACGACGGATCAAGAAGCATGCGCTGTGGTTGGGTTATGTGATCGGTGCAGTTGGTTATCTGGTGGGCCTGGTGGGTTCGTCCCTCTTCGATATGCCCAGTGGACCGTTGATCGTCTGGAGCCTGTTCGCGTGCGCGGTCATTTTCTTAGCGTTTCGCAAGGGTAATGGTCTGGCACACGTAGGTGATTGAGTTTCTCCGGACTCGCCCCTATAGTAGAAACAGCCCCGGTTTTACGGGGCTGTTTCTCAATGAATCAATTCTGGAGTTGCGTCATGCCATCCTATGATTATCGCTGTCCTGCTAACGGTCAGGTAGTAGAAGTCAAACACGCCATGTCTGAAGTTCTCACGACCTGGGGCGAGGTCTGTGAAAAGACCGGCATAACGCTCAATGGCACGCCTGCCGATGCCCCCGTGGAAAAACTCATTACCGGTGGGGGCATCGTCAAGAACAACAGCATGGGTAGTCAACCGCCGTGTGTTAGTGGGCCATGTTGTGGTGGTGGCGGCTGTGGGCATAACCACTAGGGTTTGATTTTTTTTATTTAAATTTTTAATTCTTCATTTTAATTGTGTTGTTTCGCCTTCACTGGAGGCGAGGTACATTTCTATATTATTTAAAAAATTTCTTTCGCTCGCCGCTGTAGCGACCTACTTTCTTGTGTCAACAAGAAAGTAGGTAAAGAAGCTCCCCCGCGCTTGCCAACCGTTCGTGGCGTGTGCATTGCGACGGCGGGTGTCGTTTCTTTTGGGTACTTTTCTTTGGACAAGCAAAGAAAAGTACCTCGCCTCAGCCACGCAGTGGCGGGCGAAATGGATCTTTTATAAAAGCACAATAAATTAATATCGCAATAGCACCTCTGTCACGAGTGAATGAAGTTTTGAGAAAATAGCAAGTTACTTGGATACTTTCTTATTCGCCCTTGGATGCGCTTTATCGTACACCTTCGCTAAATGCTGAAAATCCAGGTGCGTATAGATCTGCGTAGTGTTGATGTCGCTGTGACCGAGCAGTTCCTGCACCGCACGCAGGTCGCCACTGGATTCGAGAATGTGGCTGGCGAAGGAGTGGCGTAGCATGTGCGGATGCACATGACTGGCCATGCCCTGCACTTGTGCCCAGTGGCGCAGGCGTTGCTGGATGCTGCGCTGGGACAGGCGACTGCCGCGTTCGCTGACGAACACGGCGGGGGTGTCTTGTTTGATATATTGACTGCGAATGTTCAGCCAGTTACGTATCGCGGCGATTGCCTTGCTGCCAATCGGCACAAGACGGGTCTTGTCGCCCTTGCCTTTGACTTCAACCAGTGCCCTGGCCAGGTTCATTTTCTCCAGGTTCAAGCCCACCAGTTCCGACAGGCGCAGACCGCAGGAGTAAAACAATTCGAGGATCGCCTTGTCGCGTATCGCCAGTGGGGTATCGGTCTTGATCTCCACCAGTTGTTGTACCTGATCCACGTCCAGGGTTTTCGGCAGCGGCTGTTTGGCCTTGGGTGCCTGCACCACTTGCGCGGGGTTATAGCGCAGGCCGTGTTCGCTGATCAGGTAATTGAAAAAGCTGCGCAGCGCGGAGAGTTCACGCTGGCTGCTACGGGCGCTGATCTGTTGACGGTGGCGTTGCGCGATGAACTGGCGGATGCAGGCCTCGTCGACCTTGTCCCAGTGATCGATTTTGATGGAGTCCAGGTAATGAGTGAACCGCTGCAGGTCGCGGGCGTAGTTACTTAAGGTGTGTGGCGAAAGATGGCGTTGGTGACGCAGTTTATCAAGATAGGCTGTGACTAATTTATTTGCGTCGGCGTGCATTAACTCTGCTCAAGCGCACGCTTGATCACCCGCGCCAGGATCTTGCCAATCTGCGCGAGGAACAGCGTACCCATGTCGGCACGAAAGCGATCCCGATTGTGACTGCCAATGGCAAGCATGCCGTAACAGGTGTTGCTGCGTTCGCTTTCCAGTAAGGGGATCAGGGCGGCCGAGGCGATCTGGCCGGCTTCATCACTGAACAGGGATTCCAGTTGCCCATGTTTGAGTTGGCCACAAACGGGACGACGTTCGCGTATGATCTTTTCAAATGCACCCAGGACCGGTTCGCTCCAGTCGATGATGTCCGGGCGAGCACTGAGTGTCGGATGTCCGGTATTAAACAGGCGAATCACCACGGTATCGGCTTCGAAATCCTTGCTCAGGCGGGTTTGCACAATGTCGAGGATATCATCCAGAGACTTGGCATCGAGCAGGGCCAGGATCAGCGCATTGATGTGGTCATTCAGGCGTTCATTGATCTGGGCGTTCTGGACCAGGGTGTGCAGCTTCTTTTTATGTGCATCTTTTTGTTCGCGCAGGATCTGCACCTGGCGTTCGATCAGGGAGACGGTGCCGTGTTGTTCATGAGGTAGAGTCATGTCAGCGAGCAGGTCGAGATGACGTTCGAAGAAGTCCGGGTTGTCGCGCAGGTATTTCACCACTGACTTTTCTTCGTCACTGATGACCGGTTTATTGGGTTTATATTGTGTTGTCATATCTCGATGCTGCCCTCGAATACGAATTCGGCGGGGCCGGTCATCATCACCGGCTGCCCCTCCCCTGGCCAATTAATAATAAGTGTACCACCTGTGAGCCGGACGTGAACGGTTTCTTCCAGCAGACCCCACAATCGGCCGATCACCATGGCGGCGCAGGCACCGGATCCACAGGCCAGGGTCTCACCCGCACCGCGTTCATATACCCGTACGGCAATGGACGTGGCGGATTCGACTTGCATGAAACCGGCATTGACGCGTTGCGGAAAGTCCGGGTGCTGTTCGATCAGTGGCCCCCAGGTGCTGACTGGCGCTGTTTGAATGTCTTCCACCCGCGTGACCGCATGCGGGTTACCCAGGGAGACTGCGCCAACGCGGATCGTGTCTGGGCCGATGGTCAGGGCATAGTCCAGTGCCTGATTCGGGTTGTTGAATGGAATTTTCGCCGGTGTGAAATTCGGAATGCCCATATTCACCGTCACTTGATCATCCGTATGGATATTCAATACCAGCAGACCCTTGAGAGTTTCGACGGTGATCACGTCCTTGCCGGTGAGTCCTTTGGCGCGTACAAAGCGGGCAAAACAGCGGGCACCGTTGCCGCATTGTTCTACTTCACCGCCATCGGCGTTATAAATGCGATAGCGAAAATCCGCCTCGGCTGCCTGTGCGGATTCCACGATCAGGACCTGATCGCAACCCACGCCAAAGTGCCGATCCGCAAGCTGGCGGATCTGTGCTGGGGACAGCTCGACACGCTGGTGAATGGCATCAATCACCACGAAGTCATTGCCGAGGCCGTGCATCTTGGTGAATTGCAGGTTCATGTTTTTAATCCCGTCCTCGTGTCTCAGTTTGGCTGGTCTGATACTGATGCCTCAGTCCGGCAGGCAGTGTTCAAGCGCATACAGTGATTCAACTTGCTCGCGCTCGCGAATCAAATGCACCTCGCTGCCATCCACCATTACCTCCGCGGCACGCGGACGTGTATTGTAATTCGAACTCATACTAAAACCGTAGGCACCGGCGGAACGCACCGCCAGCAAATCTCCCTCGCCAATGGCCAGTTCGCGTTGCTTGCCCAGGAAGTCGCCGGTTTCGCACACTGGTCCGACTACATCATAGCTGTAGCGATCACAGTCCGTGCGCGGCCTGACCGGGATGATCTCCTGCCAGGCGTTATACAAGGCCGGGCGCATCAGGTCATTCATCGCAGCATCAATGATGGCAAAATGGCGATCATCATTGTGTTTGAGGTATTCGACCGTGCTGACCAGGATGCCTGCATTCCCGACAATCGCCCGTCCCGGTTCCATCAGGATCTTGAACGGCCGTTGTCCCAATGCGGCACGCAGGGCCTGCACGTATTCTGCCGGTTGCGGCGGGGTTTCATCGCGATAGCGAATGCCGAGGCCACCGCCGATGTCCAGGTGTTGAAACTGGATCCCGTATTTAGCGAGGCGATCGATCAGCGCCAGTACGCGGCTGAGTGCATCCACAAACGGGGTAGTGTTGGTCAGCTGCGAACCGATGTGGCAATCGATACCGTGTACAGTGAGATGCGGTAGTTGTGCCGCCTGTTGGTAAATACGTTCGGCATCGTCGATGGCGATACCGAACTTGTTTTCTTTCAGACCGGTTGAGATATAGGGGTGGGTCTTGGCATCCACGTCCGGATTCACGCGCAGGGAGACAGGTGCCACCTTGCCTGCCTGTCCGGCGACGTCATTTAAGCGATACAACTCCGATTCAGATTCGACATTGAAACAGGCGATACCGACTTCCAGCGCGCGCACCATTTCATCCGTACGTTTGCCGACACCGGAGAACACCACTCTGGCCGGATCACCGCCCGCTGCCAGTACCCGTTCGAGTTCACCCACTGAAACGATGTCGAAGCCCGAACCCAGCCGCGCCAGGGCATTGAGGATAGCGAGATTGGAATTGGCCTTGACCGCATAGCAGATGAGATGGTCGCTACCGGCGAGTGCATCATCGAATGCACGCCAGTGACGTTCCAGGGTAGCACGGGAATAGATATAACACGGTGTGCCATAGCGGGCAGCGATGTCCGCGACTGGCACATCTTCGGCGTACAACACGTCGTTGCGATAATTAAAGTAATCCATGGTTTGTCGTTATTTGTCTTGTGATGGTGAGGCTGGCGCCTTCGCGGGAGCCTTCGCCGGCGCTGGTTTTGGCAGATACAACGGTCCCTTTTTGCCACAGGAGGTCATCGCCGCGGTAGCCGATAACAGCAGGCACAGGAGTAAAAGTGTGTGACGGTACCGCATTTCGAGGGTGTCCGGTTTGTCTGTTCAGGCCTTATGTTAAGCTAATCATCTGTAGGAAAACTACTGTGCGTGATACGTTTTTGGGCAGGCTGCTATATTAACTTAAAGTTGGAATCGCAGGCTTCATACATGTTTACGGTTTATTTGCTCATAGGTGTTTTACTGGTTTTTGGCCTGCTTTTGCTGATTGGTGGTGTACGCCGGATCTGGCGACGGGCGCCACTGCGTGGCAGCTTGCAGGGATTGACCGGTTTGCTGTTACTGGCGCTGGGTGCACTGGTGGTGGCGATTGCCATGAATCTGTATACCTACCAGATCCTGGTACAGGAACAGCCGGTGGCCAAGGTCCGGTTTGAGTCGCTGGGACCGCAGTACTTTCGGGTGTACCTGTTACCGGAGTCGGGTTCGTCGCGGGTATTGGAGTTGCGTGGCGATCAATGGCAGATTGATGCACGGGTGTTGAAGTGGACCGGGCTGGCCAACCTGCTTGGCATGAAAACCGCCTATCGCCTGGAACGGCTTAGCGGGCGTTATCGCGATGTGCAACAGGAGCGCCAGGGTGTGCGCACCGTTTACCAGCTGGATAACGATAGAGGCGTCGATTTGTGGGAGCTGGTACGCAAAAGCGAACGCAAATTGCCGTGGCTGGATGCCGTCTATGGCAGCGCCGCTTATATGCCTATGGTTGATAAGGGGCAGTACCAGGTGTCGATCTCGAACAGTGGCCTGGTGGTACGCGCCGATAATGCCGTAGCGCAACAAGCCGTGGATGCATGGCAATAGCCGCCTGCCTGGATAACTGACACAGTGCGCATTCGTACCCAAATATTCAGCTGGGTATTCCTGGCCACCATTGTACCGCTCACGGCACTGGCACTCTCGGCCACCTATTATATCGAGTACGACTATGAAAGCGGTGTGCGCGATGCGATTACCACCAGTCTCGCTACGCTGAGTGGAGAAGTGGAGCGACATCTCCAGTCCAACCGCGATCTGGCGCTGGGCCTGGCGCGCGCCAATGCAGTACGCGGATTCCTGCCATTAATCTACAAGCAGGAACAGGGTGAGATTGATCCGATGTTCAATGTCTATCGTAGCCGTATCACCCATTACTTTGCCGGTTTCCAGACGATCCTGAAGGGCATGTACATCATGCGCCTGATGGATCGATACGGTAACAGTTATATCAAAGTCAGTAACAATAGAAACTGGCCGCCGGTGTACGAAGGGATCAGTGGGGTAATGTTTGCGGAACAGGAAGCGGATGGTCCGCGCTTTCGCA
The DNA here is from genome assembly GCA_040235555.1 of Thiohalomonadales bacterium. Classification (GTDB taxonomy): domain Bacteria; phylum Pseudomonadota; class Gammaproteobacteria; order UBA6429; family Thiohalophilaceae; genus RI-92. The sequence goes on along the minus strand of JBECKZ010000121.1, from coordinate 2,595 downwards.
GTCGACTGAAAAAACTGCCACGTGGCGAAGTCAGCATGACGGTGCTGGCACAAAATGAACAACAAGCAGATTACTTGGGTATCCTGCCCCTGCTTGACTATATTGTGCCGCTATACGATCAGGACCATCTGGTGGGCGCCTTAAGCCTGACCCTGTTCGGCGAGACCATCGACGGGATCCTGGACAATGCACCGCGTCTGTATAAAGGGAAGTTGTTCGTGACGGAGAACAATCCGGATAATAAATTACGTCATGGCCTGTTGCTCTATGATGATCAAAAAAATATCCATCTCTCGCAGATCCGCACTTTGATCTCCAGTTTCCAGAGCGTCTATGGTGGCAAGGAATTATCTGCCATCACCGATAACCCGAGTGGATTGTACAAAATGGAGACGCAGAGTATTTACTTCAACGAGTTTTATCCCTATCCCAACAGCCTGACCAGCTGGATCATTGGCATGCGTATCGATAATGCCCAGATCACCGAACCCTTTCGCAAGATCCGCTGGGTTATCTGGTCGGTGGCAGGGCTGGCACTCGTCGTCAGCCTGCTGCTGGGCAACATCGGCGTGCGCAAGATCGCACGCCCACTCGCCGCGCTGTCGCGCAATCTGTTGTCGTATGCGCGCGGTGAACATGTGCAACGGGTCAGTACCGATGCCTCAGTGGATGAAATTCTCGATCTGGAGGTGGCGTTTAACACCATGGCCGATTCCGTGGAAAAGGCCAGTGACGAGCGCGACAAGGCAACCCACATGATGTTGCAGAGTGCCAAGCTGGCCAGCATCGGGCAGATGGCAGCGGGTATCGGTCACGAACTGAATAATCCACTCAACAATATTTTATCCTATGCCAAATTAATCGAGCGGGAACTGGGTGTGTCGGAGTTACGTGCAAAAAGCGATCTGGTATCACTCAAGGAAGAGGCGCTACGCGCCAGCGAGATCATCCGGGGAATTCTGAATTTTGCTCGCCAGGTGAAACCAGAGTATGCGCCGTTTACAATCCGGCAGTGGTTAGAGGATACCTTTGCTATGGTACAGCAATCTGCAAAGAGCGCGGGAGTCCGGCTCAGTTTTGATTGCGAGGAAGATATCATCATCGATGGGGATCGCGGCCAGTTGCAACAGGCGCTTATCAACCTGCTGATCAATGCGATACAGGCCAGTGACCGTGATGACGAGGTGCACGTGCTTGTTCAGGCGGACACAGAAGAAGTTGCCATCAGCGTGATCGATCAGGGTAGTGGTGTCGCCAGTAGTCATCTTGATCGGATCTACGATCCCTTTTTTACCACCAAGCCCGAAGGCGTTGGCAGTGGTCTGGGGCTTTCCATCAGCCTGGGCATTATCGAGCGCCACGATGGCAAACTGATCCTGAGTAATAACCCGGACAGGGGCACAACGGCGACTATGATCATCCCACGCACAGTGCGGGAGACAACTCATGACTGATCCCGCCACTATACTGTTTGTCGACGATGATCCCAAGGCCGGCGAACTGATGCTGCGTTTCAGTGAAGGGGCGAGTTATCACGTCGAGGTATTTCAGGACCCGCAACAGGCGCTGGCCTTTTTCAAGCAACACTCGGCGGATCTCATTATCAGTGATTTGCGTATGCCCAGACTTAGCGGGATCGAATTGCTTGCCGCTGTGCGGGAGCTCGACAGTGCAGTCCCGTTCATCATCATCACCGGCTATGCGGATGTGGAAAATGCAATTGAAGCCATGCGCCTGGGTGCCAGCGATTTCATCAAGAAACCTTTCGACATGGATGAGCTGCGACTGCAAATTGAAAAAACCCTGCAGCATCAGGCCTTGCTGCAGGAGAACAAGCTGCTCAAGCGCCAGCTCAGTGATGAACGCAGTCGTTTCGGGATTGTTGGCCACGCTAGGGTGCTTCAGGAAGTCTTTCGCACCATCGAGAAACTTGCTGACATCCGTTGCAATGTGATCATTGAAGGTGAGTCCGGTACCGGCAAGGAACTGGCGGCGCGCGCGATTCACTATCAGGGGCAGTATGCGGATAAACCGTTTATCGTGATCGACTGCGGCGCCCTGAGTGATACCTTGCTGGAGAGTGAATTGTTCGGTCATGAAAAAGGTGCGTTTACCGGTGCGGTCTCCAGCAAGGCCGGTCTGCTGGAAGCCGCAGCAGGCGGTACGGTATTCCTTGATGAGATCGGCAACATCTCCGACGCCATGCAAATTAAATTACTGCGCGTTGTGCAGGAACAACAAATTACCCGGGTGGGGGGTCTGCGGCCCATCGATATCGATGTCCGCTTTATTGTGGCAAGTAATCAGGATCTGGAGGCCCTGGTTGCGCGGGGCAGCTTTCGCCATGACCTGTATCATCGCCTGAATGTGGTCAGGTTTCGGATGCCGGCATTGCGCGAGCGGCGGGAGGATATTCCGCTGTTGGTGCGGCAGTTCGTTGAACGATTCAATCAGCAGTACCAGCGCCAGGTGCAGGGCTTTGATGCGGCGTCGATGCAGCAGCTGATGCAATATGACTGGCCGGGTAATGTGCGGGAATTGCAAAACCTGGTGGAGCGCCACATCGCCCTGGCCGATCACCCGGTATTACATCTG
>JBECKZ010000104.1:0-6126 GCA_040235555.1 Thiohalomonadales bacterium | reverse complement strand
ATCTTGTGATCTGCAGCGGGGGCCCTGTCAGTCATTGCTACCCAATGGTGGAAAAGTCTCTTTATCTATCGAACCACGGCCGATCCGGGCTTTAAATTCCTTACATATTCGGGTCCTGACAGAAGGTATCGATGCGAAATCGGTGACGGTGGATTTTCGTGGGGTGAATATGAACATGGGCTACAACCGCCCACAACTCAAAAAGGTGTCTGATGGAGAGTACACAGGCACCTGGGTACTTGCCAGCTGTGGGCTGGAACGCATGGTTTGGGAAGCGACAGTAATTGTCGATACAGCCAGGCAAAAAATGGCAGCGCCATTCCCCCTTGAGACCGCCAGGCAATAACACAGGACAAAATCCAATGAACACGTCAAGTAAAGTATTCATCATCGTTGCAATGTTGGTTCTGGTCGGCCTGTTTATCTTGCAATGGCAGGTAAAGTCAAACAAACCCGTGACGTTGAGCGAGGTCCCTCAAGGTGGAGACTTCACGCTGGATTCCGCACAGGGTCCGTTTGAGCTCAAGGCTCAGCGCGGCAAAGTTGTGCTGATATATTTTGGTTATACATTCTGCCCTGACATTTGCCCGACGAATCTTATGCTGATGGCACAGGCATTTAATTCACTCAAAAAAGATGAGTTAGCCAGGGTTCAGGGTGTATTTATAAGCGTTGATCCGGAACGAGACACGCTGGATAAATTGGCGAGTTACACAAACTATTTTCATCCATCCATCATTGGCGTCACTGGCAAACCTGATCACATTGCACAAATCGCAAAACTATACGGTGCAGTCTACCGCAAGGTCAAAGACGAATCAGCAGCTGGTTATCTGATCGATCACTCAGCCAATACCTACGTCATTTCACCGGATGGTTCGTTAAACACAATACTGCCGCATGCCACAAAGCCAGAGGCAATCGTTTTGGTGATACGCCATTTGCTAAGACAGTTTCCAGATAGTCATTCTCGATGATACAGGAATTATATTCATGAAATACTTGTCTTTCACCCGTGTCCAGCTTGGGTTACTTATATTCTTCGGGTTGATGTCGACACAACTGCCTGCGGCAACAAGTGCAGCAGGTGATGTGCACGTAGCGGATCCCTACGTACGAGCTGTGCCACCGGGACAACCCAACAGTGCTGCTTTTATGCAACTACTGAATAAAAGCAAGACCAACCATGCGATCGTGAGAGCGAAAAGTCCTGTGTCCAAGATTGTGGAACTGCATACCCATATCAATGAAGGCGGCATGATGAAAATGCGGCAAATCAGGCAAATCGATGTGCCTGCCCAGGGTAGAACCACACTCAAACCCGGTGGATTACATGTCATGTTTCTGGGACTTAAATCAGAATTAAAACCAGGCCAATTGGTTCCGGTTACGCTGATTTTTGAAGATGGTAGTAGAACCACGATCCAGGCACAGGTACGCAAGATGAAAATGCACTTGCAACACAAATAAGTTGATTCGAATATTTAACCTTATCTGGTGGATACATTGGTTAGGCCAGAATTTCTCAAAATCGTATAAACACCATACCAATGCTAAGCCAGACACCAAAAGTAAAGTAGGAGCTTATCCAGAGTACCTCTTTTTTCCAGATATCCCAGTCGCTGGTTTTAACTCGTCGTGATATGGCATCTTTAATACCAGCACTCACACTGAGAAACTGGTTTGCCTGCTTAAGGCTGTCATTTTTTCGGGACAGGTACATGGGGATATCGACAAACAGCATGATATAGGCGCTGCCTATACAACTGACAACGCCAATCGCCATCAGTATTTTTACTATGCCACTGAGCGTGAGAAAGCCGATGGAAAAGCAAATCGCGGCCAGCAGGATCATAGCGACCCATGCCGCCTCTTCAATACTATGCCAAAAATGATTCAGGGTTAAGGTGGCATACCAGCAACTGGCCTGGGCGAGCACGATGATAGGTACAATCATGTAGGCAATAAATTCGATAATTGGCGAATGCAGAAATTGTCCGAGGCCGTATATCAGGAGTGCACATTGAGCACTAAAGCAAAGCTCGGCAATGGTGGCCAATGAACGCCCTAGCATGACAGACGAGAGTGGGTGATCAAACAGGCAATAGCGTTCTAAATCGATACGCGGCAGGAGAGATCTAAATGCACAAACAAAGACATAGATGCCGGACAAAATCGGCTGAGCATACGAAAAGTTTTGCATTTGTGATTGGAGCAGGATGGCCCAAGCCCAGATACCAATGTTGAATACGGCCATGACGCAGAGGAATTTCCACCAGAGATACGTTTTAGTCAAAACCAGTATCTTTAACCTCTCTATTTATATTGATTTATATTAAAAAAGTGGGTAATCCGAAGGATCCCCTGTGTCCTAATTCAGGCATCATCATGTCAAAATAATGAAATATGAATAGTCTACTGTCCAGGCAGTAAGGCCAAATCTGGATGATCTGGATCACATGGATTCCGACACGGGACCGTCTCTAAACAATTTATTCTTGAGACAATTTCACTTTGTCATATAGTTATTAGCCAGATAATCGTTCTTTCTGCTGCAATAAAAGGGGCTGGCAAATAAAAAAAGGTGAGCCTGATTTCCGACACCACTAACGCAGTCGTTCTCTATTTATTTACCTTGCTTTTCATCGGAACTGCAAAAGTTGCTAATTCATAGTACACAGCTGGCAAAAACCTCTGCTAGGAATGCCCAGTATTCCAATTTCCTTTATGCCAACCAATTGAGAATGTTTTAAACAAGATAATATATGGATTGGTCCGTAATCTGTGATAGACCCACTTGGTTGGGTTATTAACAGAATTATAATGTTAACTTTCCTGACGTTAGTTACTAATATAGACATGACGTCCCTGACAAAAGATAGTATTACCTCTATGGATACGCAGCTGTACACCAAATTAATCAAGTCAATCGAATCGGCAAATGAAATCATTCTGGGTAAAGAACATGCCATCAGGCTTGCCATTACTTGCCTATTGGCACGTGGCCACTTGTTGATAGAAGATTTGCCTGGTGTAGGGAAAACCACGCTGGCGCATGTCATCGCGCAATTGCTTGGCTTACAATTCAATCGTATTCAGTTTACGAGTGATATGTTGCCCGCAGACATATTGGGTATATCTATCTATGCGCAAAATAGTGGCCATTTTACCTTTCATCCTGGGCCCATCTTTGCCAATGTCATCCTCGCGGACGAAATAAACCGGGCTACACCCAAGGCGCAAAGTGCCTTATTAGAGGCAATGGAAGAGCGACAAATTACCATCGAAGGGGAAACGCGTCCGTTACTTGATCCCTTTTTTGTTATTGCAACTCAAAATCCGATTGAACACATTGGTACTTACCCATTACCCGAGTCACAGCTGGATCGGTTTTTAATGTCAATTTCCCTGGGATATCCGGATACCGATGCGGAGCGCTTGTTGCTAACGTCGAGCGATCGCCGAACTGAGCTGCAGCACATGAAGGCGACAATCGATCAGGCGTCTCTACTGGTGCTGCAGCAACAGGTCGCGCAGGTAACGACTACTGATGCGTTAATTGCATATGTACAGGCCCTGCTGCAGTATACCCGCCAGTCTGGTCATTTTGTCTGCGGCTTGTCACCACGCGCAGGACTGGCGCTCCTGCATGCCAGCAAGGCCTGGGCATTAGTTCAGGACCGTGACTATGTCATACCCGAAGATGTGCAGTCGGTCTTACCCGCTGTAGCGAATCACCGTTTGGTGAATGTTGAACAGGATGCTCAACAGCTTCCGTCAGATAAATTATTAACTGTGGCGATTCCTTAGCTCATTTCAGGAACGCATAATTCTCAGCACATGGCTACGATAGCAACAGCCAAACGTATTAATTTCAGACGCTTCTTCGTTGGTGAAGGACCGCAGACCCCGCCATATTTTTTAAATAATCGGCGGGTGTATATTTTACCAACCAGACAGGGGCTGGTCTTTGCGGTACTGTTGTTTGGCATGTTGCTGGGTTCAATCAATTACAACAATAATCTTGGTTATGTGTTGACGTTCCTGCTTGCCAGCCTGGCTGTTGTCAGCATTTTCATGACATACCGCAATCTGTTGTTTCTTCGCATTGGGCCGGCGATTTTGACACCGGTGTTTGCCGGAAAACGAACAATGATTCCTGTGCAGATTGATAATTTGCGCTATTCGAACCGGTTTGCAATCGAATATCATCTGCCAAAAAATGAAACGGGAATTTGCGATATTGCGGCAAATGCCTGTTCAACAATCGAACTATCCGTTAAATATATGCAACGTGGTATCCAACCCTTGCCCAGGTTTGTCCTTGAAACAACCTTTCCACTGGGATTATTTCGGGCCTGGTCGCATGTTGAATTACAGCAATCCATACTGGTTTATCCGCAACCCGCAAACGATAAAGCGTTGCCGCAGTTGTCAGCAGGACAAAGAGAAGGTGAAAAGTATCATGGTGCAGGTGATGACGAATTTGAAGGTCTTCGAAATTACCAGGTCGGTGATTCATTTTATCGGATCCATTGGAAATCTGCAGCTCGACATCATGTATTGCAAACCAAGCAATATATCGGAAGTGCGAATACTGAATTGTGGATAAATTGGGAGGATTCTTGTAATACCGATATCGAAAAGCGGATCTCACAATTGACACAATGGGTCATGCTTGCTTCAAACCAGGGGATTCCCTATGGATTCAGGATTCCCGGCATTGAATATGCGTTATCAACAGGTTTGATGCATAGAAATGGCTGTTTAAAGGCCTTGGCACTTTATGGTGTAAATGATGTTTAGACCCGCAAAGCGTAGCGGGTCAGTGCCATTCCAGGTAACCCGCACGGGTATGTATCTTCTCCTGGCTGGACTCACCGTTGTCTTACTGCCGCATATAGACCATTTACCGCTCTGGACAAGTCTGACCTGTTTCAGTCTTGTGTTGTGGCGATTATTGTACGAGATGAAGCGTCTGCCATTGCCTAACAGGTTTGTCATCTTTCTATTATTCGCGCTGATCATTCTGGGTGTTATCTCCTATTATTTTACCATTGTCGGACGTGAAGCGGGGACCGCGTTGTTACTCAGCCTGATCTGTCTGAAATTATTCGAGATAAAATCGCTGCGTGACATATCGTTCATTGTACAACTTGGATTTTTTGCGATTGTTGTTACCTTTTTATTTAGACAGTCAATTTTTGTGACATTGACGATGCTGGTTGCCGTGGTCTTGTTGATTACAGCGTTAATCAGTTTTCAGCACGCGAAATCAGGCCAGGCGTATCCGGCATATTCGGAAAAAGCACATATCATGCTTGCCATGAAAATGGTGTTATATGCTATACCACTTGCAATTGTTATGTTTATGTTCTTTCCCCGTACGAGCATCCCGCTCTGGGGGTTACCGCGAGACGCTTTTTCAGCCAAGACTGGCCTGTCGGATGAGATGTCACCGGGTAAAATTAGCAACCTTGTGAATTCGCACGAAGTTGCCTTCCGGGTGCAATTTCAATCCAGGATACCGCAACCTACGAAGACTTATTGGCGTGGCCCTGTGCTATGGGCATTTGATGGGCATACCTGGTCAGCGCCTGTGTTGCAACGCAGGGCTATGAAAAAGATCCTCCTGGAGAATCCCGGCAATCGCATTACGTATACCGTTACCCTGGAACCACATAATAATTTCTGGATGTTTGCACTGGATATGCCGGCCAAGATTCCAGAGCATGCCCTGCTTTCGACGGAAATGCAATTGCTAGCTAGAAAACCGCTTACTCATCTGACACGTTACGAAATGTCGTCATACCTCGACTATTCCTTGCCTTGGATAGGCGGGTTAAATACAGACAGGTATTTGCAGTTGCCTGACGATACGGCACCGCGTTCGCGCGAATATATGCAGGGACTTCTGCTGCAGTACTCGAATAAAGCGGATATCGTTACGGCTGTGTTAAATCGCTTCAGAAATAAACAATACTATTATACACGGCAACCGCCTCAACTAAGTGGTGATCCTACCGATGCATTCCTGTTTGACACAAAACGTGGGTATTGCGAGCACTTTGCCTCGAGTTTTACTGTACTCATGCGCATGGCGGGAATACCCGCGCGGGTTGTGAC
>JBECKZ010000017.1:0-8047 GCA_040235555.1 Thiohalomonadales bacterium | reverse complement strand
TCAGCACGTTCAGGAAGGAAAGGCCAGGCTTAGTCCCGGGATGGCCCAGTTGATAACTTATCTGTTACGCAACAATCTGTCGCAGATTGATTACGTGCGTAAGTATCACGGTGGGCATTATCAGGATATTGGTCATGCTGAACGTTTCATCGGTGCAGGGATCGGCTTCGAGGAAATCCAGCTGCGCAACCTGACCTATTTTGCTTACCTGCATACCGTGGAAGAGTCGACGGCGGATCTCGATGTCGGGGTCAAGATCTTTACCGGTCTGAATGTCTCGCACGGCTTACCAATTCCAGTGGTGATTCGTTTCGATTACCACGGCCCTGTGCCCGGTGCACGTGACCGTGCGATCGCCAACTGCAGGCGTGTCGCAAACGCCCTGCATTCGCGTTACGCGGAATTAGCAGAAAACGGTTTATTACATACCTTGCTCGCCGTTCGTGATTGTGCAGCGGGGGAACAGATTGAAGTCCTTGAGTCTTCTGTCTATCCACAGAATTCAGCGGGAGCGCACTGATGAAGATCTGCCAGGTTATTCGTCCATTGGTTTCGACCAACCGTATTCCGGGACTGGAGCACAAGCATTTGCAGGTGGTCAAGGACGGCAGTACTTCGGCGGTGGCAGTGGATGCAGTGGGTAGCAAACCGGGTGACTGGGTCATCTGCGTGGGTAGTTCGGCCGCGCGCGAAGCGGCGGGTAGCAAGGAATATCCGAGTGATCTGACGATTGTCGGGATCATCGATCACTGGCCACCACAGGGTGAGACTACCTGATGGAAATACTCCAGGTAGAAGCGCCACTCGTATGCACCTACCGGGTGCCGGGATTGCAGCATGTGAGCCTGCGGGTGTTGCGTGATGTGAAAACCGGCAAGCGCCAGGTTGCAGTGGATCCGGTCGGTTGCCGTGAAGGCAACTGGGTGTTCACGTCCATGGGATCGGCGGCAAGGTATGCGGCGGGAGATTACGCGGTACTAACGGATCTCACCATATGCGGAATTATCGATAACTGGGAAGAGGAACAGCAGTAAGTTTTTTTTCCGAAGAGAGTAAAAGTTTTAAGTTAAACAACCGAGTCAGAAGGAGACACGAAAATGGCAAATGAGAACTATGGTATTGCACTGGGTATGATTGAAACACGTGGTTTGGTACCGGCGATTGAAGCGGCCGATGCCATGACCAAGGCAGCTGAAGTTCGCCTGATTGGTCGCGAATTCGTTGGCGGTGGTTATGTCACCGTCCTGGTTCGTGGCGAAACAGGTGCGGTGAACGCAGCCGTTCGCGCCGGCGCTGATGCTTGCGAGCGTGTTGGTGACGGTCTGGTTGCCGCTCACATCATTGCCCGTCCGCACCGCGAAGTTGAACCGGTATTGCCGACGGGTGGTAGCTCTGGTAAGGCTGCTGCTGCCTAACCAAGGTATTTAAAACTAACTGAACAGACAGGAGATTTAACCATGGCCAATGAAAGTTATGGCATTGCACTGGGCATGATCGAAACACGTGGACTGGTTCCCGCTATTGAAGCAGCGGATGCCATGACCAAGGCGGCAGAGGTACGTCTGATCGGACGTGAATTTGTCGGCGGCGGTTATGTCACCGTCCTGGTCCGCGGTGAGACCGGTGCAGTCAATGCCGCCGTACGCGCCGGGGCAGATGCCTGTGAGCGGGTCGGTGATGGCCTGGTTGCTGCGCACATCATTGCCCGTCCGCACAAAGAAGTTGAGCCTGTGCTCAGCGAGTCGACTGGCAATCGTCCGCAGCGTAGCTAACCGACTGACTGGTTGTTGCAGTAAGACTGGGTAAAACCACGTCATGTACCATGCTAACGCCGACCAGCGTGTACTTGGTTATCTCGGACGTGCTCTGAGTCTGGAGTTGTCCGCGGTCCAGTTGTACAGCACCCAGGCCCGTCTCCTCGGGGCCTGGGGGTTGGCAGAGGCATCCAAACGTATGAGTGAGGAAGCTCATGAAGAACTCGGGCATGCCGATCGAATTATCGCTCGCATGCTGGCACTGGGGGTTGCCCCGAATGCCTCGCAATTGCGCCCCGTCAAACTGGGAAGCAGTTTGCCCGAGTTACTGTTACACGATCATGAATTTGAAAACGAGCTCGTCAGTCTGTACGACCAGGCCATGCGTTATTGTGCCAGTACAGGTGATCATGACAGCCGTACCTTCTTTGAAGCTCTCCTCAATGAAGAAAAGTCCCACGCCAGTGAGTTGGTAGCGTGGCTCGATGAACTTGGCTATACCGGCGTCCCTGGACAGACCAGTGGCGCAACTTTTTAGCAGGAGGTGAAGCATGAGTAGCGATGCATGGCAGGAACGACCACGCCCGGTGCGTCTCGAGAAACGTTATGTCTTTCCGAACTACGCGACCTTGCGTGATTTTCTCGATCGCGCTGCAGATATTTCGGAACGTGAAGTTCTCTACCCGGATATGGGTTTTGGTCGTGACTATGTGAATGTGACAATTTATCCGGATGTCGGGAGTGAGTCCCTGTCGGATAAACATCACCAATTTGCCGAACAGCTGGATGTTTTATTCTCAGGCGAATAATAACAATTGGTAGCTACCATGCCTGTTATCGCATTCGTTGGAAATAAGGGAGGAGCAGGCAAGACCACCCTGGCAATCAATCTGGCCGCGGGACTCGCACGCTATGCAGATACCGCGATTGTTGATGCCGATCCACAGGGCTCATCCGTTCACTGGCATGCGAATTCGGATGCGGTGAAGGTCACGCCGGTGTTCCAGGCTGAACCTGGGCTACTCGATCAGATCGAAAACCTCACGGGTCAATTTGCCTACGTCATTGCGGACTGTCCGCCGTCGGTGCACGCACCGCAGACGGATGCGATATTGAAAATGGCGGATGTGGCCCTGGTGCCGGTGCAACCCTCACCTGTGGACTTATGGGCAACCGTACACATCGAACAGGCGATTGCTGAGGCAAAACAGATTAACCCGACGCTTCGTGCAGTTCTCGTCGTTAACCAGCTGGAAAGTCGCAGTACCCTGTCGCAACTGATCAGGGAGGCGCTCGCTGAAATTGCCGTGCCGGTTGCCAGCACGGCAATCCGCAAACGGGCAGTTTACAAGGCCAGTGCCCTGGAGGGTCGGACCGTATTTGATATGGGGAAACGTGGAGCGGACGCGGCCGAGGAACTGGATCGATTAATCAGAGAGGTAATCAAACCATGAGCACAAAAGACAAGGCACGCGAAAAGCTGCTTAACTCGATGCGCAAGACCAAGGAAGTGATCGGCGATCAGCCCGACACCAAACAGGCCCATGCCGAGACTTATGCACCTCCCGTGGCCAAACCGGCTAAAAAGCCAACGCAGACCAAATCCGAGGAAGTTAGCCAACTTGCCTCCTCGCAACCGGAACAGGCGGGCGACACCTATCAGAGCCGTGGCCGGGTCTGGCCGGATTAAATATAGATAATTATCTATAATTATCAATAAATATATCTATTATATTCTATTATCCGCGGCTAGTATTATAGCCAACCAAAATACTCCAGAATTACACCGCCGAGGATAAGAGCCATGTCACCACCTAACGATGACTATAATCCGCCTATTTCCATGCCGGATTACCTGATTCGCCATGCGACTCTGCGCCAGCTGCAGGTGTTTGAGGCTATTGTGCGCCACGGCAATTTTACCCGTGCCTCCGAAGAGCTGTTTCTGACCCAGCCAACGGTGTCCATGCAGGTCAAAAAGCTCGCCGATGCCATGGGCCTGCCACTTTTTGAATATGTGGGGCGCAGTGTCAAACCGACCCAGGCCGCACTGGAGCTGTATGAGGCCTGTCGCGATATCTTTGAAACACTGGCCAATCTGGAAATGAAGATTGCCGACATCAAGGGCATCAAGCGGGGTCGCTTGCGCCTGTGTGTTGTCACTACCGCTAAATACATCGCGCCGGAACTGCTCGGCGAATTCAGCCAGATGCATCAGGGCATCGAGGTCTCCTTGAAAGTCACCAACCGCGATCGTGTGCTCGATCGTATGCAGGCCAATGAAGATGATCTGTACATCATGGGTCAGGCGCCGACCGATGAATTGCAGGTGGACGCCTATGCCTTTGCGCCTAACCCGCTGGTAATCATGGCGCCGCGTAATCATCCCCTGGTCGGAAAGAAACGGATTCCACTTGCCACCATCGCGGACGAACCGTTGATTCTGAGAGAACCTGGCTCCGGTATTCGCGATGCGACCTTGCGCCTGTTTTCGGAGGCCGGACTGCGGCCGAAAATACGCATGGAGCTGGGCAGCAATGAAGCGATCAAGCATGCGATCGTTGGCGGACTCGGTCTGTCGATTCTTTCCTTGCACACCCTGACCCTGGAAGGCAGTGATGGACCGGTGGCGGTGTTGGATGTCGAAGGTTTTCCAATCCAGCGTCAGTGGTTCATGGTGCATCCGAAAGGGAAGGACTTATCGCTGGTTGCACGTGCCTTTCTCGAATACGCAATTGAAAGTGAGCCGAAGATCCGCGAACGCCTGGATAACTTATGGCCAGGCCTGATCGAAGTCAGTGAATATGCTGCCTCGGGTTAATTTCCTCTGTAAATAAACGCGTCCTGCAATACAGTGATTCTGTCATTGTCTTAATTCTTGAAGAAGTTATTACAGGATTATTTAATAACTATATAGCATATAGTTATTAATGATTTGTTATCTGATTAACAGCCCATTTTCTTTCCGTAGAAATGATCTTCCCTCCACTACATGACATGTTATGACAAGTAGATATTGCTCGTGTTCGGTGCAATGTGGTTGGGTTGGCATTAAACGGATGGTCCCTGTCTAGGGATTGTTGTATTTCTGAGAATCTGTAGCCTATAGTAAAACCATATCGACTTTAGAGAGGAGTTAAAGACATTTAATAAAAACGGGGATTAAAAAATCACAAATGCGGTAAAACAACAAGCACAACAAATAGGGAGTGCACCATATGGATAAGCCGTTAAAAAATCATCGTTCGTTCCACTCGTTCGTACTCATTATCGCTGTAGCAATTCTTATATTTCCCAAGATAAGTTTCGCTTACTATTCCGCCCCACTAAAACCTGTTTATTTATCAGCTGGGAATAGTCCGAAGTACTGCAGTAGTATATTTACCGTCATAAGTGATACGCCTCAAAAGTGCAACAGTCAGTTTCTCGGGTATGTATTTACAGCCGAGCAACCTGGGACAGTGCCAATCTACATATCAGCTGCAAATAGTCCGAAGTATTGCAGTACCCTTTTTAGCCTCGTAAGTAATACGGCGCAAAAGTGTAACAGCCAATTTCTTGGTTATGTCTTTACGACCCAGCAACCTGGGACAGTACCAATCTATATTTCAGCTGCGTATAGTGCAAAGTACTGCGGTACCGGTTTTAGCGTAATAAGTAATACGCCGCAAAAGTGCAACAGCAAATTTATCGGATATGTATTTCCAAAAATTCCGGCACCCACCACTTCTACTGTGTGGCCGAAGTATTATATTGGCTCCGTCATTTATGTACCGCCCGGTGCGGGGACATCCTCGATAACGTACGGAGCTAACACTGTCACAGGTACAACCGTCTCAACCAAGGAAAGCTGGAGCTACAAAAGTAATTTGACGGGTGTGTCCATCGGGATTTTTGATATTTCATTTGGCGATAGTTTTGGTGGCTCGACAACTAACTCGGTGGATATGCAGAGGACGTCCAGTCAAAGCGAGGTTTATAAAGCCCCACCGTCTGACACAATCAATCATGACTACGATGTCATCCGGATCTATCTTGGCGTTAAGGTGAATATTGCCGTAGATTACCTTGGAGAACCGACCTGGAGTGTGGACTTCTCTCAAATTGCCAATCAGGGCTATGCGGCAAATGGATACAATATTGCTGTTGGCTGTTTAAGGGCGAACAGCACAGTGCCTGCGGCAAACTGTGCGAGCACGCTAAGTCTGCTAGATTCGGCCGGTATTACCCCAGACGACTATCCGAGTATTCTGGGTGCGGACCCGTATGCAGACCCTGCCGCGGCAACACAAACCCCCGATGTCAATCGCTATGTCATGATCGATGCAGTCTCTTATATCTACCAACCGACGATTACGACGTTTAGTTACAACGAAAATAACTCTACCACGTACACCAATTCCACGACGACCTCGTATAGCTACTCGGTGGGGTATTCTTCGTCATTCACTGTGTTTGACACTGGACTGAAGTCATCGAGTACATTTACTTGGACCAATGAGTCGACGACTTCGAATAAGACAGGGAGTACGAGTACGAGCGCGTTTACCCTTTCCAATCCGTCGGCCTCATACCCAGGACCGTACACTCTGTTTGTGTATATGGATACCATCTATAAGACATTCATGTTCTCTTTTTACTAGTCATGAAATATATGAAATCGGGTTTCCGCCCTAGCTGTACACGAGGAACAAAAAGGCCCCGAAAGGGGCCTTTCTTTTTATTGGTGCACATCAACCTGAATTGACCTACGGTCACAGGTTATCGATACCTCGAACAGCATAATGAAAAAGGGCCACCGCAAGGGTGACCCTTTTACATTCTGGCGCACTTCAGGACCGCCTTCGGCGTTCCATCAAGTATTCCCCGAACCATCTCCGATGTTTCTGCTCACGCACTCGAGGAGTTAAACCTCATTTGACCTGCGGTCAAAGTTTCACGAACTTGGGGTTCGTATCTGAAAAAAGAAAAGGCCCCGGTTGGGGCCTTTTCTTTTTTTGGCGCGCCCGAGAGGATTCGAACCTCTGACCTTCGGAATCGGAATCCGAAATTCTATCCAGCTGAACTACGGGCGCTTTGTGCAGGGCGCGTAGCTTACCGTCCTCTTGTCAGAGCGTCCATATATATAGAATAAGCGCCGTTTCATGTGGCCGGTATTGGGGGTATACTTACGCGCGAATTTTGGCGCGGTTGCTTGTAATTGGCCGCAAAATCAACAAGTTAGTTATGAGGTGTCAGTGTGAGCGAGCAAGATTCAAATTTTTTCCGCACCTTTACCCTGGTTCTGGTGCTATTGGGCGTATTTATGGCGGTTATTATTTTCCTGGCCAATACGCTCACCAGTAGCGAAAGCAAGAATGACAATGACCCGCGGGTCCAGGCGGAAATCAATAAAATCATCCAGCCGGTTGGGGTGGTAGAGACCAAGGCATCTGCCGCGGTGGCTAGCGCAGAACCTGCCAGTGGCGGCGGCGCCATCGATGGCAAGGCTGTGTTCCAGGGCACCTGTTTTGCCTGTCATGGTACCGGTGCAGCGGGTGCGCCGAAAGCGGGCGACAAGGCAGCTTGGGCTTCGCATATCGCCAAGGGTCTGGCAACGCTGCATCAACATGCGATCCATGGTTTTACGGGTAAAAAAGGCATGATGCCGGCCAAGGGCGGTAATGCCTCACTCAGCGATGCCCAGGTGGAGGCCGCGGTGAACTACATGGTGGGTCTGGTTGACCCCGCTATGGTCAAGAATGCCAAGCCTGCCAAGACAAGTGCCGCAGCGGCACCAGCTGCGTCTGCAGGTGGTAACGATCTGGCGCACGGTAAGCAAATCTTCAGTGGCACCTGCTTCGCCTGTCATGGTACCGGTGCCGCCGGTGCACCGAAGGCCGGTGACAAGTCAGCCTGGGGTCCGCGCATCGCCAAGGGTAAGGCGACGTTGTACAACCATGCGCTGCATGGCTTCCAGGGTAAATCCGGTGTGATGCCGGCCAAGGGTGGCAATACTGGTCTGAGTGATGCAGACGTGAAATCTGCAGTGGACTACATGGTCAGCCTGGCGAAATAAACTCGCTCACCAAGTTGTGAAAAAGCCGCTGCTAGTCAGCGGCTTTTTTTATGCGTCACCCAACAGGGCACGCAATTGTGCCAGCTGGCTTTGACCATGGCTCTGACGTTCTTCCGGAGTTTGATCGTTTTCGATGCCACGACGTTTGAGTAATTTATCCGGTAACTCGGCGAGAAAGCGACTGGGCTCGGTACTGTCGACCTGGCCAAAGCGCCGGCGTTGCATGGCATAGGAG
>JBECKZ010000277.1:0-13113 GCA_040235555.1 Thiohalomonadales bacterium | reverse complement strand
CCCGTGAACGTGGAATGGTCCTGCCAGATATGCCACCGGTACGTAGCCCAGGTGGTGGTATGGGCCCGGGTGGTGGTATGGGACCCGGTGGAGGTAATCGTAGCCGCTACTAAGCCCTATCATTATTTTCTCTCCGTTGAACCAGGCTGCTTATGACTTTGATCACTCCTCCCAAAGCCCGTAACAGCCTGGTTATTTTTCCTCAAATCTAATGCCATTTATCTCTGGCTTTTTGCTTGTGCGCGTGAGAATGGGAATATGCTACGACTAGCTAATGTCTGGGATACCAGATAAAAAGGTCTGAATAAATGGATACTGGGGTTAACAGATTACGGAGAGGACAAACGCGATCGTCGTCCACAAAAAAGGCCGGTAGAAACCGGCCTTAACTGCTTATTTTACGTAACCTGATGGTTTGTCGGGCATGAGCAGTAAATTATCGCTGATGCCCGGTAAACCATTGCCGGTTATTGATTGACGGCCTTCATGCTCAGGCGGATACGGCCCTGCTTGTCGATCTCCAGGACCTTGACCTTGACCATGTCACCCTCTTTGAGCTCATCGCTGACTTTCTCGACCCGCTCCTCGGATATCTGGGAGACGTGAACCAGACCGTCCTTGCCCGGCAGGATAGTCACGAAGGCACCAAAGTCCATGAGCTTGGCGACGCGGCCTTCATAGATCTTGCCAACCTCGACATCCGCGGTGATCTGTTCGATCTGGCGCTTGGCTTCTTCGGCCGCAGCTAAATCAGCGGAAGCAATCTTGACGTTGCCATCGTCATCGATGTCGATACTGGTACCGGTTTCTTCGGTGATGGCACGAATGGTCACACCACCCTTACCGATGACATCCCGGATCTTGTCCGGATTGATCTTCAGAGTCAGATAGCGCGGCGCATACTGAGACATGGTATCGCGAGATGCATCGATAACTGCATTCATCTTTTCCAGGATGTGCAGGCGGCCTTCTTTGGCCTGGGCCAGGGCCACTTCCATGATCTCCTTGGTGATGCCATCAATCTTGATATCCATCTGCAAGGCGGTAACGCCATTGGCGGAACCGGCAACCTTGAAGTCCATATCACCGAGGTGATCTTCATCACCCAGGATATCGCTTAATACAGCAAACTTGTCGCCTTCCTTGATTAATCCCATCGCGATACCGGCTACGGGGGCCTTGAGCGGGACACCGGCATCCATCATCGACAGGGAGCTGCCGCAGACGCTGGCCATGGAGCTGGACCCATTGGATTCGGTGATTTCAGAGACCACGCGAATGGTATAGGGGAAATCTGCCGTAGTCGGCATCACCCCGGCAACACCGCGGCGAGCCAGACGACCATGACCAATTTCGCGACGGCCTGGGCTGCCGGTACGGCCGGTTTCGCCCACGGAGAACGGCGGGAAGTTGTAATGCAACAAGAAGCCTTCACGGTGGGAGCCTTCCAGTGCATCGATGATCTGTGCATCTTTTTCCGTGCCCAAGGTAGTCACCACCAGGGCCTGGGTCTCACCGCGGGTAAACAACGCTGAGCCATGGGTACGCGGCAATACGCCAACTTTCACGGTAATCGGACGCACGGTCTTGGTATCACGCCCGTCGATACGTGGCTGACCATCAAGGATCTGATTACGGACGATTTTACTTTTGAGTTCTTCGATTTCGTTATAGATTGCACCAGCATTGGAGCCATCTTCGTTACCGACTTTTTCCATAACGGCGCTCTTGACCGCATCAATCGCTGCATAGCGTGCCTGTTTTTCACGAATCTGGTAAGCCTCACGCATACCAGCTTCACCCGCTTCAGCTACAGCAGCAGCCAACGCTGTGTCTTGCTCCGGTGCAGTCCAATCCAGCGGGGTGACACCGACTTGCTGGGCCAACTCGCGAATTGCGTTGATGACAACTTGCTGTTGATCATGACCGAAGACGACGGCGCCCAACATGACCTCTTCTGACAGCAACTTGGCTTCGGACTCCACCATGAGCACGGCCTTTTCGGTACCTGCAACGACCAGATCCAGATCCGAAGTTTCCAGCTCCTTGAGCGAGGGGTTCAGCAGATATTCGCCATTACAATAACCAACACGCGCCCCGCCGATAGGTCCTTTAAATGGCGCACCACTTAACACCAGGGCGGCGGAAGCACCGATCATGGCCGGGATATCCGGGCTGACGTCGGGGTCCAGTGACAGCACCGTGGCAATCACCTGGGTTTCATTGACGAAACCATCCGGGAACAGCGGACGAATCGGACGGTCGATGAGACGGCTGGTCAGGGTCTCTGTTTCGGACGGACGACCTTCGCGACGCAAAAAACCACCGGGAATACGGCCAGCGGCATAGGTCTTTTCCTGATAATTGACAGTAAGGGGAAAGAAGTCCCGACCTTCGCCCGGGTTCTTTTCGACCACAGCCGTGACCAGCACGACTGTATCGCCCATGCTGACCATGACGGCACCATCGGCCTGACGGGCGACTTCCCCCGTCTCGAGTTTTACTGTGTGTTTACCGTACTGAAATTCTTTCGTGATGGGGGATGGGAGCGTCATAGTTTTCCTTTCGCGTCGTTACTTACGGAGTCCAAGTCGACCAATCAGGTCGCGGTAACGCTGGACATCAGTGCCTTTCAGGTAATCCAGCAGCTTGCGGCGCTGACTTACCATCTGCAGCAGGCCCTGACGCGAATGGTGGTCATGGGTGTGGGTCTTGAAGTGTTCGGATAAATCATCGATACGTGCGGACAACAAGGCAATCTGCACTTCTGCGGAACCGGTGTCGCCCGGTACACGTCCGTAATCTTTGACTATCTGAGCCTTATGCTCTGCGCTCAGTGACATTGACAAACTCCTGTTTCTAAAAGGTATCTGGCTGAAAAAAAGAGCGCGTATTTTACCCGCGCGGACCACTCTGTTACAACATGCGTTTGACCGGTTTTTTGCAATATCAACGGGTATTTACCAGTCTTTTTGGGGCCACCCGGCCATCCTCGAGGATCTGACCGACTCCCAGAAAATGGTCATTGCTGGCGAAAAGCCGGACCCACCCACTGGTCGGGGCCTTAGCGACCTGGACCGGCTGCCCCTGGCGCACGTAATAGGTTGAATTCTCACTCAAATGCACCGCCGGCCACTTCTCCAGGGCCTGGTCCATGGGGATCAGCAGTGCATCCAGCCCGGTAAAACCAGCCTCGGCGGCAGTATGCTCGAGTTTTTCCATGGTGAAGGCATGACTGAGGTCAAATGGCCCGACTACTGTCCGCCGCAGGGCACTCAAGTGGGCACCGCATCCCAGTATCTCGCCAATGTCCTCTACCAGGGTCCGCACATAGGTACCCTTGGAGCAATGCAGTTCGAAGGCGAATTCGTCACCCTCGAATCGGGTCAGCTGCAGACTGTGGATGGTGACTTGGCGCGGCTGGCGTTCCACTTCGATGCCCTGATGCGCAAGTTTGTATAGTGGCTGCCCCTGCATCTTGATCGCTGAGTGCATCGGCGGGATCTGCTCAATTACACCAACGAATTTTTCCAGGGTCGCCTTGAGCTGGGCTTCGCTCAGGGCCGGTACGGGACGGGTGGCAATGACCTCGCCTTCGGCATCGGCCGTGGAGGTTTTTACCCCCAGTTTACACACTCCTTGATAGGCCTTGTCGGCATCCAACAGGAAACTGGAAAGCTTGGTCGCTTCACCAAGACACAGTGGCAACAATCCACTGGCCAGGGGGTCCAGACTGCCGGTATGCCCCGCCTTGGCCGCCTGATACAGTCTTTTCACCTTCTGCAAGGCAGTATTGGAGGTAATGCCAATGGCTTTATCCAGCAACAGGATACCGTTGACCTTGCGACCGCGTGGTTTTTTACGACTCATCATTTTCCTCGTGATGCTTGGCGCGATCTTCCTTCACCGCTTTATCGATTAGCGCGCTCAGCTCAGCACCACGCACGATGGATTCATCATAGACAAATCGCAACTTGGGAATGCTGCGCAGACTCAGACTGCGTCCGAGTTCATGTTGCAGAAAGCCTGCCGCGTGCTGCAACGCCGCCAGGGTTTTTTCCCGGTCCTGAGCTTCATTGAATACGGTGATGAACACCTTGGCCGTACTCATATCTTTACTGACTTGCACGGCAGAAATGGTCAGCATCCCCAAACGGGGATCCTTGAGCTCCTGCTGGATCAAGATGGCGAGTTCGCGTTGTATCTGCTCGGCAACGCGACGAGTGCGTTCATACTCTTTGGGCATGTAACTTAAATTCTGTGTGTGTAACCGTGGTAGAACCGTTTAAATACTGCGTTGTACCTGGGTACGTTCATACACTTCGATTTGATCGCCGACCTTGACGTCATTGTAGTTCTTGACGCCAATACCACACTCTAGCCCCTGCTTTACCTCACCGGCATCGTCCTTGAAACGACGTAAGGATTCCAGCTCGCCTTCGTAAATAACCACGTTATCACGCAGAACCCGGATTGGATTATTGCGCTTGACCACACCGTCGACGACCATACAGCCGGCAATGTTGCCAAACTTGGGTGAGCGGAAGACATCCCGTACTTCGGCCAGGCCGATAATCTCTTCCTTGAATTCCGGCGCCAGCATCCCGCTCATGGCCTGTTTCACTTCATCGATCAATTCATAAATAATGCTGTAATAGTGCAGGTCAACGCCTTCTTCCTCGATCAGGCGTTTCGCTGACGCTTCGGCACGCACGTTGAAACCGATCATGATTGCGCCAGCCGCAACCGCCAGGTTTACATCGGACTCGGTAATCCCACCGACGCCACCGGCAACGATGTTGACCTTCACTTCATCAGTCGACAATTTAACTAGTGCATCACTGATGGCTTCGACAGAACCCTGAACATCGGCCTTAAGCACAATGTTGAGGGTACTGATTTCACCTTCGGCCATCTGGTTAAACATGTTTTCCAGCTTGGCTGCCTGCTGACGTGCAATCTTCACATCGCGGTACTTGCCCTGGCGGAACGTCGCGACCTCACGGGCCTTGCGTTCGTCTTTCACGACCGTCGCTTCATCACCGGCACTTGGCACGCCGGACAAGCCCAGCACTTCCACCGGGATGGAAGGTCCGGCTGATTCAACCTGTTGACCACTTTCATTCACCAGCGCACGTACCCGGCCATATTCAAGACCAGCAAGTAACATGTCACCCTTCTTCAGCGTACCTTTTTGTACCAGCACGCTTGCAACCGGTCCCCGTCCTTTGTCCAGACGCGATTCGATCACGATACCCTTGGCAGGACCATCCTCAACCGCTTTCAGTTCAAGCACTTCGGCAACCAGCAACACAGATTCCAATAATGTATCCACACCTTCACCAGTGTGTGCCGATACATTAACGAACATGGTGTCACCACCCCATGCTTCCGGAATGACATCTTCCTGCGCCAGTTCATTTTTGACCCGATCCGGATCGGCTTCCGGTTTATCGATCTTGTTCACGGCGACGATCAACGGCACACCTGCAGCCTTGGCGTGTTGGACGGCTTCACGCGTCTGCGGCATCACACCGTCATCAGCGGCTACTACCAGAATAACGATATCTGTTACCTGGGCACCACGTGCACGCATGGCGGTAAATGCCGCGTGGCCCGGTGTATCAAGAAAAGTGATATCGCCGTTTTCGGTTTGCACATGATAGGCACCGATGTGCTGGGTAATACCACCCGCCTCACCTGCGGCTACCCGGCTTCGGCGTATAAAATCAAGCAGAGAGGTCTTACCATGATCGACGTGACCCATGATCGTTACTACCGGTGCGCGCCCGGTAGCTTCACCTTCTTCTGCAGCCTCTTCCACCAGGGATTCTTCGATCGCATCGGCCTTAATCAGCTTGGCCTTATGACCCATTTCTTCTACTACGACCTGGGCGGTTTCCTGATCCAGCACCTGATTAATGGTGACCATTGTACCAAGCGACATCATGGCCTTGATCACTTCCGCTGCCTTCACTGACATCTTCTGTGCCAGTTCGGCGACTGTGATGGTCTCCGGAATAGCGACTTCGCGGATGATTGGCGCAGTAGGCATGGTAAACCCATGCTCTTCCGCTTGCCCGGTCGCCATCTGTCTGGCAGGTCTCTTGCGCTTGCGTCGACCTGACATTTCGGCACTGACATGTAATTCCTTGCGGCCATAGCGCGTGGATTTGCGCTCTTCGCCGAATTCATCTTCCTCGCCCGGGATAAAATCTTTTTTCTTTTTCTTACGACCGCCACCGCGGTCTTCTTTCTGCACTTCAGTTTTTTGCTTGGTCTGCTGCTCCTGGACCTGGCGTTTGGCCTCTTCTGCGGCACGTTCCTTTTCCGCTTGCGCCTGTTCAATTAGTTTCTTGCGCGCCTCTTCTTCAGCAATACGCTGCGCTTCCTTTTCTTCCAGCTTACGCTTGGCTTCCTGTTCGAAGGCTTCCTGCTTGGCCTTTTCTTCCTCGCGCTTGGCCATTACCTCTTCCATGCGCTTGCTTTCTTCTTCGACAACAGCACTACGCTTAACATAAGTGCGCTTCTTCCGCACTTCGACCGTCACCGACTTGGTTTTGCCCTGGGCTCCGGTCGTACGCAATTCTGAGGAAGATTTACGCTTGAGCGTGATCTTCTTGGCCCCGGATTCGCCCTTCTCTGCGTCACCTTGCTTGCGGCGCAGATGACCAAGCAATTCCATTTTCTCATCATCGCTGATCTTCGCATCGGCATCATTAACCTCGACACCAGCTTCGCGCAATTGCTCAAGCAGGCGATCAATGGAAATACCAACGACTTCTGCAAACTGTTTAACAGTGACTTCAGCCATACTTTATTTCTTCTCCAACTCTTTATTCAGATGCCTGCTCCTGCTCAAACCAGGGTGCACGTGCAGTCATGATCAATTTCGCCGCGGCGTCATGATCCATATTTTCAATTTCCAGCAAATCATCAATGGATTGCTCGGCGAGATCTTCCATGGTAACTATGCCGTTTTGTGCCAGCTTATTCGCCAGATCCGCATTCATGCCTTCCATATTCAATAGATCTTCGGCGGGTGTGCCGCTGGTACCTTCTTCGGCAGTGGTAATCGCGCGGGTCAACAGAACATCCTTGGCGCGACCACGTAATTCTTCGACAATCTCTTCATCAAACTCCTCAATGCCAAGCATTTCGGATTTGGGTACATAGGCGACTTCATCAATACTGGAGAAACCTTCCTGTACCAGAATTTGTGCAACCTCTTCGTCCACATCCAGTGCTTCCATGAACATCTTGGTGACTTTTTCGTTCTCTTCCTCAGATTTCGCCTCAGCATCGGTTTCCGACATGACGTTCAGTTCCCAACCAGTGAGGTCACTGGCAAGCTTGACATTTTGTCCGCCACGACCGATCGCCTGTGACAGTTGATCCTCACGCACCGCGATATCCATGCTCACGGAATCTTCATCCACTACGATGGATTCCACTTCTGCCGGTGACATTGCATTGATCACATACTGCGCCGGATTCTCATCCCAGAGCACGATGTCTATGCGTTCACCCGCCAGTTCATTTGACACAGCCTGAACACGTGAACCGCGCATTCCGACACAGGCACCGACCGGATCGATACGGTTGTCATTGCTCTTGACTGCGATCTTTGCACGGGAACCTGGATCACGCGAGGCATTGATAATTTCGATCAGGCCTTCTCCAATCTCCGGAACCTCAATTTTAAACAGTTCGGTCAGGAAACGAGGATCAGTGCGGCTCACGATCAATTGCGGACCACGGGCTTCGGGTTTGACGTCCTTCAGCAAACCGCGAATACGATCCCCGGTGCGAATAGCTTCGCGTGGAATAGTTTCTTCCCGCGGCACAATGGCATCAGCATTATTGCCCAAATCGAGATAGACATTGCCACGCTCAACACGTTTGACAACACCCATGACCAGTTGACCCAGCTTGTCCTTGTAGTCATCAAATACCTGACGACGTTCAGCTTCACGAACTTTCTGGACGATCACCTGCTTGGCTGTCTGTGCCGCAATACGGCCAAACTCTACAGATTCGATTTGTTCTTCGACAAAATCGCCCTCTTGTGTATTCGGATCTTCATATTGTCCTGCACTCAAGGTTATCTGGCGTTCCGGGAATTCCATGGCATCATCAGCGACGATCTCCCAGCGGCGGAAAGTATCGTAATCACCCGTTGCGCGATCGATGGATACCCGCACATCGATATCGTTGGTGTAACGTTTTTTGGTTGCCATTTCCAATGCCGCTTCTATGGCTTCGAAGATAATATCCTTCTCAACGCCCTTTTCATTCGAGACGGCGTCGACAACCAATAAAATTTCCTTGTTCATGTTCGTTTTGCCTCATTCACGCATCAAGCAGGCACATCGAGTGTCATGCCAGTCAGAACTCCGGTACCAGGTTAGCCTTTTCGATATCCTCGATCGACAGCACCAGCTGCGTACCATCATCCATACTTATATATAGTTCCTTGCCTTCCACTGCCGCGATACGACCATGAAAATTACGCTGGCCATTACGTGGCTGGTGTAAACGTAACTTCACATTCTGCCCGACAAAACGGGCAAAATGGTCCGGCTGAAACAGCGGTCGATCCAGACCGGGAGAGGAAACCTCCAGGGAGTACTGACCCCTGATGGGATCGTCTACATCAAGCACCCCACTGACCTGATGACTGACTGTTTCACAGTCTTCAAGCCCGATTCCGGCAGGTGAATCAATGTACACCCGCAGGCGGCTATGCTTTCCCTGCGCGAGATACTCAACACCAAGCAGCTCATAGCCCATGGCAGATACAGTCGGTTCCAGCAGGCCCATCACACGTTGTTCCAGCGGTCCCATAAATCTGAATCCCCGTAAACAAAAAGTGGGCACGAGGCCCACTTCTTATAACTTCTTAAATTGCAAGGCATTATAGCATGTCTTGCTAGTCTGACCACTACGAATCCAAAAATGGCCAGAAAAAAGCAAAATATTAATTGGTAGCGGGGGTAGGATTTGAACCTACGACCTTTGGGTTATGAGCCCAACGAGCCACCAGGCTGCTCCACCCCGCAATAGAGGCGCGCATTCTACCACGGGATCAGGGTTTTACAAGGAAATCCCGAATCTTGGGGCATACCTTCCGCACTACCCCCACTAGAAAAATTGAAGTCTTGTGTCTCAATTGTCGATAATATTGCTGTTTAAAGGCCAGGCTGTCAGTGGCAATGAATGTTGTGGATGCTGCTTTCACCATGGTTGCAAATTGCATTATTTATCGAGAACAATTACCAGATCACATTTGTAACTTATTGTTATCTAAGTTTTTTTCTTGGTGGTATGAGTATTGCTTGCTATCATAGGCATATTGTATTTATCCAGTTGGAGTTGTGTTTTAAGGAGTCATTCAATGAATCTAAGACGTAGAACATTTTTACAAACCAGCATGACTGCATGCACCGTTGCAATCGCTGCAAGTGCTGGACTTCTCACCCCACGTACAGTTCTGGCGGCCTGGCCAAAAAATGCCTTCGAAGCTAAAAGTGTCGGAGACGCTATCAAGGCTTTGTCTGGCAGCAGTAATGCTGCTAATAGCAGTGACATTGCGATCGAAGCACCTGATATCGCTGAAAATGGTGCTGTTGTCTCTGTAACCGTGAAAAGCAAATTGCCAAAGACCGAACAGATTTCAGTATTGGTGCCTGAAAATAGTACCCCTCTTTGTGCCAGCTACTTAATGACAGAAGACACTGAAAGTTTCGTTACCGGACGCATCAAGATGCGTAAAACCTCTGACGTAGTCGCCATGGTAAAAGCGGATGGCAAACTGCTGACAACCAAGAAAGCAGTTAAGGTTACCCTCGGTGGGTGTGGCGGTTAACGGACGAAACAAGATTACAGAGGAATAGCACGTATGGTAAAGAAACACATGAAAATTCGCGCCTGGTCAGAGAGTGATAAGACCGCGACGGTGAAGGCTATCATTTTCCATCCAATGGAAACTGGCTTACGCAAGGACAAGGCAACCGGTAAACCCATTCCGGCACATTACATTACAGAACTCAAATGCGAACTCAATGGCAAAACCATTCTGACTTGCCTGTGGGGCCCAACGGTTTCCAAGAATCCGTTCATTTCCTTCCGGGTTAAAAATGCCAAAGCTGGAGACACAATCAAGCTAAGCTGGGTTGATAATAAAGGTGAATCGGATACTGGTGAAGAAAAAGTCAAGTAAGCAATAGACTAGCCGTACAAAGGCGTGCACTAGCACGCCTTTTTTATTTGCGGGAATATTAAATAAAAAAAAACGGGCGCATAGGCGCCCGCAAAGCTTCACCTTAGAAGTAAACCTTACGGTTTTACGTATACGTAACCTTTTTGCTCCAGGTTTGCAATTTCTGCGACACCAGAAGGAACAATCGTTGCGTTCTCATTAATCTTTTCCTTTGGAATTTTCTTGCCGCGAATGGTGTTGGCGCAAATTTCGAATTTAACACCACGGTTAGCCAGAGCTGCGATAGTGTCACGCAGATCAATAGGCTTGCCATCCTTGTCTTTTTTACCCATGGAACCGTCTACTAAAGCAAATGCCCCTGAACTATGGGTCACAACAATAATATCTGCATTATCATCACCTAGGGCATTAAGATGATTTTTCACATTACGCAATGCGGCTTTTGCCTTCTGGATATCATTAATGTGATATACAACTTTTTGCTGGTGATAACCATTTTTTGCGGGCTTAGAAACATCAACAGCATTGGCGGTAGCTGACAATGCCAGACCGGCAGCTAATATGGTTGCCTTACTTAACATCTTCATAATAACTCCTCCTAATTAGAGTAATAATAAATGCACCACTCGCAGGCACATAGTAATAGGTATAGCAATATGTATTCCAATGTCTACAGATTTCAAATATTTTATATTTACAGTAAGTTACCTCCTATTAATCGTTAAATAAGAACACTCTAATATCAAATTCTATGCAAACTGCAACTTACAATTCAGGGTGGAAATAGCAAATTACACCGTTTCCTCTTCGGTATCGTATCTTCGCAATTTTCGCCACAATGTCGTCTTATCTATACCCAATATTTTTGCTGCTTTGGTTTTTCTGCCCTTAAAACATTTGAGCACATGATTGATATATTCCTGTTCCAGTTCGATCAGGGAAACGAATTCTCGTTCGGAAAACGTCACTGCAAGTGGATTTGCTTTTTCCGTTTGATCTGATTCAATTCCCGAATCCCAGACCAATAGAGGCCCTTCGGCAAGAATCACACAACGCTCCACAGTGTTCCGTAATTCCCTAACATTGCCTTTCCATTCGGCATTACACAACTGCTGCAAAGAGATTGCATCAAACCCTTTGACATTTCGCTGATAGCGTTCTGCAAATTCTTGTACAAAGTGTTCAACCAAAGCGGGGACATCCTCACGGTGTTCCTTCAAAGAGGGAACATGTATGTTGACCACGTTCAGGCGATGGTAAAAATCGTGACGTAACTTTCCCTCCTCCACCATATTCTCCAGATCCTGATTACTGGCAGCAATAATACGTACATCTACAGGGAGGGATGCGGAACCACCAACACGGATAATGCGTCTATCTTCAATCGCACGCATTAACTTAATTTGCATGATATCCGAGATATTACAGATCTCGTCGAGAAACAAGGTTCCGCCATCAGCTTGCTCCATTAAGCCGTACTTACGCTGTGTCGCACCGGTAAAAGACCCTTTCTCATGCCCGAAAAGCTCACTTTCTAATAAGGTGTCACTGAGTGCGCCACAATCAATTGCTACGAACGGGCGTTCACTACGTGGACTGAAATCATGAAGCGCACGGGCCACTAGCTCCTTCCCCGTGCCTGATTCTCCGGTCAAAACCACACTACAGGATACTTCTGCGACTTTCTCAATGGTGGTAAACAGGGATCTCATGACTGGCGTATCGCCGATCATCCCAAATCGATTACGTTTCTGACCAATTCGGCGCTTGAGTAATTTATTTTCATTACGTAACCGAATAGTCTTCATTGTGCGCTCCAGCATCAAGCGCAATTCCTCGAAATCAAATGGTTTTTTGATAAAATCATTAGCACCACGTTTCATCGCCTCTACGGCGTTTTCCACAGATGAATATCCGGTCATCACAACAACAGGTACATCTTGATCAACCCCTCTGAGTTCACTCAGCAACTCAAACCCGTTCATACCGGGCATACGCAGATCAGTAATTACAATATCCGCACCATTCTGGCGAAACTCATCGAGGCAAACTGTTGCATCCTGATATACTGTGCAGGTGTAATTTGCATTATCACAATTACGTTTCATTACCCGACAAGTAACAGCATCATCATCGACAAACATGATACGAAGTGGTTTAGACGACATTTTCAGTCTCCATATTTTTCTGATGTTTTATATTCTCTGTAGGTGCGCGAAAAGGCAGCAAAATAACAACTCTCAAACCGGAGCCATTTACATTTTCCAGATGAATTGTGCCGCCATGGCGTTTTACAATTCCGTAGCTGACCGATAAACCCAGCCCGGTTCCCTCCCCTTCTGATTTTGTTGTAAAGAATGGATCAAATACCTTATCCAGATTGTCCTGAGTAATCCCGGCACCAGCATCGATTATCTCGATAGCGACATAATCGATATCTTTATACGATCTGACCTGTATCTTTCCATGCTGAGGTGACGCTTGTACAGCATTCAGGATGACATTTACCAATACCTGCTGAAGTTGATTGGAATCACCAAAGATACACAAATCAGGGTCAAGTTCTGTTGTCATCGTAATATCGGCATTCTCAATTCGATGCCATAACAGCTTCAGTGTATCCTCGACTAGTTCACTCATATCGAATTCGTGGTAATGAGGTTTGCTTTCTCGTGCAAAACTCAAAATACCCTGGACAATTCGTGCGCAACGTTGTCCTTCTTTTTGCAACAACTTGAGATCACTATGCGCCTGGTCATCATCCTTGACCGCATCTTCAATAAGTGCAGCAAGTGACATAATGTTCATCAAAGGATTATTGATTTCATGACCGATCCCTGCTGCTAATTGCCCAACCGAGGCCAACCGTTCAGATTGACGAGCACTTTGTT
>JBECKZ010000209.1:0-30139 GCA_040235555.1 Thiohalomonadales bacterium | reverse complement strand
C
The DNA here is from genome assembly GCA_040235555.1 of Thiohalomonadales bacterium. Taxonomy (GTDB): domain Bacteria; phylum Pseudomonadota; class Gammaproteobacteria; order UBA6429; family Thiohalophilaceae; genus RI-92. The sequence continues at coordinate 30,138 of JBECKZ010000209.1, read as the reverse complement.
GGTGAGGGTGAATACCGGTTTCAGCGAGGCTGATGATAGCTATGGCGTGCAATTTGGTGATCTCTTTATCAGCACCAATGGCTGGCATCCCTATGGGTCAGCCCCGTATTACTCAGATGACGCCAGTAATGGCGAGGACTGGGAGTTTGTGTTCGACACCTCAGAAAACACCTTGTACGGCGGTAGCTTTAGCATCCTGAATTCCGAGGATTTCTTCGATCCGACTCGCTACATTTTCCGTAACGGTCAGGAAGTACAGCGTGGTACCGGCGGGACAGCAGCCAAGGGTGGATCAGTGGACCTGACCCATGCAGGCATCGGCGGTTATGTCGAATACAACATTCTGCTCAGTGACCTGGGCATTTCCGGTCCTGCAGAAATTGGTCTGAAGTGGGGAATGACCTGCGCCAACGACACCATCGAAGGTATGGCGAGTGTCCCGGAACCCAGTGCCCTGATGTTGCTGGGCCTGGGCCTGTTGGGGTTAGGTTTCACCGCACGCAAGCGCAGTCACTAAAGCCATAACGACGTATTACAAAAAGGCGCGTTAAGCGCCTTTTTTGTCGCATCGCTGATAACGGTGCTCACCTTTACCTCAATCGCAGATTAGATTTGTGGCTTACTTTACTTTGACCGTAGACATTATCTATAAGGAAAGCTGAGATTAGATATTGATTACATAAATATACCTTTATATATTTCATTTATGCATGTCACCTTTCGCCAACTCAAGGTCTTTGAAGCTGTCGCTCGCCATCTCAGCTTTACCCAGGCTGCGCAGGAATTGCACCTGACACAACCTGCCGTCTCCATGCAGATTAAACAACTGGAAGAAGCGGTAGGACTGCCACTGTTCGAGCAATTAGGTAAAAAAATTTACCTGACCCAGGCAGGGCAGGAGATGCACCACTATTGTCGCAACATTGCCTCGGAACTGGCGGCGGCGGAGGCGACACTGGAACAATTAAAAGGTGTACACCGCGGCCACCTGAGTATCGCGGTGGCGAGCACGGCCAATGCCTTTGCCACTCGTTTATTGGCCAGTTTTGCCAAGCAATTCGAAGGCATCAGCTTCAGTCTTGATGTGACCAACCGCGCTACCCTGGTCCGGCAGCTGGAAAATAATGAACGTGACCTGGTGATTATGGGACGGCCGCCCCAGGGCATGGATCTCGTGACCGAGGCGTTCATGGACAATCCCCTGGTGGTGATTGCGCCCCCCGATCATCCCCTAGTAAATAAAAATGAATTGTCCATCGAGTCACTTAAAGATGAAGTCTTCGTGGTGCGGGAACAGGGTTCCGGCACGCGGATCGCCATGGAGCGATTCTTCCACGAGCGCGGTATCCAGTTGGAAACCGGCATGGAAATGACCAGTAACGAAGCGATCAAACAGGCCGTAGAGGCAGGCCTGGGCCTGGGGATTGTTTCTGTGCATACACTGGAACTTGAACTGGAGACAGGCCGTCTCGTCATCCTCAACGTCAAAGGTTTCCCAATTTTGCGTCATTGGTATCTGGTTCACCGTCGCGGCAAACGCCTATCGCCGGTGGCCGAGGCCTTCCGCCAGTTTGTCCTGAACCAGGCTGAAAGTATCTTGCATGGCGCTCAGGCAACGGCCTGAGGAACTTGTCGGTGTGAACGCGGTCCCCTTCCTTCAGGTACCGTCATGGGTATAATTCACAACATGAACATGCGCAAGCGCACATTCCGACAGAAACTGGGTTTCCTGGTGATCACCGCCATGTTGTTTACCCAGTCTGCGTTGTTATGGGCCCAGGTAATGAACCCACCCCAGGCGCAGCATCATCTGCAACAGGACTGCCATGGTCACCAGACTGTTGTCGCCGATTCCGGGCAACAACAGTGCAAACAGGACTGTTGCGATCACGAGCACAGCTGTTCCGGTCAATGTTCACCTATGTGCGTGACAGCCGGCGCGAATTTGTTGCCGGTCGCGATGATAAACCTGCTTCCTTTATATCAAAAAAGCTCACCCCATTTTTCACTGTTACATTCCCCTGACGGTATGCATGTTACCGTCCTTGATCGTCCTCCCCGAAATTACGCCTGATCCTTTGGCATAAACTGCCTGGCGTTCATCACGTCGATGCAGTAATGCAGCAATGACTAGGCGCGCAGCGATGACGTTGCGTGCTGTATAAAAATATTTATTTAGGAGTTTATACGATGAAAAATCGTCGACGGACTTCGGTGGCAACCGAAGTCATGAATGCCTCACGGCGTCGTTTTGTTCAGGGGTTGGCCGCAGGCGGTACCCTCGCCGGTCTGGGTTTATTTGATCTGCCTGCCTGGGCGGCTATGGATTCAGGACACCGGGCTGGCCGCCGTCAGGTGTTGCGCGGTACGGAATTCGATCTGGTGATCGATGAGGTGCCGGTGAATTTCACCGGTGAACGACGCATGGCGACTGCGGTTAACGATCAGGTGCCGGCACCGGAACTGCGCTGGCGTGAAGGGGACACTGTTACCCTGCGCGTCACAAACAAACTGAAACATCACACCTCGATTCACTGGCACGGCATTATTCTGCCTAATGCCATGGACGGGGTGCCGGGTCTGACTTTCGGCGGGATCGCCCCGGGCGAAACCTTTGTGTACCGTTTCAAGGTCGGACAGAGCGGGACCTACTGGTATCACAGCCATTCCGGTTTTCAGGAGCAGACCGGCTTGTATGGCCCGATTGTAATTGAGCCTCGCCAGCGCGATCCCTTTGCTTATGATCGTGAATATGTAGTGATGCTGTCGGACTGGACCGACGACAGCCCTGAGTTCGTGTACTCACGGCTGAAAAAGATGGACGGCTATTACAACTACGCCAAGCTGACCCTGGGTGATTTTATTGATGAAGCTAAAAAGCGTGGCTTAAGTTCTGCCTGGGCCGAAAAGGCGATGTGGGATCAAATGCGCATGAGTGCGCGCGACCTCGCCGACGTGTCCGCGGCGACTTATACCTACCTGATGAACGGGACCACACCTGCTGGGAATTGGAGTGGGTTGTTCAAACGCGGTGAGAAGGTGCGGCTGCGTTTTATCAACGGATCGGCCATGAGCTTCTTTGATGTGCGTATCCCTGGATTGAAGGTGACTGTGGTGGCTGCCGATGGTCTGAATGTGCATCCGGTCAGCGTGGACGAATTTCGTATCGGTGTGGCCGAAACCTACGACGTGATCGTTGAGCCCAAGGACGACAGCGCCTATACGATCTTTGCCCAATCCGCGGATCGTTCTGGCTATGCGCGTGGCACCCTCGCACCCAGTGTCGGCATGCACGCGGCGATACCGAAACTGGATCCGGTGCCGACCCTGAGCATGGCAGACATGGGTATGGCCCATGACATGTCCGCCATGAATAACGGCCATGCGGCGGAAGGCAAGTCCACTAAAGCGATGCCGGAAATGAAATGCGGTGCTGGTATGAACATGGACAGTGGCAGCATGGGTGGTGCGAAAGACAAGGACAAATCTGGCGGCGGCATGATGACGGTCAAGGAACATGCGGCGACCGAATTTGGTCCCGGTACCGACATGCGCGCCGATGTCGTCTCCACCCGTCTCGATGACCCGGGTGTGGGTCTGCGCAACAATGGCCGACACGTGTTGACCTATGCCGATCTAAAAAGCCTGGATGACTGGCTCGATCCACGCGAACCGAGTCGCACCCTGGAGATTCATCTCACCGGCAGTATGGAGCGTTACATGTGGTCCTTCAATGGCGTGAAGTTCAACGACGCCGAACCGATTCAACTCAAGTACGGCGAACGTGTGCGTATCCTGTTAGTGAATGACACCATGATGGAGCACCCGATCCACCTGCACGGCCTGTGGAGTGAAATCGAAAGTCCGGACGGTAAGTTCCAGGTGCGCAAACACACCGTCAATGTGAAACCCGGTCATGCGATCAGTTATCGCGTGCTGGCTGATGCCAAAGGCCGCTGGGCATATCACTGTCATCTGATGTACCACATGATGGCCGGCATGTTTCGGGAGGTACGCGTCGTATGAACAGTAAACTCCTGAACCTGTTTGCGATCGCATCGCTTAGCCTGGGCATGAACGCGCCGGCGCATGCGGATGAGACGATTAAGCAGTGGCCAAACACCGGGCATGAAGAACCGATCCTGAGCAAGTGGATGCTGGATCGCCTGGAACATCGCGAGACCAAAGACGGTAACTCAAGCTATTGGGAAGCCCAGGCCTGGATCGGTGGTGACATCAACAAGCTGTGGTTGAAGACCGAAGGCAATGTCGTGCAGGGTAAGACCGACGATGCGGAACTGGAGGCATACTACAGTCGGGCCATTGCTGCCTTCTGGGATGTGCAGTTTGGTGCCCGCCATGACTTTTCCACCGCGGACCTGCCTTCGCGTAACTGGCTGGGTGTTGGCTTCAAGGGACTGGCACCGTACCTGTTTGAAGTGGATGCCACCGCCTACGTCGGCAATAACGGTCGCACCGCCCTGCGCTTCAAAGGCGAATACGATCTGTTACTGACCCAACGCTGGGTTTTCATGCCCGAAGTTGAAGTGAATGCCTATGGCAAGGAAGACCTGGAACGCAATCTGGGTTCCGGCCTGTCCGATGGCAGTCTCACGTTACGTGTGCGTTATGATATCCGGCGTGAGTTATCACCATATGTCGGTGTGACCTGGACACAGAAGTACGGTGATACTGCTGACATTGCACGCGCTGCCGGTGAACCGGCGAGCGAGACTTTCCTGCTCGTGGGTCTTCGCGCCTGGTGGTAGTTTGACGAATCACGGCGGTAGCACTGGTGCTACCGCTATGATTTCGAAATGACATTCAATACGGCGGATATCAATCCACACGCACATGGGGAAGATCAAGATCACGTCCATGCACAACGGCAAATACGTTGTGGTGGAGATCACCAAGATTCAGTATATATTTATAACTAACAGGTTAATGGAGTAGCCAGTGCATGCAGCCAGTATTCACCGCAGTATCGTCTGACGGGGTCATCGAGATCGCCGGTGCCGGACCGGCGGGACTTGCCGCAGCCATTACCCTGGCCCGGTCGGGTTGCCGTGTCGTAGTACACGAGATGCGTAAAGCTGTTGGTGCCCGCTTTGCCGGTGATTTTCAGGGCCTGGAAAACTGGAGCACTCAGACAGATGTGCTGCAGGTGATGCAGGTACAGGGTCTGGCCACGGACTTTCACTACCTTACATGTCATCGTGCTATTGCCTTCGATCCAACGGGCCGGCGTTACGAGATACATAGTGATGAACCCCTGTTTTATCTGATCGAGCGGGGGCCCGGGCCCAACACGCTGGATACGGCATTGCTCAGGCAAGCCATCGGGTTGGGTGTTGAGGTACGGTTCAACAGTCGTCTACATCATGTTGATAACAACGCTATTCTCGCCGCTGGTCCCCGGGTGGCCGATGCCATCGCCGTGGGATACCACTTCGATACCAAGATGGCGGATGGTTACTGGGTTATCTGCGATGATTTGCTTGCGCCAAAAGGCTATGCCTATCTGTTGGTGATGAATGGCAAGGGCACCGTCAAGAGTTGCATGTTTGCTGACTTCAAGCAGGAGAAGTTGTATGTGCAGCGCACGGTAGCGGCATTTCAACGACTAGTGGGTTTGCAAATGGATAACCCCAGATTCCATGGCGGCAGCGGCAACTTCCATGTGCCCATCACTGCCTATAGCGGCGTGCATCCGCAGGTAGGAGAACAGGCAGGGTTTCAGGATACGCTGTGGGGATTCGGCATGCGCCTGGCAATGACCTCAGGTGTACTTGCAGCGCGTAGTCTGCTCACTGGCGAAAATTACGATGCACTATGGCGACGCGAACTACTGCCACAAATGGAGGCCTCGGTGGTCAACCGGGTCTTATTCAGTTTATTGGGTAGTCGCGGTTATCGTTGGTTCCTGTATTGGGTATCCGCCAGTGCGAATCCACGATGCCTATTGCGCCGCCAATATCAGGCCGCGTGGTACAAACGCCTGTTGTTGCCGTGGGCACGACGTCGATACACCAGTCTGCGCCGTGATGAAAGCTACAATCATGTGGATTGTCATTGCGTCTGGTGTCGGGGTGAGTGCGATGCCGCCCATAGCACTCTGGAAGGATAAGGTGAGTTATATGGTCACCGATCCAGTATATGCAATGAAACTAGAGCCGCGACTGCCATGCAGAAATATCAGGGGCCGAAGTATTATTTCTGCTCCTTGAATTGGTTAACAATCGCTTGATGAACTACTGACCTGACATCTGGCCGCGATAGGGAACTTCGGAAGAGACAGATGAACTAATGCCCTATATGAAAAAAAGCATATAACAAATAAAGCATGCCTACGCCTGTCTTTATGGAATTGGAGAAAATGTTTGTCAGTTTTGACATGGATCAGTATTTTGGAAATGCGCTATCTTTAAATTGTATTTATGAGTGTTCGAAACAGAACAGTTCGAGATTGGCTTGGAATCATCATGATCGGGGTGATGCTGATCTCCCAGTCAGCATCGCTGTGGGCGGGAATGGGCCTGCAGTCGCACAATCCACAACTGATGCATGGACAGCATTGTTCTCAAGACAGCAAACAGACTACTGATGTAAAGCAAAACCATTGCCGGCAGGATTGCTGTCGAGATGGCAAACAATGCACAAGCGCTTGCTTGTCGATATGCCTGGTCACCGGTTTAATCATGTTACCGAGCACCACGACCAACGTCTTACCACACTTCGATATAAACTCTGTTAATCAGGCTTTAATATCTCCCCCTCACGGCATAGCAATACCTGTCCTTGAACGTCCACCCAAACAAATCACACAAGTTTCGTAGTAGAACTACGGTTAAATAGTTTTTTAGTGCCATTAAGTGAGTTGCGCGGCCTGTCTGTACAGACATGGCGAGTCGCGGTACTGCAATTTGATGACATGACTCTGGTCACACGATTAGAGGCGATGCGTAACTTACTGGCATGAAGTTTACGGGTATTCAATTTACCCACATTTACGACAGGAGAAAAACGTGCGTAATTTTCCTATAGTGATCATTGCAGTGACTGGATTAGCGGCCTGTTCTGACGAGGGCAGAAATGATGCTCAGACACAGCAGAATCAAACCCAGCAAGTGCAAGTGATGCGTAATCAAGACTCAGTCCAGATCCAGCGTGGCCACAAGGTGTTTTTGCAGAACTGTGCGGTGTGCCACGGGTCCAACGCGCAAGGTGCACCGAACTGGAATCAACCCGATGCCAACGGTAAATATCCGGCTCCCCCCTTAAATGGTACAGGTCATGCCTGGCATCACCCAAGGCAGGCATTAATTTCCACGATCAAATACGGCACTGTCAGGCTCGGTGGCAGCATGCCGGCATGGCAAGGCAAATTATCTGATGAGGATATCAGCGATATTGTTGCCTGGTTTCAATCGCAATGGCCGGACGAATTATTTGCCGCCTGGCAACGAATGGATCAGGCATCGCAACAAAGTAATCGGTAGTCCTGTCAAAACAATGGTAATACTGATCAACATGAGGAGATCACGGCAATGAAGACTAAAACACAAACCTGGTTGTTTACTCTCATCACTGCGTTTTCGGCTGTTGCGTTTGTTGCTACATCCAGTTATGCCGATACCCCAAAGTCGGAGGAAGGTAACACGGGGCACATGATGTACCCCGGGATGTACGGAGGTATGGGGCCGGGTAACATGGGCTATGGTCGTATGGGCCCGGGTTATATGCATGGTGGCAGGGGCTATGGCTATGGCCACGGCATGGGCATGATGGGCGGTGGTATGGGTTACGGCATGATGCAGGCGCTTAATCTGGATAAAGACCAACGTAGCAAGATACGTGCACTGATGCGCGAGCAGCGTACGGCCAATTGCGCGGTCATGAATGGAATGATGGACGTACGTGATGAGCTGGCTGCCGAATACGACAAGGACAAACCCAATGCCAAGACCGTCGGCAAACTGTATGAAAAAATGCAGGGCATGCAGCGCCAGATGATTGAACGTATGGTGGAAACCCGTAACAAGATGCGTGGACTGTTGAACAAGGAGCAAAAGGAAAACTTCGACAACATGTTCCACGGCGGAATGGGCATGATGGGGCCCGGTATGACGGGCTACGGCGGTATGGGCATGATGGGCCCGGGCATGATGTGGGATTCGGAGGAAAGATAGTAATGATGGAATGATGTTCTACCGACAGGGGTGAACCACCTCTGTCGGCATTCCACCCAACTTATGGCTTGAGGTGTGATGATGAAGGTGACAGATCCGGTTTGTGGTATGCAGGTTGAAACAGATACGGCGGCTGTCAGTGTGGAGTATGCGGGCAACACCTATTATTTCTGCAGCGAACACTGCCAGCATAAATTCAACGCGGATCCCGTCGCCTATGCGGGCACCGCCAGGACACACGAACAGGCAAAGTCACGTACGGAGTCTGTCCCTACCTGCGCCATCGACATCGAAACCACTTACACCTGCCCGATGCACCCCGAAGTGCGTCAGCAGGGACCGGGCAACTGCCCGAAGTGCGGCATGGCGCTGGAACCACTGAACCCAACAGCCGCCACATCGAAAATCGAATACACCTGTCCCATGCATCCGGAGGTGGTGCAGGATCATCCGGGCAGTTGTCCCAAGTGCGGTATGGCCCTGGAGCCGCGAACTGTTACGGCAGAGGTCGCAGAAAACCCGGAACTGAAGGACATGACGCGACGTTTCTGGGTGAGCACCGTACTGGCGTTGCCGGTGTTTGTGCTGGCGATGCTGGCCGATTTGGCACCGCAGATATTACCAAGCAACTTGTCCATGCACACGGTGCAATGGATCGAATTTATTCTCGCGACCCCGGTGGTGTTATGGGGCAGTTGGCCGTTCTTTGTCCGCGGCTGGCAATCACTCCTGACCTGGAATCTCAACATGTTCACCCTGATTGGCCTGGGTGTGGCGGTCGCCTGGAGTTACAGCGTGGTGGCCTTGTTGGTGCCGTCGATCTTTCCAAAGATCATGCAACACGTGGACGGTACTGTGCCGGTGTATTTCGAAGCCGCAGCTGTGATCACCGCATTGGTCCTGTTGGGCCAGGTAATGGAATTACGCGCACGTTCGCGCACCAATGCCGCAATCAAACTGTTACTTGGCCTGGCGCCCAAGACGGCGCGCCGGGTCGATGCCAACGGTAGTGAATACGACATACCTTTGGACCAAGTGAAGCCGGGTGATCAACTGCGGATACGGCCAGGTGAGAAAGTGCCGGTGGATGGCGTGGTGCTCGAAGGGCACAGTCATGTAGATGAAGCCATGGTCACCGGCGAACCGGTTCCGGTGGATAAAGCTAAAGGCGCAAAACTGATCGGCGCGACCGTCAACGGTACCGGCAGTCTGTTAATGCAGGCGGAGCGGGTAGGGGCAGAAACCCTGCTGGCGCAGATCGTCAACATGGTTGCCGAAGCGCAACGTACACGCGCCCCGATCCAGAAACTCGCAGACGTGGTCTCCGGTTATTTTGTTCCAGCGGTCGTTATCGTCGCTGTAATCACATTTGCAATCTGGTATGGATGGGGGCCACAACCGGCACTGGCTCACGCGTTAGTGAACGCGGTGGCGGTGTTGATGATTGCCTGCCCCTGCGCCCTGGGCCTGGCGACACCGATTTCGATCATGGTGGGTACTGGCCGCGGCGCATCAGCTGGTGTCCTGATCAAAAATGCCGAGGCACTTGAGATCATGGAAAAGATTGACACCCTGGTGGTGGACAAGACCGGCACCCTAACCGAAGGCAAACCGAAACTGGTTTCACTGGAATCTGTATCGAATGTGAATGATGCGACACTTTTGCAATACGCCGCCAGTCTGGAACGCCATAGTGAACATCCACTCGGTCAGGCGATAGTGGCCGCAGCCAGTGACCGCAAGCTCGATCTCCTGACGGCTGAAGATTTTAATTCGGTGACCGGCAAGGGGGTGACCGGCAAGATCGATCAACACCCGGTAGCGCTTGGCAATCTGAAGTTACTCGAGAGCCTGCACGTTGATGTTACGGTGGTCCAGGCACGCGCCGATGCTTTGCGTGATGACGGTCAGACCGTGATGTTTGTTGTCATCGACAAGGCGGTGGCCGGATTGATTGGCGTCGCGGATCCGATCAAGGACACCACGCGCCAGGCGATTGCCGATTTACATAGCGAAGGCGTGAACGTGGTCATGCTTACCGGCGACAACCAGAAAACTGCGCAGGCGGTTGCTGCAAAATTAAATATCGATCAGGTGCATGCGGAAGTCCTGCCGGATCAAAAGGCCGATGTCGTCAAACAACTGCAACAACAGGGACGCATTGTCGCCATGGCCGGTGACGGCATCAACGATGCGCCGGCATTAGCCCAGGCCCAGGCGGGCATTGCCATGGGCACCGGCACCGATGTGGCGATGGAGAGCGCCGGCGTGACCCTGGTCAAGGGCGATCTGCGTGGCATTGTACGCGCCCGCCGTTTAAGCCAGGGCACGATGCGTAACATCCGCCAGAACCTGTTCTTCGCGTTTATCTATAACTCACTGGGCGTACCCATTGCTGCCGGCGTGCTATACCCGTTTTTCGGTTTACTGTTGTCACCAATGATCGCCGCGGCGGCGATGAGCTTTAGTTCGGTATCGGTGATCAGCAATGCACTGCGGCTGCGCAGGATTGAATTATGAGAGTGAATATTTCAGGAGGTGCATTATGTACGGTCATACAGATGGCATGTTTTCCGGTGGTATGTTCTTCGGTGGTGGCATACTGATGTGGTTCTTCTGGCTGGTCCTGTTAGTGGTACTGGTGTATGTGTTAAAGGATATCTTCGGTTCTACCAGCAGGAATTCGTCATCGGATGAAGCGATGGAGATCCTCAAACAGCGCTTTGCCCGTGGTGAGATCGATGAGGCAGAATTCGAGCAGCGTAAAAAACTGCTGCAGTAATACAGAGGTCAACAGCAGGCTCATAAGTTTTCTTCCAATGGATATCGTTGAGTACTAAGCAGACTGGTTAGCCAGAGGTAACGATGGTACAGGTACGATTGAACATGGTTACAGACGAGGATCGGCTGAGTCAGACTGGTTATCCGGCTACCGGTCAACAGTGTTGTTATGACGGTCATGGTAACGAAATTGATTGCCATGGCAGTGGCCAGGATGCGGATGTGCATGCTGGGGTGTCCTGGTCCAGCGATCGTTTCGTTGTGAATAGCGATGGCCAGGTTGCGGATAGTCTGACGGGGCTGACCTGGTCGGTGGATGCCAATCCTCTCGAGTATCCGATGACATGGGCAGAGGCATTGCAAACAGTTCTGCAGCTGAACAAAGAGGGTTATCTTGGCGCGAATGACTGGCGCCTGCCCAATCGCCGCGAGCTACGCAGTCTTGTCAGTTACCAGGTTGCACGGCCGGCCTTACCTTCTGGCCACCCGTTTCAAAATGTTTTTCCGGGCTGGTACTGGAGTTCCACCAGTTATGCCAGCAACCCGGCGCATGCCTGGTATGTGCATATGGATGGGGCGCGTATGTTTTATGGCGGCAAGGATCAATCATTTTTGTTGTGGCCGGTGCGCGGACAGGGCAACGGCTTGCTGGCCCGTACCGGACAACAGCATTGTTTCAATGACACGGGTGAGACAGTGGCATGCGCGCCTGGACAACAGGATGGTGCCTTGCAATTGGGGCGGCCCTGGCCACAGCCGCGTTTCACCCCGCATGTGCTTGGTGTCTTGGACAGGCTCACGGGTCTGGTGTGGCGGACGTTGGCAGATCTCACCGGGCGGCCCGTCAATTGGGAAGAGGCCCTACAGGCGGTTGCTGAATTGAACCGGCATGAAGACATGGGTCGCTGGTACTTACCGAACATCATTGAGCTGGAATCACTGATCGATTGCAGTCGTGCTGAACCGGCCTTGCCAAAGGTCACACCATTTGTATCCGTGCGGTCTGGTTACTGGTCCTCAACCACCAGCGCATATGAAACAGACTGGGCCTGGGTGTTATATCTGGATAAGGGTGCAGTCGGTGTCGGGCAGAAGCGTGGTCGTTATTTTCATGTCTGGGCCGTCAGTCAACTGCGAGCAGAATGAAGTCAGCTGTAAGTGATTATGCGGAGATGTCATGATGCATAGCGATGAGAACACCGTGATCGACCCCGTTTGCGGTATGCGCGTAGTACCAACACAGCTCGCATTGGAATACATGCAGATGCGGTTTGCCTTCTGCTCTGAACAATGCCGTGAACGGTTTTTGGCGAATCCGGGGCTGTATGTCGGCAAGCCCGGCAGAATGTCGATGAAACAGATGGGACATGAAGTGATCAAGCATCGCCGCCTGCAACTGGCGGAACCCTTACCTGCCGGCGCGGACGAGGAACTCAAGCATACCTTGTACCAGATGATGGGTATAAAAAAGGTCAACTACGATGGAGTCCGCTGGGAGATCAGCTACGATCTATTACAGGCAACCGCCGAACAGATCGAAAAGACAATAACAGAATTCGGCGTGCATTTGGGTGGTGCCTGGGCGGACAAACTCCGTCGCGCATTTGTGCATTATGTGGAGGAAACCGAGCTGCTGAATCTGGAAAACACAGGTGGCTCGCACTCGCACCACCATGGGTAAAACCCGGGTGGCGTATTAATTGGCATATGACGAGGTGAAGAGCATGAATACCATCAGAATTTATATCGATGAAAGTCTGGACAATTCACGTCTGCAAAGCATTAAACAGGCAATTGAGAGTATCCCTCATGTCCTGGATGTGGAAGTCAGCGAAAAAGACCCACATGAGGTCGTGGTGGACTACGATGAGCAACAGAATATGCCGGTGAAGTTAATTGAAGCACTACGCAAGCAAGGATATCACCCGGATATTCTGTCTGCGTAGGCCAGCATTTGCGAGATTCATCAAACTATCAAGGAAGAGGTACAAACATGAATCAGATACAGATACGGAATGATAACGTCAAGCAGCAACAAGGCGTCAGGCGATTATACAGGAAGCGAGCAAAACATTATGACTTGTCAGCCAATCTCTATTATCTGACCGGGTTTCGGGAATTTGCCTATCGCAAACAGGCGATCGAAATGCTGAAGCTGAAACCCGGCGACACTGTGGTGGAGATTGGTTGTGGAACCGGATTGAATTTTGCCTATTTACAGGAGAAGGTCGGGCCAACTGGCAAGATCATTGGTGTGGACCTCACCGGTGAGATGCTTGAGCGTGCACATGCACGCTGTCAGGTAAACGGTTGGCGAAATGTGAAACTGGTAGAACAGGATGCGTCTACGTTTCTCTTTCCCAGGAATATCGATGGCGTGATTTCGACCTTTGCGCTGACCCTGGTACCGGAGTATCACACAGTGATCAGTAATGCTGCGACGGCATTGCAACCTGGCAAACGCATGGTGTTACTCGATTTACAATTGCCAGACTGGCCTCGGCCACTCGTGAAGCTGGGCATCCTGCTTACCAGCGGTTTTGGCGTGAATGAAGAAATCGCAAAACGCCATCCGTGGGAGAGTATGGCGACTGTCTTTGGTAATATGGAAAAAACCGATGTCTATTTTGGTGCAGTCTATTTTGCCATGAGTGAACGTGGAACACGCCAACTGCAATAAATGACACATAGATGACGTTTCAATTATTGATATTGGTATTTGCCATATCAGTCGCTAGAATGTGCGAAAACGAATTTGCTTAAGTTAAGAGGAACAAACGATGTACGGATTTAATGCCAAGTTCAGTGGGTCTTTCGATGATGCGGTGACCAGAGTCACTGAAGAGTTATCAAAGGAAGGCTTCGGCGTCCTGACCGAAATCGATGTGAAGGCCGTATTGAAAAAGAAACTGGATATAGACAAACGGCCATACAAGATCCTGGGTGCGTGTAATCCAGTGCTTGCCAATCAGGCCCTGACTGCGGAGCCGGATATCGGCTTGTTATTGCCATGTAACGTGGTGGTACGCGAAGAAGAAGATGGCTCTATCAATGTCGGCTTTATGGACCCGCAGGCGGTGTTGACCCTGGTTGAGCGTGATGATATCGGCGAGATAGCCGGCCAGGTGCGTGAGAAGCTACAACGGGTCAAGGCAGGGATTGAAGCAGGCTAGTGTGTTATTGCCCTGACTGTTTGTCAGTGTCGACATATTGCCTGGCAGCAATATCGTAGTAGAAGATCTCCAGCAAGTCATCCAGATGACGATAGGTGTCTTCGTAGATTTCTTCGATAGCTTCAGGCGTGAGTTGCAATATTTCAATTGCCCTGGGATTGAGCGTGGTATCGTCGTCGCGGGAAATGGGCGTCTGCATGTTGTTTGCGATGTTATTGGCCAGGTGCAGCAGGGCAGCGTCTTCCAAAAAGGCATCGGGCGCCTCGAGTGATACATGGCCGCGGACAGGTTCGGTGAGTGATTCGGGAAAATGCCATGCACTCATCAAGGCCACACTGACGTCATCATGTGTGAATCCGAAAATCTGACGTTCGATGTTGGCAATATTACAATCGGGTTTTTTCAGTTCGTTCATCAGTGTGATGGATTCGTCGGGCAGGGTCAGATACATTACCAACTTACCTATGTCATGCAGCAGACCCGTGACAAAAAAGCGTTCTGAGTTTGCCAACATGAGTTTCAATGCGATCAGGCGCGAGGCGATGGCCGTGGTAATCGAGTGACACCAGAACACTTCCATATCGAATGCATTGTCGATATTGCGTTGAAAACGCTCGATAATCGCTGTGGCGATCACCAGATCTCTTAGTTGTTGGGTACCGAGCACTGTGATCGCCATGCTCAGGGTGTCAATTTTGGACGGGAAACGGTAAAAAGGGCTGTTGGCGATTTTTAACAGGCGGGCGGTCAGGGTAGTATCCTGTCCTATGGACTGGGCAATGTCAGCGGCGGAAGCAGTTGGATCATTGGTCATTTGATTGATTTGAGCAACGATCGCAGGTAATGAGACCAGATTGATGTTAGTTGCAATTAATTCTTCGGGTGACATATTCAACACACGAGCCTCCTGGCGCAGTCTTCTCCGTTATCTAATGGCATAGTCCCTACAGGGTAGAAATTACATTGTACCCGTATGAATTTAACGCAATTTCTAGTGTCATTTAGCATATAAAAAATTTAGCATGAGTGGGTACTAAAATTATTATTTTGGAACAGTTGTTAACTATCTTTAACCAAGATAAAAGCAAAATCTGAGTAAATTTGAATACTTAAGCGATAACAGACATGAAACCCTAAATATTATGACAGTACATCATCTTTCTATCGGCGGAATGAGTTGCGCGGGTTGTGTTAGTGCGGTCGAGACTGCCTTGCGCAAGGTAGCCGGCGTGAGCGAGGCGACCGTAAATTTTGCTGAACACACTGCCCTGGTGGAAGGCGAAGTAGCCGATGTTCAATTGGTGCAGGCGGTTACTGATGCTGGCTATCAGGCAGCAGTATTGCAAGGTACCGACGATGAAGAACAAAAAGCCAGCCAGGAATTTACCCACTTCCGCCAGTTAGTCAGGCGCGCTGCTGTAGCGGGGATAATTGGCGCCCCCTTATTTATCGGTAGCATGGCTGGCTGGTTTCCGCCGTTGACGTCGGCCATGGGCAAACCTATCTGGCTAGGCATTGGTCTGATTGCTTTGTTTGTCCTGTTTTATTCCGGCCAGCAATTTTTCCGCGGGGCCTGGACGTCTTTTCGACATCATCAAGCCAATATGGACACCCTGATTGCTCTGGGTACCGGCACGGCCTGGGTATATTCCATAGTAATCACCCTGTTTCCTCACCTGGTGCCATCCATCGCGCAGCACGCGTACTTCGAGGCTGCCGTTATCATCATCGCGTTGATTAATTTTGGTTCGGCACTGGAGACACGGGCGCGAGGTAAAACCTCACAGGCAATCAAACGCCTGATTGGATTACAGCCCAAAACGGCGCGTGTCATCCGTGATGGTATTGAGCAGGATGTGGCCATCGGCGAGATCGGTCTGGATGAAACCTTGCGTGTGCGTCCGGGCGAACGAATTGCTGTCGACGGTATTATCATCGATGGCCATTCCAGTGTGGACGAGTCGATGTTGACCGGTGAGCCCCTGCCAGTAGAAAAACAAACAGGTGACGAAGTGGTGGCTGGCACGATAAACGGAGCTGGGACCTTCCTGTTTCAGTCCAAGCGCATCGGTGCCGACACCGTGTTGGCCCAAATCATCGAGATGGTGCGAAGGGCACAATCCAGCAAGCCAGCCATCGGCCGTCTGGTCGACAAAGTGGCCGCTGTATTTGTGCCAGCGGTGTTGATCATCGCCAGTGTTACCTTTCTTATCTGGTTTAACCTGGCAACGGGCGAACGTGTCAGTTATGCCATCGTCGCCGCCATGACCGTCCTGATTATTGCGTGTCCCTGCGCCCTTGGCCTGGCCACGCCGATCTCAATCATGGTGGGAGTGGGCAAGGCCGCAGAATTCGGCATCCTGATTCGCAATGGTGAAGCCCTACAACAGGCGGGCAAGGTGAGCACCGTCGTATTGGACAAAACCGGTACGATTACCCTGGGCCAACCGACCGTGACGGCTTTGGTTCCGGTTGACGGTGTAAGTGAACAGGAGGTTTTGCGTGTGGCAGCGAGCCTGGAGACCGGGTCGGAACATCCTCTTGCTGCAGCGATCATTCAGGCGGCGCAGGCACAACAACTGGAGATGTTGCCGGTCACGGATTTTGCCGCGGTCTCAGGTCAGGGCGTACGTGGCAGAATCGAACAGGGTGCCGTGTATTTAGGTAATGCGAGTTTTCTGCAGGCACAGCAGATCAACGTTACTGAATTACAGGCACGTGCCGATGAGCTGGCGGCGCAGGGGCAAACCCCCATGTATGTAGCCCGTGCTCAGGAGTTACTCGGGATTGTCGCTGTAGCCGACCCCATCAAACCGGAATCCAAATCTGCTATTGCGCGTATGCATGACCTGGGCTTGCGGGTGGTGATGTTAACGGGTGACAACCACGCGACAGCAGAAGCGATTGCTGCGCAAGTAGGCATCGATAATGTGTATGCCGAAGTGATGCCGCAGGATAAGGACAAAACTATCGCCGAGTTGCAGCAACAGCGTGAAATTGTGGCCATGGTGGGCGACGGTATCAACGATGCACCGGCGTTGGCGCGTGCCGACGTGGGGTTCGCCATTGGAACCGGTACCGATGTTGCCATCGAGAGTGCCGACATTGCCCTGATGCGTGGTTCGCTGCTGGGCGTGGTGGATGCCATTGCGATTTCACGAGCGACGGTAAGTAATATCAAACAAAATCTGTTCGGTGCCTTTGTCTACAACACGCTTGGGATTCCCATTGCCGCCGGTATTTTGTATCCGTTGCTGGGTGTCTTGCTCAATCCCATGATTGCCGGCGCGGCCATGGCCATGTCCTCAGTGACGGTGGTGAGTAATGCCAATCGATTACGCTGGTTCAAACGTCAGGAGGATTGATGGATACTCTAATCAACCTGGCGGGTGTCGTCTTTATTGCGTTTGTTGTCTATTGGTTCTGGCGATCCAATGAATGACGATGTCACTCTGCGAATGTGATATCACAAGCGGTTGTAACAGTCGGAAAGTGAATTAAGGAATCACGGGAAAACAACATCATGTCTTGGTGGGGAAAACTGGTCGGTGGTGCATTGGGTTTTGCCATGGGTGGACCCATTGGTGCACTACTGGGGGCGGTGGTTGGCCATCAACTGGATCGTGGCCTTGAAGTTGCGGCACAACACGAATCGCTGGGCTGGCAAGGCGCTGGCGGTGCGGCCCAGCAGGAGCGGATGCAGACGGTCTTCTTTACCACGGTGTTTTCCGTGATGGGGCATCTGGCCAAGGCGGACGGTCGTGTGAGTGAAAGTGAGATCCAGATGGCGCGCAACATCATGTATCAGATGCAATTAAATGCGCAACAACAAAAACTCGCCATTGATCTGTTTCAAAAGGGTAAGGAGCCCGGGTTTCCACTGGATGATATCATCGGGCAGTTCCATCTCGAATGTGGCCGCAATCGTAATCTCAAACAGATGTTTCTCGAGATCCTGCTTCACGCCGCCTATGCCGACGGTGTGATGCACGAGGCGGAACGTCATCTGTTAGGACATATTTGCCAGCAGTTAGGTTTTTCGCAAACCGAGTTCAGCGTGCTGGAGGGCATGGTACGTGCACAACGTGCCTTCCATGGCCGAAGTCAGCGGGAACCAATTCGCCCCAACGAGGATTTGCTGCAGGAAGCGTATACCGCGCTGGGAATGAAATCCGATGCCAGTGACGATGAGATCAAACGTGCCTATCGTCGTTTGATGAGTCAACACCATCCGGACAAACTGGTGGCCAAGGGCCTGCCGGAAGAAATGATTAAGCTGGCTAATGAACGCACCGCCGAGATCAAGGCGGCATATGAGACAATTCGCAAAGCGCGAGGCATGAAATAAACCTGTCTCAAAACTCTTGCGCTCGCGACGTTTTGAGACAGGTTCAAATTTCTACAAATAACGCCCAGCCGCTGCGACCACAATCACAATCAAGCCAAGCGACATATTCAGTCCCACCAGCGTGCGGATCATATTCAGTTGTTTACCCGCTTCCGGCCAGGTCTGGGCGGCCACCGCTTTTTTGAGCCGCTTGAATGGCGCAAAGTAGACGTGGAGAAAGATAAAGATCATGGCAATTCCAAGGAAGTACATGATGTGGATATAGATTGGTGCACCCTTGAAACCACCGTATAAGCTGAACATCATGTAGAAACCGGTCAGCGGCAGTAACACAATTGCGATCCAGACGATCGGAAAAAAACGGTTGAACACTCCGACCCATAACGGCAGCCGCTGTGGTGGTTCCAGTTGCAAGGCGGCAACCGGACGCAGGAACTGATGCGCGAAGATCATGCCGCCAACCCAGATTACGACGGAGGCAACATGCAGGGCGATACTGATACTGATGAGGGGCATTGTGGACTTCCTTTCTGATTTATTTAGGTGACTGTTGTTTTATTCCACTGGCATTTTTCATGAGCCAGTCGCGAACCCGTTTGACCAGATCATCCTGCATGTCGGTAAAGAAATGATCTGCACCGGGTATCTGGAGTTGGCTGTAACGTTTATTTACCTTGCGGGCACTTGCGGCGCGGGCCTTGGCAAAGGTCAGCACGCTTTCAAGATCCTGGCTGCCGTATAGATCGAGCATGGGCAAGGTGATCTTGCTGAGGGCTTTAGCGTTGTCATATTGCTTGGGGAAAGGATTGCTCATGCCAATGGCGACATAGGCGTGCACCAATTTGTCCGGTTTGTTAGACAGATAGATATTGGCCATGGTGGTGCCCATACTGTGGGCCACGATCACGATGTTTTTTACACCCTTGCGCTTGAGGAAGTCCACACCGGCCTGGATACGCCCCGGTGCTTCTGGTAACAAGGGCAGGTACTCCTGGACCTTGGCCTCATTGGGCAGGATGGGCATTTGCAGGGACAGGGTGGACCAGCCGTGGTCGGGCAGATCGATACGCAGTGGCTCGATGATTTGTGGCCAGGCCGGGTGAGCCCCAATCCCATGGATCAGAATCACCCCGCCGTACAATGTCTTGTTCGTGTTTGGGGCATACAGCGCGAGGAACTTCGTGCCGGCAGCCTTGAGTTTGACCGCCTCGCCAACCATCAGCGTGGGGACGATCTGTTCTTCCCAGCGTTTCTCCTTGGCCTGGTCAGACCTGGTGGCAGCAAGGCATTGCCCTGCCAGGGCAAAAAAGATGAGACCAATCAGATACCTGCGGGTACTCACGGGTGACCTCCGGTGGCGCTAACACATTGAATTTATGTGAGTATAAGCAACTCCGGCACGGCTAAAAAGCTGCAAATAGCAGGTATTTCCGGTAGAGTTGGCGGTTCGATTTTTGGGGTGCCGCCGGCCGCGGCACGATTTAGCAACTGAAATGAATTTTTAAGGATGGTGAGTTATGGCGGACTTTGCAATTGCGCCTTCGATTCTGTCAGCGGATTTCGCCCGCCTCGGTGAAGAGGTAGTGAACGTGCTGAATTCTGGTACCCACATCGTGCACTTTGATGTGATGGACAATCATTATGTCCCTAACCTGACCATTGGTCCGCTGGTGTGCGAAGCGCTGCGCAAGCACGGTGTGACGGCACCCATCGACGTGCACCTGATGGTCAAGCCGGTGGATCGCATCGTACCGGATTTTGCCAAGGCCGGTGCCACCTATATTACCTTTCACCCGGAGGCCTCCGAGCATATCGATCGCACCCTGCAATTGATCCAGGGTGAAGGTTGCAAGGCGGGGCTGGTGTTCAATCCGGCGACCCCACTGGACTACCTCAAATACGTCATCGACAAGGTGGACATGGTATTGTTGATGTCAGTGAACCCAGGCTTCGGCGGTCAATCCTTTATTCCGTCCGCACTGGACAAGCTGCGAGAGGCACGCAAGATCATTGATGACTCCGGGCGTGATATCCGTCTGGAAATCGACGGTGGTGTGAAAGCCGATAATATTCGCGAGATCGCCGAGGCGGGTGCCGATACTTTTGTCTCCGGCTCCGGGATTTTCGGCAAGGGCAAGGACAGTGACCCCAATCGCTATGACAGCATCGTCAAGGAAATGATGGCCGAGCTGGCGAAAGTAAAACGCTAATCAGTCGTAAACCAGGCGACAGGGTGGTGAAACTACCCTGTGTGTCTGATGTAGCAAAGAGAATGACAGATGTTAAGTAAACCTGAAATGGTGCTTATCGATGTGGACGGAACCCTGGTAGACAGCGTGCCGGACCTGGCGTATTGCGTGAATGAAATGATGGCGCAACTGGCAATGCCGATCCATGCCGAGAGCAAAGTGCGTGAATGGGTGGGTAACGGAGTTGAGCGTCTGGTGCGCCGTGCCCTGATCGGCCAACTGGATGGCGAACCCGATGAGAACCTGTTCCAAAAGGCCTACCCCATCTTTCTGGAGCTGTATGCCGAGAACACTTCCACGCGCAGCGTATTGTATCCCGGGGTGAAGCAAGGCCTGGATTATCTTAAGACAGCGGGCTATAAACTGGGTTGTGTCACCAACAAGGTAGCGCAGTTTACGCTACCCTTGCTCAAGGACCTCGGCGTCTATGAGTATTTCAGTATCGTGGTCAGCGGTGATACCTTGCCGGTGAAGAAGCCGGACCCGGGTCCCCTGCTGCATGTCGCCAAGCATTTTGGTGTCAGCCCGGCCCATTCGACCATGATCGGCGACTCGGTCAGTGACGTGAAAGCGGCGCGGGCCGCAGGTTTTCAGATTATTTGCATGAGTTATGGTTATAATCATGGGGTGGACATTCGTGAGGCGCAGCCGGACGCCGTGATCGATTCCATGGCCGAGCTCGAAGGCTTATTGGAATCTGCACAACGCCAGGGCGTGGCATAACGCAAATTTAAAACAAACCTGATATGCACAGATTAACGGTACAAAGCGGACGATGGCGTAAAGGGCACTAGGCTCTTTGCATCTTTGTTGCGTTTTAACGCGTTGATTTGTGACATCAGGAATAACACCATGACTGAACAAGACTTTCAGGCGCTTGCCGCCCAGGGGTATACCGCCATTCCCATCCTGCGCGAGGTCCTCGCGGATCTGGATACCCCGCTCAGTACTTATCTCAAGCTGGCCAACGGGCCGTATTCTTATCTATTCGAATCCGTACACGGTGGCGAGAAATGGGGGCGTTACTCGATCATCGGGCTGCCCTGTAGCCAGGTGATACGCGTCTACGGTAAACGGGTATGCCTGTATCAGGACAATGAGCTGAAACGAGAAGAGACTGTCGAGGACCCACTGGCCTGGATCGAAACGTACCAGCAAACGTTCAAGGTTGCGCCGGTACCGGGTTTGCCCAAGTTCACCGGAGGCCTGGTGGGTTACTTCGGTTATGACACGATTCGTTATATCGAGTCACGCCTGGCCAATGCACAACACGATGACCCATTGCAACTGCCGGACATCCTGTTAATGGTGTCGCAGGAAGTAATCGTGTTCGATAACCTGAGTGGCAAGTTGTACCTCATCGTGCACGCCAATCCGCTTGAGCGTGATGCCTATGGTAATGCTCAGACCCGCATCGATCAGCTTATCCAACAACTGGATACCGCGTCACCGCAACACGTGAATGTGAAAAGCCGTCAGGTGGCGGAGACCGATTTCATTTCCGGTTTTACTCAGCAGGGATTCGAGGCGGCAGTCGACAAGATCAAAGACTACATCGTCGATGGCGACGTCATGCAAGTGGTGATCTCGCAGCGCATGTCGACACCGTTTCATGCGCGTCCGCTGGATCTGTATCGTGCCCTGCGCAGCCTGAATCCGTCACCGTACATGTTTTATCTCGATCTGAATGACTTCCACGTGGTGGGCTCTTCGCCGGAGATCCTGGTGCGCTACGAGGACGGTATGGTCACGGTGCGCCCGATTGCCGGTACCCGCCCGCGCGGGCAGAACGAAGAGCAGGACATTGCACTGGAACAGGACCTGCTTGCGGATCCCAAGGAACTTGCCGAACACCTGATGCTGATCGATCTGGGCCGCAACGACGTCGGGCGTATCGCCCGTACCGGCAGCGTCAAGTTAACCGAGAAAATGATCATTGAACGTTATTCCCACGTGATGCACATCGTGTCCAATGTGACCGGCGAGATTAAACAGGAGATGTCGGCGATGGATGTATTGCGTGCCACGTTCCCTGCGGGCACGGTGTCCGGTGCGCCGAAGATCCGCGCCATGGAAATCATCGATGAACTCGAACCGGTCAAACGTGGGGTGTATGCCGGCGCGGTGGGTTATATCGGCTGGTCAGGCAACATGGACACGGCCATCGCGATCCGTACTGCGGTGATCAAGGATCAGACCTTGCACATCCAGGCCGGGGCCGGGATTGTCTACGATTCGGTGCCACGCAATGAATGGGACGAGACCATGAACAAGGGCCGTGCGATCTTCCGCGCGGTGGCCATGGCCGAGCAAGGCCTCGACGGCGCGCATAAATAAAGGAGACGGATGATGTTACTGATGATCGACAATTACGACTCCTTTACCTATAACCTGGTGCAATATTTTGGTGAGTTGGGCATAGAGGTTAGTGTTCACCGTAACGACATGATTAGTGTCAGCGAGATTGAAAAGCTGAACCCCAAATACATTGTGATCTCGCCGGGTCCGTGTACCCCGAATGAAGCAGGTGTTTCTATCGATACCATTAAACACTTCGCCGGCAAGAAACCGATCCTGGGCGTGTGCCTGGGACACCAGAGTATTGGTCAGGCGTTTGGCGGCAAGATCATTCACGCCAAGCAGATCATGCATGGCAAGACCTCGTTGATGCATCACAAGAATATGGGGGTGTTCAAAGGCCTGCCCAACCCGTTTGAGGCGACACGCTATCACTCGCTGGTGATCGAGAAAGAGACGATCCCGGCGTGTCTGGAGGTGACAGCCTGGACTGTCGATACCAACAACGAGATCGATGAAATCATGGGTGTTCGTCATACCCAGTACCCGATAGAAGGAGTGCAATTCCACCCGGAATCGATCCTGACCAGTCCAGGGCACGATCTGTTACGCAATTTTCTGGAAACCTATAAATAAGGCGCCTGGCAACGGGCCGGAGGAAAAGACATGGACATGCCAACCGCGATTCGCACAGTGATGGCCAGACAGGACCTGAGCAGCGAAGACATGACCAGCGTGATGAATACCATCATGACCGGCCAGGCCACGCCGGCGCAAATCGGTGGCTTCCTGGTTGGGCTACACATGAAAGGTGAGACCATCGACGAGATCGCGGCGGCAGCGCAGGTGATGCGTGAACTGGCCACCGGGGTCAAGGTCAGCGGTGATCATGTAGTGGATATCGTCGGTACCGGTGGAGATAACCTGCGTACCTTTAATATTTCCACCGCCTGCTGTTTTGTGGTGGCCGCGGCCGGTGGCAAGGTAGCCAAACATGGTAATCGTTCAGTCACGAGTAGTTCCGGTAGCGCTGATTTGTTGGAGACCGCTGGTGTCAACCTGAATCTGAATCCGGCACAAGTGGCGCAGAGCATTGAGAAAGTTGGCGTAGGTTTCATGTTTGCGCCAATGCATCACGGCGCCATGAAGCATGCAATCGGGCCGCGGCGTGAAATGGGTGTACGTACTATCTTCAATGTACTCGGTCCACTTACCAATCCGGCCGGTGCACCTAATCAGTTACTCGGTGTGTTTGCCAAAGATCTGGTGGAACCACTGGCCCGGGTCCTGCAAAAGCTTGGCAGCCATCATGTCATGGTGGTGCATTCCGAAGATGGCATGGACGAGATCAGCATTGGTGCGCCTACGCAGGTTGCCGAACTTAAGGCAGGCAAGATCACCAGTTATACGATCCAGCCGGAAGATTTTTCTATCGATCGACGCAACATTAAAGAACTAGTGGTCGAGAGTGCGCAGCAATCCCTGGGGATGATCAAACTGGTGTTCGAGGGGCATGCCGGCCCGGCCAGGGACATCGTCGTACTGAATGCCGGGGCGGCGCTGTATGTCGCCGGTCTGGCAGACTCACACAAGGCGGGCATCGAGAAGGCGCAGGAGGTCATTGACTCCGGTGCGGCAATGCACAAACTCAACGAACTCACTGAATTTTCCAACGGATTCGCAGCATGATGAATACACCGGATATCCTGCAAAAAATCATCCAACGCAAGGGCGAGATCGTCGATACGCGTCGCGCCAGCATTCCGCTGGAACAGGTGATGGCGGCAGCGCAGAGCGCACCGCCATCACGCGGTTTTGTTGAGGCCTTGCATGAGCGAATTGATATCGGCCAGCCAGCGGTGATTGCCGAGATTAAGAAGGCCTCACCGAGTAAAGGTGTGATACGCAAAAATTTTAATCCGGCAGAGATCGCCAAGTCCTATGCACACTTTGGTGCTGCCTGTCTGTCGATATTAACCGATGTCGATTTTTTTCAGGGTAGTGATGAATACCTGCAACAAGCGCGTGCTGCCTGTAACCTGCCGGTACTGCGCAAGGATTTTATGATCGATGCTTACCAGGTGTATGAGGCGCGAGCACTTGGTGCCGATTGTATTTTATTGATTGTGGCGTGTTTGAGTGATCAGCACCTCAATGAACTGTGCGGTCTGGCCCATGATCTTGAAATGGATGTCCTGATCGAAGTGCACGATGACCAGGAGCTCGAACGTGCCCTGCGAGTACCAAACAAATTAATTGGTATCAACAACCGCAACCTGCACAGCTTCGAAACGACGTTGGACACCACCTTATCGATGCTGGGCAAGATCCCGTCGGATTATTTGCTGGTGAGCGAAAGTGGCATCCATACGCCGGATGATGTCAGACTGTTACGGGAAAAAGGCGTCAACGCCTTTTTGGTGGGTGAAGCCTTTATGGCAGCGGCAGACCCAGGGACAAAGTTGAAAGAGCTGTTTAGCTAATTTTACTTAACTGATTTTCTAACGTGTGCCATACACGACGATGGTCTTGCCCTTGACCGAGATGAGTTCCTGCTCTTCCATGCTCTTTAATACCCGTCCTACCATTTCACGAGAACAGCCGACGATACGACCGATCTCCTGACGGGTAATGCGGATCTGCATACCGTCTGGGTGAGTCATGGCATCCGGTTGCTTGCAGAGGTCGAGCAGAGTACGGGCCACGCGGCCGGTGACATCCATGAACGCGAGGTCAGAGACCTTGCGGCTGGTGTTGCGTAGACTGGCGGCCATTTGCGAGGCCATCGCAAATAACACATCCGGGTGGTCGGCATAGAGTTGGCGGAATTTGTTATAGCTGATTTCCGCAACCTCGCAGGCGGTGCGGGTACGGACCCAGGCACTGCGATTCGGGTCTTCACTGAACAGCCCCATTTCGCCAAAAAAGTCACCTTTATTCAGATAAGCCAGCACGATCTCATGGCCATCCTCATCTTCAATCAGGACGGTTACAGAACCGTCAATGATGAAATAGAGTACATCCGGCTTGTCGCCCGCATAAATAATGACACTTTTTGCAGGGTAGTGGCGACGATGACAGTGTTCCAGGAAGTGATCCAGTGAAGCGATCCCGGTTTGTTGTGTTGCACTTATTGCCATAGGTTTCCTTTGCGTCTGGGCCATTTAGCGTCCTTATGTATATTAAAGGTATACCAGTGCTTTTCAGGCGGTGCAAGGGTATCCTATCTGTGTGGCTAAAAATGCGATGCTGATCACTGGCTTGTATCGACGTCATGGCAAGGAACTTGAATAGGTGGGCAATGAACACTCTGTCAGCAGGCGGAAGTCTAAAACGGTTCAGGTGGTTAATTTTTAGATTATAGGGGTTGGGTTTGCATGAAAGCACGGGTGAAATGGGTGGAAAACGTCACTTTCCTGGCGGAATCAGAGACTGGTCATGCCATGGTAATGGACGGGGCGCAGGAATACGGGGGGCGTAATCTGGGGCCGAGACCCATGGAGTTACTCCTGATGGGTATGGGCGGCTGCACTGCCTTTGATGTGGTGTTGATCCTGAAAAAATCACGTCAGGCGGTAGCGGATTGTGTGGTGGAACTGGAGGCGACACGCGCGGACACGGATCCCAAGATATTTACCGCTATTCACGTACACTTTATTGTCAAAGGCACCGAATTGAATGAAAAACACGTGGCCCGCGCTGTGGAGCTCTCCGCGGAAAAATACTGTTCGGCGTCGATCATGCTGGGCAAAACCGCAAAGATTACCCACGACTATGAAATCCAGCCGGTATGATTAAAGGAATAACTTGCCTGCGGGGAGAGCTGTGCCTGTCTATAACGATGTAGTCGATCTCTATTATCGCACCTGGTTTCGCTTTCATCCGGAGGTCGCTGTGGACCTGGGGATCGAGGGTTATAGCGATCGGCTGACCCCGTACGGGGATGACGACATTGGTGCGCTGGTCGCACTTCATGAAAAACTCATCAATACCGTCGATGAACTCGATGACACTGCACTGGACAGCGATCAGCAGATCGATCTGCAATTGATGTATGGTCAGGCCCTGATCGAAAGCAAGCAACTCATCGAACAGGACTGGCGTTTGCGTGATCCGACCCGGTTCCTTCCGGTTAATGCCATCTATCAACTCACAGTACGCCCGGTGCGCGATCGCGGTGGCGCACTGCGGGCGCGCCTGCAAGCGATCCCGGGTTATTTGCGGGGTGCCAAAGGATATTTGCAAAGTGAGCCGGAACTGGTTCCACCCATCTGGCTGGAGGCAGCGATTAGCGAAGCCAGCGAAGGCGTGAAGTATCTGCGAAGCTTACACCTCAATCCGGCACTACAGGGTTTCCGCCTCGATAAGGAACTGGAGACCGCAGCGCAGGCATTGCTGGACTTTGTCGGTTTTCTGGAGAAAGGGATTGGGTCACGTGCCCAGGGCAATTTTGCCTGTGGCCGGGATATGTTCGAATTATTACTGACACATCGTCATGGTCTGGATATCAATGCAGATGCCTTACGCAGTTTTGGCGAGAACCTGTTTACTGAAGTGGCAGCACAACTGCGAGAGGTGACGATCCAGCTTCAGGGGGATGACAATGTTGCTGCACTGATGACGCGTATCCAGGAACAGTATCGGCCGACACGTGATCTGCTTGCTATATATAAGGAACAAATGCAGGCGGCCCACGATTTTGTTGAAGCCAAACACCTGGTCAGTCTACCGGCGCAGGAATTTCTGCACGTGGTGGAAACCCCGGGTTTCCTGCGCCACCAGATCCCGTTCGCCGCCTACTGGAATCCCATGCCCACTGACCCGGCGCAAACGGCATATTATTACGTGACCCCACCACAGGACGAGCCGAGTTGGGGAGAACACAACCTGGTCAGTCTGCAGCACACCTGTGTGCACGAGGCCTGGCCCGGTCACCATCTGCAATTCGTCACTGCCAACAGCCGCAGCAGTTCGCGCAGCCTGCCGCGTCTGATCAACATGTCTGCCACCCTGTATGAAGGCTGGGCCTTGTATAGTGAACAATTGATGGTGGAAGAGGGGTTTCTGCAACAACCTGAATCGCAATTTATCCTGTTAAAGGATCGGCTATGGCGAGCCTTGCGGGTGATGCTGGATGTCGACCTGCATGTCCACGGTCAGAACCTCAGCGCTGCCGCACACACCATGCATGAACGACTGGGATTCAGCCATGCCCAGGCCATGGGGGAGCTGAGCTGGTATACCCAGGCCCCGACTGTGCCCATGGGCTATGCCACAGGTTGGGCCTTGATAAACACGGCGCGAACCCGCATGCAAGCCATCTCGCAGCAGTTCGATTTGCGAAATTTTCATGACCACCTGCTCTCGGCCGGCAGCATTGGTCTGCCCTGGGTGATAAGGCGCGTGTTCGGCGAGCCGCTGTGGAATAGCGTACGTCAAAGTGTCCTAAAGTCCGCATGATCAGCTATACCCCGTGGTTGGATTTGCTACAATAGGCGCCCTGTTCCACCCTGGCGGGAGATGCTTGCCATGACCATGTCCCCCCCGGCCACGTCCGGACTTCACCATGTTGCCCTCTATGCCGAAGATCTCGCCGCCAGCGAACACTTCTACGTGGATCTATTGGGTATGCAGGTGGAATGGCGGCCGGATGCGGACAATGTTTATTTATCGTCGGGCAAGGACAACCTCGCCCTGCATCGCGCACCATCAAAACTGGATGGGACGCAACGGCTGGATCATATAGGGTTTACCCTGCGACAGCCGGGGGATGTGGATCAGTGGTACCACTTTTTGTCTGCGGAAGGGGTGACAATGAAGACACCACCGAAGACCCACCGCGATGGTGCACGCAGTTTTTATTGTTTTGACCCGGGCGGCACGCTGGTGCAGATGATTTATCATCCACCGCTGGCCGGGTTATAGGTTTTTGCGAAATACTCAGGAGTAAACGGGTAACGATGAAATCAGTCGAGCGTAAAATCAAACTGCACGGGTTTAATAATCTGACCAAAACCCTCAGTTTCAATATCTACGATATCAATTTTGCTGAGACTACCGAGCAGCAAAATGCATATATCGAGTACATCGACGAGGAATATAACGCAGAACGCCTGACCAATATCCTGACCGACGTGGCTCAGATCATCGGTGCCAATATTCTTAACATTGCCCGCCAGGACTACGATCCGCAGGGCGCCAGTGTCACCATGCTGATCTCGGAAGAACCGATCGCCTCGCAAAAACTCACTAACCAGCAGGCACCCGGTCCGGTACCGGAAGACGTGGTCGCGCACCTGGATAAGAGCCATATCACCGTACACACCTATCCTGAAAGCCACCCCGACGCTGGCATCAGTACCTTTCGTGCTGACATCGATGTATCCACTTGCGGGCGGATCTCACCGCTGAAGGCATTGAATTATCTGATTCACAGTTTCGATTCGGACATTGTGATCACCGACTATCGCGTGCGCGGCTTTACCCGCGACATCAAGGGCAAGAAGCACTACATTGATCACAACATCAATTCCATCCAGGACTTCATCGGCAAGGACACCAAAGAGTTGTATCAGATGATTGATGTCAACGTGTACCAGGAAAACATCTTCCACACCAAGATGGTGCTCAAGGAGCTGGAGCTGGACAACTACCTGTTTGGTATCAATGAAGAAGACCTGCCCAAGCCCAAGCGCAGCAAGATCCATAAGGCGCTGGAACGGGAGATGCTGGAGATCTTTTACGGGAACAATATGACGAATTAGTCAGGATATTCTGTTGTTTCTTCTATTCTTTATATTATATTAATTTTCGCCCGCCACTGCGTGGCTGAGGCGAGGTACTTTCTTTGTGCAGACAAAGAAAGTACCCAAAGAAAACTGCCCCGCTGTCGCAATTCACAGTCTTGCTAATGAAACTGCTCGGGCGGTCAGGATACAGGACGTCCCTGTCCTGTATCCTGACTGGCGGCTTCCCTGCCGCCACCCTTCAGGCGCACCTGCGCTGTTTCAACGCGCGCCTGTTGCGCCAGCATGGGGTTTTATCCACTTAGCAAGATAGAGTGATACTTCATTTGTATACTTCGTCCTGACTCAATG
>JBECKZ010000185.1:0-3859 GCA_040235555.1 Thiohalomonadales bacterium | reverse complement strand
CCGCCTTTTTCAAGCCCTAAGCCGCCAGATTATACCCTTTGGAGCTTTGTCCCGGGTTGAACCCAGGGCTGTCATCCTTCCTTTCAATTCCTATATGAACCCGTTTTCCTGCGGGCTGCGTTAACTCTTCCATTGGCGTAAGTCAGATTTCTCCTACAACAGGATCAGAATCGACCGACAGACGCTGACTCCACGATCCGCATAGGATACAGGCCATGGGGGTTTGGGTTAGGACGCGTAGCTACATACGCAAACGGCCAGGGAGGGCTACCAACTCAAGAGTATTTCGGAGGTAAGCGATGTATCAGCAACACACACGCCATGGTGAAGACGGGGCTGTCCCGTTCAGAACAGGACGTTTTTATTGTGTCGGTAATGATTGGTGGTTTGCGATACGGCGTGGCCCCGATCAGGGGCCTTATCCAACCAAGGCTGCAGCCAAGCAATCACTCATAGCATTTTTGAATGATCAGTTTGCATTCGAAAAATACCTCAAACAGCAAACGTCAGAAAATCTCTCTATGGAATAAATCCGCATAGCCAGCCACGGTTTAGAGTTTTGCCCAGATAGATTCATAGCCACTGTCCGGCGTGTCAGGCACCGCCGTATTTTGCGGTTTGCGCCATTCAAAATAATGGGCGCTGCCCACCGGGGTGGAATACAGTTGTTCGAGTAAATCAAATCGCCGCGTATTATTTTTGATTTCAAGCTTGATATTTTTATCGTCCAGGGGAAATGGCATATTGGGCAGAAAAATTATATTGCCGGTGTCATTGTGTCCCACCAGGCATTTAAATGGCTGAGACTGATTGATTGTGGACTGTACGTGCAAAAGCGCGGGTTGCACACTCTGGCTGAGTTTCTGAATACCTGCGCGAATCGGTGCATTGCTTGGACATAACAACCAGCGTATTTCCCCTAACTGCCATTCCCCTCGCTTGCCGCGAATGGCAACCAGTTCGCTGGTCTGGATGTTTTCTACACCGTTATGAGGCAGGGCAATACAAAAACCGCCCTTGCTGATGTTCAGCACCTTCGCATTGAGATAGCTGTAGACTTTCATGCGGATACTATCCGTCCATGCAGGCGGTGCCGGCTCCGGTTCGAAATAGACGGTTTCCCAAACATCAGCATGGACATCACGATCGGTGGTAAAGCCCAGTGCGGCCAGGGAATTCTCGGCATTCTTCGAATCGCGCTGTACGGAGATTGTGGAGTCCGGTGTTGTCACCAGAATTTGATCACTTGGTTCAGGCTGGGTTGTCTGGCGGCCCTCAGAAATAATGTAATGAATCGCACTGACGCCAATGGCAACTTCAGCCTGGCCCTGAATCAGCCGGCGCTCACCATCACGACTGCCGGGCCGACCCCAATGATTGAGCAGCAGGATCAGGCTGCGACGTGAGATCTTTTCCCGGCGTGTCAGCTGAATTTCATCTACACCCGGTTTCGCCTGTGATATCAGCTGATTCATAAACTGCAATAAGGGTGACAGATTCAGATAACGAACTTCAATATCGGTGTTAACACTGAGATTGATATTACTGGCAATTAGTCCCGGTGGGATATCGGTATCCAGGGTATATGCATAGGTGTTTTCCTGGTTGTCTGCTAGCTGGCGCATGATGGTCAGTCCATCGACCCAGATATCCATGTTACTGATAACTTCTCCGAGTTCATGTGGACGAAACAGGTTGGGTGCCAACAGCGACTGTAACAAGAGTTTTTTGAATTCAGCACCCACTGTGGTTTTGCAGGATGGGCTATCGAGGCAGGCGACTTTTACCGTGAGCAGTTTATAACTCTCCACCATTTGGTACAGCCAGTATAGCTGTTGCCATATTCCTTTCTGGTAGGGCTGGTATAACAGTCGCTGGTTTAACACTAACAGACCGGAGTAGTGGAAAATCCGATGGACCGAGGTAGTAACCACCTTTTGCCAGCCCAGCCGGTTTAGTTCGATGGCGCGGGCAATCACCTGCTCATAACCCAGTATGGCCTGGCGTAACAACTGGGAGTACAGGTCAGCAATCTTGCGTCGCTTTTTGGAGAGGGGAAGCGGTTTACCCACATAGTGTCTGTGCAGTTCAGGCAGGATCAGACAGAGGGATTCCGATACACCCTCCAGGAAATGAAATCGCTGTTTGACAGGTACGTCTTCCTGTCGATTGACCGCGCGTATCGCTGTGTAGAGCTGGCGGGAGGTTTCGCCAATATGGGCGATCGGCAGATTATCGAGCCATTGCTTGACTGCTCGCGGGCGGGTATCGAAGTTTTCGCCCAGGATTGTCATTGCCTTCTCTCCGAGTACATCTCGTATTGTGGTGACGCTGTTACTACAAAATGGCAAATGGGAAGAAAGGCGAAAAAAAATCCATAGCCTTGGGATTCAGCCATTAGGTATGGCACACGTAGCGCTTGGGACTTATTCACATTCATTCAAACCTGTGCGCCGGCAAAGACGTTCCCCCAATTTAAGCACATATATATTCAATTTTGTGATAATGATCACATTCTATTACACAGAGTAATGGAGTTATATACGGGACACCCCCTAATTACGTTACAAATTGTGTCTTTAATATTGGTGTGAGGGTGCCTGTAGAGTAAATTTGGTTATCTTATTGTTATTCAAGGTAATAATAGGAATAAGCCTGATTCCCACCTAAGCTGCTTCAACTTTGTTTGGCGGTAAATCCGCCACGGCGTACAATAGCGCGCCTTCTTCACGAGTGAATTCAGAGACATGCATTACAGTGATCGTTATGACGTGATTGTGGTGGGCGGTGGTCACGCCGGTACCGAGGCCGCACTGGCAAGTGCGCGCCTGGGCGTCAAAACCCTGCTGCTGACCCACAATATTGAGACCCTGGGCCAGATGAGTTGCAATCCGGCCATCGGTGGCATCGGCAAGGGTCATCTGGTGAAGGAGATTGATGCTCTCGGTGGCTTGATGGCCCGCGCCACCGATAAAGCTGGGATCCAGTTTCGCATCCTCAATGCCAGTAAGGGTCCGGCGGTACGCGCAACGCGAGCCCAGGCAGATCGCATTTTATATAAACAGGCAGTGCGCTCCGTGCTTGAAAACACCCCGAACCTGACCTTGTTCCAGCAGGCCGTGGACGATGTCATTGTCGAAGGCGAGCGTATTGTGGGTGTCGTCACGCAAATGGGTCTGCGCTTCGCCGCGCGAGCGGTGGTCTTGACCGTGGGTACCTTTCTCGGCGGTCGTATCCATGTTGGCTTGTCGAATTACGAGGGTGGTCGCGCCGGGGACCCGCCTGCCAATGCTCTGTCGAAGCGCCTGCGCGAGCTGCCTTTCAATGTGCAACGCCTTAAGACTGGCACTCCGCCCCGCATTGATGGCAAAACGATCGATTATTCCGTGATGACAGCCCAGCCCGGCGATGATCCGGTACCGGTGTTTTCGTACCTGGGTAACTTCAGCGAACACCCGCAACAAGTGGCCTGTCACATCACCCACACCACCGAACATACGCATGAGATCATCCGCGGCGGCCTGGATCGCTCACCTATGTACAGCGGTGTGATCGAGGGTGTCGGTCCACGATATTGTCCGTCGATTGAAGACAAGGTGGTGCGTTTCGCTGAGCGGACCTCGCACCAGATCTTTGTCGAACCCGAAGGGCTGTCCACGACCGAAGTATATCCCAACGGTATTTCCACCAGCCTGCCCTTCGATGTGCAACATGCGTTTGTACGCAGCATCGTAGGTTTTGAAAATGCACATATCACGCGCCCGGGTTATGCCATCGAATATGACTTTTTTGACCCGCGTGATTTGAAACCGTCCCTGGAAACCAAACACATGCAGGGACTTTTCTTCGCTGGCCAGAT
>JBECKZ010000154.1:0-12809 GCA_040235555.1 Thiohalomonadales bacterium | reverse complement strand
AAGGCAGGCTCAGTCCTGGCGTTACAGGCAATATTAAACAACTACAACCCTATGTAGGCTGGACTACCGAGCAGTTATTCGAAAATATTTATCTGAAAATCCACCAGCTCAAGAGCATTAACGAGATCGATCCGGACAATTCAAAATTTCGCGTTGGTGTACGCCTTAAGAATTTGCACAAGATGATGCTTCTGCTCATCAAACATGTAAAATCCTGATATGGCCGGTTCCTCGAAAAAAGTCATCATTGCCGCGCTGCTGGGTAATTCCCTGATTGCGCTGACCAAGTTTGTCGCAGCGGCGCTGACTAACAGTTCTGCCATGTTGTCGGAGGGTATCCACTCGTTGGTCGATACCGGCAATCAGATGTTGTTGTTATACGGGTTAAAACGCGCACGTAAACCGGCAGATGAAATGTTTCCCTTTGGTCATGGCAAAGAAGTATATTTCTGGAGTTTTGTTGTTGCCATCATGGTCTTTGCCGTGGGTGCCGGGGTGTCCATCTATGAAGGTGTCATTCGCCTGCGCGCTCCGGAACCGGTTGCGAATGTCACGATTAACTATATTGTATTGAGTTTGGCATTACTGTTTGAGGGCGGTGCCTGGTTTTTTGCCCTGCGTGAATTCTCGCAACAAAAGGGCAAGTCAAGTTACCTGCAGGCGGTGCAAAAGGCCAAAGATCCGTCCATCTTCGTGGTGTTGTTCGAAGACTCCGCTGCCATGTTGGGACTGGCGGTGGCACTGATTGCAACCTTCTTGGGTCAGGTAACGGGCAATTTGTATTTTGATGGCAGTGCCTCGATCATTATTGGTTTGATCCTCGGTGCTACGGCGATCTGGCTTGCGTATGAGACCAAGGGACTGTTGATAGGCGAACGTGCAAGCGGGGAAGTCATCGCAGGTATCCGTAACATTGTGACAGCCGTTACGGATGTGAAACATGTAAATGAAATTGCGACCATGCACATGGGTCCGGAGTTTGTGCTGGCCAACCTGAGTCTGGATTTTGTCGATGATATCCCGTCGCAATCGGTCGAACACACGATTACGCAGATCACTGGTCAGATCAAGCAGCAGTATCCCATTGTCAAACGCGTGTTCATTGAGATAGAGAGCTGGCACAATCACACGGCCGGCAGTGGGACGGTGGAATAAAAAACCCGGCAGAGGCCGGGTTTCTTCGTTTGCTACTGCGCCAGCCTTATCAGGCGGCAACGACCTTATCGTTCACATTCATTCGCTCCACAGTTTCTTCATGGAGTGAGGCGAGGGTAATGCCATCAAGGTGTTTGGAGACTTTATTCTCCAGCAGACCCCATGCCAGCAGGGTGGCGGATTGCGGTTGCCCGTTGAAATCGGCAGCGGTTTTACGATTGACATCGATCGCGGACACGATCTCGGCAATGGTAATGACTTCGGTTGGTTTGCCCAGTACATAGCCACCACCTGGACCACGAACACCCTTAACCAGATTATTTTTGCGCAGCAACGCGAAAATCTGCTCGAGGTACGACAATGAAATGTCCAGTTTCTTTGCCAATGAAGTGAGTGATACCGGATTTGGCATTTGGAATGCCAGATTTAGCATCGCCTTAATTGCATAATGTGCACGAGAAGAAATTGTCATAGCCTACAGTCCTGTTCGTTATGTTGGAAAAGTTCACCCGATGGAAAACAGCTCAGTCCTTGCTCCCCTTCCCTGGTCGCTGTTGAGGTTGGCTACCAACATTCCATGGATACCCTGACTACAAAAGTAGAAATTTGGCCTTATTTTCTCAACGTTCTTTTTGTTAATTATTGTAAATTTTTTAGGGACAATCCTGGTGTGACAAAATTGCGAAATTGAGTAAATAGGTTTTGAATAAAAATTAATCATGTCAAATTATGTTGGTAAAAGCCACTAATAATTATAGAGGAAAATGATGAAGAAGAAATTCCACGGAGCGGGTTTTGGTCATTTGTTGGCTGTTTTCACTGTGACATTGCTCACGGCGTGTGCGACAACAGACCAGGGATTTAATATCAACAGTCTCCCGTCCCAGGCAAAAATCTCAGCCCAGCTGGCCCAAGGCAGCTTGCCCAGTGAATTACGCGAACAAATCATTCGCTTGCATAGTCGTGACCCAGTGCAGCGGGCGGAAGCAGCATCGCATCTGGGAAAAATGGCCATGGCAGCAGGTCCCGCGGTGCCGTACCTGATCCAAATACTGCAAGACGATACTCCGGTTCAAATTTCACGTTATCTGGGTGGTGGCTATACCAGCAGTGTGGACACTACGCCAAGTGAAGAGGCCAGCCGCGCACTTGCGGAAATCGGGGGGCCCGCCACAAATGCACTGTTATTGGCGATACAGGATCCTCATCCTAATGTGCGAAGACTGGCCGCGAAAGCACTGGGGCAAATCGGTGAAATTGGTGCCGTGGATTTTCTTATACAGCTGCTGAATGACTCAGATCGGGGTGTCCGTGCCACTGCCGCTATTGCCCTGGGCAATTACCGCCACCCCATGGTGGCCCAGAAGATTATGGATGCTTATAGTGCCGGCGCCAGTATTTCAGCCCGTACAGATATGATTTTCGCCCTGGCCCACATCAATGACATTCTGGCGGTGCCATTCCTGGTCGCGCACGCAAAGGACCCGGATCCGGCTATTCGTGCCGCCATCATGCTGGCATTGGGTAAATTACGCGATGCGCGGGCCATCCCCGCACTGTTGGTCGGGATAAAGGACAGTGACGAAATTACCCGTGCGAATGCAGCGTATGCATTGGGGGCATACTTTTCCCCCGCGGTTATCGATGCCTTGATCCATGCACTGGCAGACAAGGCCCCCCGCGTGCGTCAGGCAGCAGCAGAGTCTCTGACAAGTTCAACGGGAATTGATTACGGTACCGACCAGGAAAAGTGGCAGGTGTGGTGGCAACAACAACGCAAGGAAATGCAACCGGCGAAGTAACCGGTTAGCCTGCTAACTGTTGAGACACTGTACTTAAGTCGCCAGGCGGACGCACTGTGACGCCATCGCTGACATACTCGTGCGATGTACACTCTCCATGTCAGAACAGCCAGCACTGCGACAATCATCAAACACAGATAGCGCATATGCCTTCTTGGCAGTTGTTTGTCCTATAATGGCGGCTCCATTTTTACTGCGATGACAATTGATGCGTGCATTACTGGTTGTAGCCCATGGTAGTCGGCGTGATGCTTCCAACGATGAAGTCAGACGGCTCACGGATGAGTTGCGTGCGCTTGCAGGAGAGGAATATGCACAGGTCGAATGCGCCTTCCTCGAACTGGCGCAGCCCTCGATTCCTGACGGGATTGATTGTTGCGTTGCCGAAGGTGCGAGTGAAGTGGTGATACTGCCGTATTTTCTTTCTGCTGGTCGGCATGTCGTGTCAGATATCCCTGAGATTGTGGCGAGTTCACAGGCGCGCCATCCGGCTGTAAACCTGCATATTGCTCCCTACCTGGGCCAAGCGCCCAGCCTGGCCAACAGCCTGCTTGAATTGAGCAAAAAATAGCCTATTTAACGTTTTTCAAAAATTTTTTTTGGGATTTCTGCGTCACCGAGCGAGCTTCCCTCCATGCTGAGATCTTCATACTGATCAGTTACTTAGACAAGAATTCTTGGTCAAAGTCTAATTGTAAGTTCTTGATTAATAATGACTAATTCCCCTTGCAGGGATCCGGTACAGGCTCTTGCATGGCTGCAGCAGGGGGGCTAAGGTTAGTCCACCAGCCTCCGCTAAGGGTCAGCTGGTGGAAAATTCGCATTTTCTTTGTTGTTATATACTTAAACCCTCCTGTGGACACTGAGTAAATCCTAAGGAGGGTTTTTTTTTGCTGATATAAAAGCGAAATGGGACCCAGGAAGTAAAAAAACCCGCATCTTTGCCCGGTGCGTTCCGATAATAACTAGGGACTTCGCAAACAACCAAGGCATGCACGATTCAAACGATCTCGAGCTAGTGCTCAAATCACATATTCCTATCGTTGTCATCGAGACACGCGAGGAGCAACGCGCGGTCAACATGATCCAGGCGCTCCAGTTTCGGCTGTCCTTGCCTATCTACCAATGGACGGTCACAGAGGGTTTGCGCCGCGTCGATCTCGATTATGAACCGCAACGTCACAATGCCAAACCTACTGAAGTGTTAGGGAACATCAAGGCGGGAGCAAATCATGGCATCTACATCCTGTTGGATTTCCATCCCTACCTGAATGATCCTATACATGTGCGTTTGTTAAAAGACATTGCCTTGTCCTATGAGCTTACGCACCAGACGCTTGTGCTGATCAGCCACGATATCGAGATACCGCCCGAGTTGAAAAATTTCAGTGCCAGGGTAGAGCTGAACCTCCCTGATCAACAATCGCTCAAAGACATCGTGAATGATGTTGCCGAACAATGGACCCGCCAGTATCGGAAAAAGGTCAAGGCGAATCCGGCCTCTTTCGATACCCTGGTAAAAAATCTCTCCGGGCTGACTTACTCAGAGGCCAGGCGCCTGGCACGTACGGCCATATATGATGATGGCGCGATCACACCGGATGATTTGCCGACGGTGATGAAAGGCAAGTATGCCATGCTCAGTAAAGACGGCATGTTGCATTTTGAACTGGGAACCGAGCAATTTTCCAACGTGGGCGGTTTCTCCCGACTCAAGTCCTGGTTACGCCAGCGTAAACCCGCCTTTGAAGGTAAACTGGCGCAATTTGATATGCCCAAGGGCATTTTATTGCTGGGGGTACAGGGCTGTGGCAAGAGTCTGGCGGCGAAAGCGGTAGCGGGCGTTTTGGGCATACCCCTGTTGCGCATGGAACTGGCCGCGATGTACAACAAATTTCATGGTGAGACCGAACGCAACTTGCGGGAATCGCTCAAAGCGGCTGAAGGTATGGCACCATGCGTGTTATGGATTGATGAATTGGAAAAAGGGATTTCCACAGATCAGCACGACGGCGGTACCTCAAAACGGGTGTTGGGTACCATTCTGACCTGGATGGCGGAAAAGCAAAGTGCAGTGTTTATTGTAGCCACTGCGAATGAGATCGATGCCTTGCCACCTGAGCTGGTGCGAAAGGGGCGTTTTGATGAGATCTTCTTTGTCGACCTGCCAAATCGTAAAACGCGTGAGCTTATATTTGAAATCCATTTGCATAAGCGTGGCTATGCGCTTGAGCAGTTTGAAGTGTCACGCCTGGCGGAGATTTGTAAAGGCTTTTCCGGTTCGGAGGTAGAACAATCTGTGGTTGCTGCCATTTATTCGGCGCATGCCCAGGATATTCCATTAAACAATAATCATATCATTCAGGAGATTCGGCAGACCAAACCGTTATCTATCGTGATGGCGGAACGTATTGAGGATTTACGGCGCTGGGCGGCAGACCGTACCGTAGCGGTCGATTAAAAAGACGCGACAAGTTTGTGTTATCGCGATGTCCAGAGCCGACTTAAATGCTTGAATCTGATTAGTGCTGTCATTACTCTCGGTGAGGGGGAAATCATGGGCGAGCAAGTGAGCCATGGCTGTTGTAACGTGTAAATATCATCCGCAAACACCCGCGCGCTGGCGCTGTGAGTCCTGTCAGATCAACTTCTGTCCAAGTTGCATCAAAATTACAGGACGGCGTGCACCTGACTGTCCGGTGTGCAAACGCGAATTAACATCCCTGGGTGCGGGAAATCTGATCAGACCTTTCTGGACGCGGCTCCGGGAGTTCTTTCTCTATCCATTTCATCCTACACCGTTACTGGTCATGTTTGTTCTCAGCGTAGTCGCATTCTTTATTGCACATGTACCCGGCTGGTACCACAGAGTTGATTTTTTGATATGGCGTATCCATCGCTACGATTTGTATGCCATGCCGTTTTATTTTATTTACCTCAAATACGCCCAGAGTGTGCTCGAGGATACCGCACATGGTCATCTCAAACCCCTTACTTTGAGAGGTGAGCAGTTGACTGAGAATGGCTTAATCGTTGCCAAGATGTTCGCGATACTGCTGGTTTTTTATTTTCTTAAATTTACTGCGCTGGATCTGTTTGGCAGCATCGGTGAAAATTTTGTTGAAATTATCCTCGTCTTTGCAACGCCGGCAGCAATCATGGTGCTGGTGCTGGAAGACAATCTGTTTAGTGCCTTGAACCCGGCAACGGTGGGTTCGCTCATGTATCGAATTGGTACACCTTATCTTTTATTGTTCGGTTTGATTTACTGTTTGCAGCAGGCAAAGGAATTCATGTTTGGCATGCTATTGGGCGAGTTCAACCCTGCTCTGACTGTTGCGGTATTTGAGTTCGTCTCCATGTATTTCTACCTGATTACGTTTAGCATGATGGGCTATCTGCTTTACCAACACCATGAGGAGCTGGGATTATCTATACAGGTCGAAGCTGAAAGTGTGCCGGAGAAAAAAGACAAAAACAAACAACAGCTACCCGAGGTCAGTCCGGAACTACGCGCCGTGGAGATACTTATCCATGAAGGTAAGGTTGAAGACGCCGTCAGGCAATTACAGGGAATCATTCGTCATACTCCGACCGACATCGAGGCGCGTGAGCGGCTGCTTAAATTACTACGCCTGACCGGCGATATGGCGCTGTTTCGGGAGCAGGGTCAGTCTTATATTTCCTTTTTGATGAATGACAACAAGTTTGCACAGGCAGCAAAGGTCTATCAGAGCTGTATTGAGTACGATAAAAGTTTTAAACCTGCGAAGGCTAATGAACGCCTGGAATTGGGCAAGCTGCTACGTCATAACGGTCAGTCCAGACTGGCGATTGGCGTACTGAATAATCTGCACAAGGATTTCCCCAGCTATGAGAACGTGCCCCAGGCCTATTTGATGGTTGCGCAGATATTATGCGAACAGTTCAATGAAGATGCTCGTGCCAAACAGGTCCTGGAATTTGTTCTGCAGAATTATCCGTCACACGCTATGGCAGATGCCGTGCGCGATTATCTCAAGAT
Organism: Thiohalomonadales bacterium; assembly: GCA_040235555.1. Classification (GTDB taxonomy): domain Bacteria; phylum Pseudomonadota; class Gammaproteobacteria; order UBA6429; family Thiohalophilaceae; genus RI-92. The sequence goes on along the minus strand of JBECKZ010000154.1, from coordinate 5,828 downwards.
TATCGATGAGGTCTCTACTCACTAGCGCTGCTGCTAATCTGTTGTAAATGTTGCGCTTCACTACTATCCGGATACAGGCTGAGTAACAGCTTTCGATAGTGATCCATTTTTTGTTTATCCTTACCATTGAAGTACTTGGTAAGGGCGGCAAGTCCTTCGGCATTGCGATTGAAGTTCACCCTGGCCTTGATCATGAAATTGACCAGTTTTTCTGCATCATCCATATAACCCGATGCTGCGAATCGGATCGCCATGGAAATCATCAATTCAGGAGACCAGCGCGGTTTGGGTTTTGCCCTGGCAGCGTAATCTGCAAAGGTATCGTGAATGATTTTGACTGTGGTTTTATCGGAACCATGCAGGTTGAGTAATTGTGCCGCATACTGGTGATATGGTTCAGATGCTGGATTGTATTTAGTGACATTATACAACTGCTGCTTGAGTGTGATGTCACCGGGGCGTTGCTTAAGCAGTGCTTCAAATTTCTCCCGGGCTTCGTCGATTTTCATACTCGCCAGTAATTGCATCGCCTGCTGGTAATCAGTCTGAAAACGGTCTTCGTTTTTGTCTTCATCCAGGTAGGCAATATTGATCGCGCCGGGGATGAATTTGAGAACACCCGCAAAGAGCATTCCACCGAAAAAACCACCGACATGGGCGCTAATGTTTGTGTTGGGATCAAAAAAGTATGGAATAACTACCAGGTACAGGATGAAAAACGGCAGCATTACGATGGCAGGAGCCTTGATGTAGTCGAAATACACAAACAGGGTGTAAAAGAATTTCACCTTGCGTAACCCGAAGAGCACAATATACATGCCCATCACCCCGGAAATTGCGCCGGAAGCGCCGACGCCGGGGATGGCGGAATTCGGAAGGAGCAGTACATACAACCAGGCAGCCGTGAGCCCGCTCAACAGATAGCCGATGAGATAAAGCGAGCGACCAAGCAGCATTTCGACGACATAACCTGTGAAGACAAAGAAAAACATATTCCACCACAGGTGCGGGTTGCTGGCGTGTAAAAACATATTGGTGAAATACGTTATTATGCTTGGCTTGGATGGTGTGATGCCGAATTTATTGCCGACAACGCGATTATAAAGATAGTCATACTTGGTACGTTTGCTGCGCCAATCCTGGTAGCCTTGATCTTCAGGCTTAATGATTTGGTCGGTGTCTAGTTTGTCCTGAAATTTGCCGTCCCCGCGCAATTCTGCAAGGAGTTTTTGCGCAGCCATAGAATGGCCTTCGATATCCTGCGTTGTCAGCTTGTCTTTATCTGCGAGATTTTTATATTTCTCGTAAGCCTTCAGTTCGGTTTTGTACAGGCCGGAATAGATGTAATACTCGAATGCCTCGGCTTGATACTTACTATCATTGCCTTGCCAGACGTACCAGAACACCACATTAATCAAGAGAATAATTAAGGTGATCAATGGGGGATTGCGCCAGTCGGGTTTGCGATCTAGAGGTAAAAACATCGATTAAGTCACAAATAATTTAACGGGATTCGTCTTGCCCGTCTAATTGGCAAATAATGTTAGCGGTAACCAAGTTTGTTTTTATTTTTATAATATCCAATATTTCCTAGGATTAAGGGGATTATGGTGGAACGCTCCGATTTTGTCACGCCAGAAGATAAACACAATATGGAAAATCAAGAAGTTATTGACGCAGTGGAAAAAGCCGTTGCTTCCCATCAACTATTTGGTGACCTGTTAACAGCGGTGGAAAAGGAGTATCTCCTTGATCGGGGTCTTGTACGCAGCGTTGCACCAGGGACCCGCCTTTGTCGTCAGCATCAACGCGACGATCGCGTTTATATTTTGGTCGTAGGTGAAGTGGAGGCCAGTGCCGGTGAGAATACGGCCAAGACCCATATTGCCAATATCAAGCAGGGCGAATTATTTGGTGAAATTGCGGCCTTGTTTAGCATGCCGCGCATCTGTGACATTACGGTGACGCGTCCATCGGTGGTACTGGAGATTCCCAGCAGTGTGTTACGCTCGATCATCGAGACTCGTAGTGAATTACGCGATGCCGTTATGCAACGGTTTCGCAATCGCATCACCGAAACGGCTTTACGCGCTGTTCCCCTGTTTCGTTACTTGCCTGATGATTCTATGCAACAACTGGTCGATTCTGCGACCCTTATTGGTGCACCGCATGGCAGTATCCTTATCGAGGAGGGGGAGGTCGGCGATGCCTTTTATGTGATTGTTTATGGCAACCTGCGCGTGAGCCATGATGTGGATGGGCGCCATTTGAATCTTGGGCTATTGCAGCCTGGGGATTTTTTTGGCGAATGGTCATTGCTAACTGGTGCACCGCGTGCGGCTACTGTGTCAGCCTTGTCACAAACCGAGCTCGTTGCCATTGACCGCAGTGCCTTCCTGAAGATCATGCAACTGCATCCGGAAATACGTGATCGCATCGGTCTGGAAGCACACAACCGTTTCGATCAGCGTAATGACACAGATATACTTAGCAAGGAAGTCGGTGCTCGCCAGAATCTGGATCAGATCAAGAACATACTCAATCAACACAAATGAGGCTTGGCAGTGATCCGGCAAGCCACTAGAATAACTGAAGGTTCATGATAATAATTCACGTCGGAGGGCACCATGTTGTATTTTCGTAAGACCCAACGTTTCATTAGCAGTTTATTGATTATTATGATGCTAAGTTTGGGCATCAGTAAAATTAGCATGGCTGGTATAGTGACTACTACTCAACTGGTTGGTGCGCAACAGACCAGAATTGAGCGTAAACAGGTCCGTGACTGGCTGGCGCGTGACGAAGTGCGTAAACAGCTTACTGCAATGGGAGTCGACGCCAGGGCAGCGCAAATGCGAGTGGACAGTATGACAGCGGAGGAAGTCCATACCATGGCGACGAACATGAATAATATGCCGGCCGGCGCTGGCGTACTGGAAGCAGCAGTCCTCGTGCTTTTGATCCTGATACTGCTGGATGTCGCCGGTGTAACCGATATCTTCCCGAATATCTGATCCGTCTTTCATGTTGTCACGATTAAGGGCCGTCTGCCTGCGAGCAGGCGGCCTTCTCTATTTACTCTGGTTAACAGGCTGTGCTGCCACACCGCAAAGTGACGCCCTGACCCGGCATATTTCTCCCGCATTCGCGAAACCGACTGAGCTGGTAAAAACCCCGTTTTATCCCCAAAAGGAATACCAGTGTGGTCCGGCTGCGCTGGCTACGGTAATGCGTGCGCAAGGTGTGGAGGTGACGCCGGATGCATTGACAGACGAAGTCTATTTACCAAAGCGCAAGGGTAGTTTGCAGATAGAAATGGTCGCGGCGACCCGTCGACATAATTTGCTGCCGTATATCCTGCGACCGCAACTGCAAGAGGTACTGGCCGAGATCAATGCTGGTCGGCCGGTACTGGTATTGCAAAATCTTGGTGTGAGCTGGTATCCCGCGTGGCATTATGCCGTCATCATTGGTTATAACCTGCAGGAGGAAAAGTTGATCCTGCGCTCGGGGACGATCAAGCGGTATGTGATGAGTATTTATACGTTTGAGCGGACTTGGCAACGCAGCCACTCCTGGGCCATGGTCGCGCTTAAACCCGGCGAGTTACCTGTCCTCCCGGACGAATGGCATTATGTACAAGCCGTTGTTGGTTTCGAACAATCCCGTAACTGGCCATTGCTTGAGACACTTTATCAAACCGGCCTGCAACAGTGGCCGGCTAGTACCGACCTGCACATGGGTTATGGCAATGTGCTTTACGTACAGCATCGGCGCAAAGCAGCTGCTGAACAATATCAGTCCGTGTTGCGTCATGATCCAGACTTTGCGCCTGCCCATAATAATCTGGCATTGGTGTTGGCCGAGTTGGGTCAGTACGCACGTGCCCTGTCGCACGTGCAACGCGCAATTGTGCTGGGCGGTGTGCATAGCGCTGAATATCGATCTACCCTGAACCAAATCCAGCAAATGCAGGCGGCTACAAAAAGACACTAAGCCCGTGGCGGTGGTTCGCAATGGTTCTGTCCGCAACCCAGAGGTTCCGGATATTGTAATTATGTCGAAATGAATTATTGGAATACGCAAGGCCCAGCTATTTCGGGCCTTACCAAGCTTTAATTTGAAAGTTGATTCAGGCTATTATTGACCCAAATTTCACTAGACAGACACCGGGCAAGGTAATGAACCGATTGAAATATTTTGTTGTAGCTGGGTTATTGCTCATTACTCATCATTGTGCGTATGCCGATTCATTCAATATCAGGTTAAGTGATAAGACTGCACGATTTTCGTATTCCAGGGAAAGCTTTGGTGGCACTTTTGGTCCCCTCGATCTGGATATGGGCCTATTTTTTAACCAGGATCACGACAAAATGCTGCACCTGGGGATGATGGTGCGCAATGATACCCTGAATAACCCATTTGTGATTTCCATTGGTGCACGCGCGTATTATGGTGATGTCGGGCACAAGGTATCTGAGCCGAATTCCAGTTTTGCCGCAATTTCAGTCGGTGGTGAGCTGCTGTTTATTCCGGATAGTCTCGGCGGCCTGGGATTCGGTGCGTATTATTTTTATGCGCCCCCCGTGGTTACGTATAAGGATGCCGATAATTTCAGGGAGTATGGCGTCAGTCTCAATTATGAAATCACGCAACAGGCTACTATTTCCATTGGCTATCAGAAGATCAAGGTCGAATTGAATAACGGTATCGATCTGGAAGTCGCGTCCAACGCCTTTTTCGGGATTGGATTACGATTTTAATCCTGCGCTTGCTGCTGTCTTGTATCCACTATCCCAGTTTTTCCATTGAATGTCATGCAAAGCTACACGGCGGTTTGTTTTGACCTGTTTAATACACTGGTCAGTGTTGGTGAGGTGCCGGACAGCATTGGACGGTTGACTGCGGATGTCCTTGGACTGGACCATGAAGTGTGGAATGCCGCATGTTTCGGTCCAGCCCATGAAATCTGCCAACCCACGACACATGAAGATATCCTGCTAACTCTGGCACACAGTATTGATCCCTCGATACCATTGGCGCGTATTGTCGAAGCAGTGAAAGAACGACAGGCGCGCTTTGATCATGCATTGTGCAATGTGAAGCCGAATATTCTGGGTACATTACAGGTGCTCAAACAGGCGGGTTATCAACTGGCGTTGATTTCCAATGCCTCGACCGGCGAAGTAGCGGCCTGGTCGGATTCCCCGTTGGCTCCGCTGTTTGATGTTACTGTGTTCAGTTGCGAGTGTGGCCTCAAAAAACCCGATGCGGCGATTTATATGCACACTATTGAGCGGCTAGGAACAACTGCAGGTGAGTGTCTATATGTAGGAGATGGCGGGAGTCTGGAGTTTCATGGAGCCGGCCAGCTTGGACTGCGAACAATATTGACGCGGGAATTTCTCAGACCCAACCGTTATCACAAAGTAATCGCTGAACAGGGTGGGAAGATAGACGGGGAGATCATGGCCATGCAAGAACTGCAGGCCTTGCTGAATATAAATAACGGGGCCGGTGAGACCGGCCCCGCAGACGTGCTTAGTTGACCATTTCCTTTAGAGCTTTCAGCGGCAGGATTTTCACAACATTTCGTGCCGGCTTGGCTTTGAATACAGTAGGTTCACCGGTAAATGGATTGATGCCTTTGCGTGCCTTGGTTGCTGGCTTGCGGACAACCTTGACTTTCATCAGGCCGGGCATGGTGAACAGACCTGCAGCATTCTTCTTGACGTGGCCATTGATGATGGCAGACAGTTCGTCAAATACGGCGACGACATCTTTCTTCTTCAGGCCGGTCTTTTCTGAAATAGTCATGTACAGGGCGG
>JBECKZ010000138.1:0-4230 GCA_040235555.1 Thiohalomonadales bacterium | reverse complement strand
GATCATGCATCAGGACGTTGGTATCGATAACGTACAGGCGTTTACCTGCAATCTGTTTTGCATTCATGCGCAAGAGTACCGTTGGTTACTGAGGGGAATCTTTTTGAGTTCGGTTTAGGCAACTTGATAATCGTTAGCTAAGATTTGTTTAGTGCCTTGACTGCGGTCAGTACTTCGTCCACGTGGCCGGCGACCTTGACCTTGCGCCACTCCTGGCGGAGTTTGCCTTTATCGTCAATCAGGAAGGTACTGCGTTCGATGCCACGTACTTTTTTACCGTACATATTTTTCATTTTGATGACATCAAATAGTTGACACAGGCTTTCATCTGCATCCGAGAGTAAATCAAACGGGAACTTCTGTTTGCTGCAAAAGTTTTCGTGGGATTTGATGCTGTCGCGCGAGACACCAAGCACGACAGTGTTCTGGCGTTTGAACTTGGCATGGTTGTCGCGGAAGTCCTGACCCTCCGTGGTGCAACCAGGTGTACTGTCCTTTGGATAAAAATACAGGACAACATTCTGTCCCTTGAAATCTTTGAGTGAGATGGTCTTGTCGCCCGTTGCGGGCAGACTGAAATTGGGTATGGTTTTTCCTATACTAACGGTCGCGGGCATCTCGTCTCCTTAGATTTTAACCGGCTCCATGATGGCATCCAGATTAAGTTGATCACAGAATTCCATGAATTGTTCACGCAAGGTGGAGATATGGGTCGCGGCCGGGATCTCCACGGTCATGCTCAGGGTAAACATAGGCGAACCGGTATGCGCGGCGCGATGGCTGCTGGTGTACATGTCATGGATATTGATGTTGCGTTTGGAAAAGAATCCGGCAATCTGTTGCACGATCCCCGGGTGATCCAGTGACACCACTTCAATGGTATACGGGATCTCTTCCTGAGAAAGATTACGCAGTTGGGTGCGACGGCAACTGACAATAAGTGACAGCTTCTCACCAACGGCCGGCAGGCTATCTTCGAGTTTGGCGATGTTGTTCCAGGCACCGGAAACCAGCATGATGATGGCAAACTCACCGCCGAGGATACTCATACGGCTGTCTTCGATATTGCAGCCGGTGTTCAGCACCGTTTGAGACAATTCCGCAATCAGACCCGCGCGGTCCTGGCCCAGCGCCGAAATCACCAAAAAGTTGTTCATGCGAATACTATCTTATAAATCCTCACAGTTGTACAGCACGGAGTTTTTCCGCGGCTTCTTCCGGATTGATGGTGTTCACGAATAAACCGGAGCCCAGTTCAAACCCGGTTGGGATGCTGGTCCGGGGACATATCTCCAGATGCCAGTGATAGCTGGAATGACAATTCTTGTATTCCTCCCCATGCGGCAGGGAATGCAGGAAGAAATTATATTGGGCACCGCCGATGACCGCGTCCAGCCGGGCCATGGTACGTTGCATCACTTTGGCAAAATCGTCCAGATCTTCGGCAGTAGCTTCCAGGTAATTGCTGCTGTGCTGTAGAGGCAAGATGTGCACTTCCCATTCATAGCGACTGGCAAAGGGTTTGATGGCGATAAATTTTTCACCGCGCTCGACCACGTATTGACCAACGTTTATCCGACGCAGAATCTGGCCAGAACTTCGATCATAGATGGTAGCTTCGAAGGTGAGGGCTTCATCAATCAGCGAACAGAAAATACAGTGATGGTTACGCCTGTAGTATTCTTCACTGTTCTTCACTTCATCGTGCACGTTTTGCGGGACGACCGGGGTGGCAATGACCTGGCTGTGGGTATGGGCCATGCTGGCACCCGCGGCCGGACCGAAATTCTTGAAGACCAGCACATAACGTAAACGCGCATCCATGGCATACAGCTCGCGCATGCGTTGTTGATAGACACTGAATAACAGACTCAAGTGCTGGGTATCCATTTCATGTATGGCAATCCCGTGCTGGTGGTGGTCAACGATCACCTCATGCCGGCCGTAGCCATCGATGGCCTGTTGCAGGCCAAACACCAGCCCGGGTTGGCTGCGGTCATCGCCCAACACAGGATATAAATTCTCCACTATGCGGATATCCCAAGGACCATTGTCGGGGAAGCGGCGAATTTGCGGAGGGGTCTTGTCCTCGTTGCCCCGGCAAAAGGGGCAGGTGTCGACATGCTTACGGGTATCACGCGGTGCCGGGTCTTCCTGTTTGCGCGGACGCATGCTGCGGGCGGTGGCAACCAGCACGGATTCGGCAGGAATGATGGGATTAATGCGGATCTCACGGACCGGCTTTTCTTCATTTTCTGACATGTACTCCTCCTGTGACCTTGGCAGCACAATACTGAAAGAGCCACGATCACGGCAACTACAGTTGTCTATGCGCCCATAGATTCGACTATTTGCCTCAACCCGGCTTGTGTTCCTGATTGCAGATATTTACCATGACGGTTTTTAACCGGACAGGCATTAGGGGAAGGTATGTTTCGTGGCAGTATGGTCGCCCTGGTCACGCCCATGGCGGACGATGGCGCTATCGATGAGGCCGCACTGGAAGCACTCATCGAATTTCATATCAAAAATGGCACCGATGCCATCGTCGCCGTCGGTACCACCGGGGAGTCCGCGACCCTGGATGAGGAAGAACATTGTTTCGTTATTCGCCGTTGCGTCCAGATAGCCAAGGGCCGGGTTCCCATCATTGCCGGCACCGGCTCCAACTCTACCCGAGAGGCAATCGAGCTGACCCGCTGTGCCAAGGAGGCGGGCGCGGATGCCTGCCTGCTGGTGACACCTTATTATAATAAGCCTACCCAGGAAGGCCTCTACCTGCACCACAAGGCAGTAGCCGAGGCCGTCGCCATCCCGCAAATCCTATATAATGTGCCTGGCCGGACCGCCGTGGATATGAAGACCGAGACAGTCCAGCGTCTGGCCAAGGTGCCCAACATCATCGGTATCAAGGAAGCGACCGGAGATATCGAACGCGCCCGCAGCATCCTCGAAACCTGTGGCAGTGAATTTGAGGTCTACAGTGGAGACGATGCGACGGCCATGGATTTGATGCTTGTCGGCGGCCATGGGGTCATATCGGTGACAGCCAATGTGGCCCCACAGGCCATGCATGAGATGTGTATGGCGGCACTGGCGGGTGAGCGTGGCAAGGCCGCGGCAATCAATGATCGCCTGATGGCACTTCATCAGAATTTGTTTGTCGAAGCTAATCCCATTCCGGTGAAATGGGCCTTACATGCCATGGGTATGATGGGCAAAGGCATTCGACTCCCCCTGACGGTGTTGTCTTCCCAGTTTCAGTCGGTGGTACGAGACGCATTACAAAAAGCCGACGTGCTTTAATTTATTAGTATTTGGTGTGATTATGAGGTTTTTCCCGGTTTTTTTTGTGTTGGCAGTTTTTACCCTGTCAGCATGTTCGACTACTTCAGAATTTAAGGGTGTGTATGGCAGCGCCAAGACCACACAGCCGCTGCAGGTGCCACCTGATTTGAGTCAACCCGACAGCGGCGATGACAGCACGGATGCAATCACTTCCTATTCGGTATATCAGCAAAGCCTCAATGCCCAGGACAATGGGAAGCTACTGCAAGAATATCAAGGCATGCGCTTTGTACGCGATGGTTCGTCATTCTGGCTGGAAATCAAGGACTCTCCCGATCATGTCTGGCAATCCCTGCGTAACTTTTTTACCCATCTTGGCTTCAAAATTACTTCTGAACAAGCCAGCCTGGGTCTGATGCAAACCGATTGGAAGGTAAATCGTGCAAATATCCCCACCAACTGGTTTTCCCGCATGATTGGCAAGTTATATTCCACGGGCATTATGGACAGCTATCGCGCCCACCTGGAATATGATGCTGCAAACAAAATAACCCGTGTCTTTATCTCACACCAGGGATTGCGTGAGGCCGATAGTGACAGTGTCAGTAATATCCAGATCGGCTCGACAAAGTGGGTTATCCGTCCTTCTGATCCCAGTCTGGAAGAAGAGATGTTAATGCGGTTTATGGCCTTCCGCGGCATGGGAGTCAAAGAAGCGAAGCAGGTCGTTGCCCAGACCAAGACTGTAATAAAGGCGAACCTCAAGCAAACCAGCGATGGCTATGTCTTACAGTATAATGATGCCTTTGCCCGGGTCTGGCGCCTGACGGGTATTGCCCTGGATCGTATGGGCATTCTGATCGAGGATCGTAACCGTTCAGCGGGTGTCTATTACATGCAGCTGCCGGATTCATTTAAACTTGAGGGCAAGGGTGGCTTCTT
>JBECKZ010000103.1:0-22705 GCA_040235555.1 Thiohalomonadales bacterium | reverse complement strand
ACTTATTATATAAGGGTCCATTCCTAAGAAATCGGCACAAATACAATCCGATTTTCGCGTTCAACGCGCAATATCCTGGCAGATAATCTACATTAGTGTATCGCTATCAGCGTATTATCCATATGGTTTTCATTATGGTTTCAATCATTATTATTTAATTTACTTTATAGGTTTGCCACCTATACTTCTTACCACCCTGGATGGGGGGCGTATTGACCACGAGGATGCGTGCGTCATTACACCGGATTCGACTCATCCAAACCTGAATTAACAGTTCATTAACCTAGGAGGAGCCATTATGGCCAAGACCTACAGCGCGGGTGTGAAAGAATACCGCGAAACCTACTGGATGCCGGAATATACCCCGTCTGACACGGATATCCTGGCAGTATTCAAAATCACCCCGCAAGCGGGCGTCCCCCGTGAAGAAGCTGCTGCCGCTGTGGCTGCTGAATCTTCCACCGGTACCTGGACCACCGTGTGGACCGACCTGCTGACCGACCTGGATCACTACAAGGGTCGCGCCTATGCCATCGAAGACGTACCCGGTGACGACACCTGTTTCTACGCCTTCATTGCTTATCCGATCGACCTGTTCGAAGAAGGCTCCGTGGTTAACGTCTTCACCTCCCTGGTGGGTAACGTATTTGGCTTCAAGGCCGTACGCGCCCTGCGTCTGGAAGACGTGCGCTTCCCGATCGCCTACGTCATGACCTGCAATGGACCACCGAATGGTATCCAGGTCGAGCGCGACAAGATGAACAAGTACGGCCGTCCGCTGCTTGGCTGCACCATCAAACCGAAGCTGGGTCTGTCTGCCAAGAACTACGGCCGCGCCTGCTACGAAGGCCTGCGTGGTGGTCTGGACTTCACCAAGGACGACGAAAACGTCAACAGCCAGCCGTTCATGCGCTGGAACCATCGTTTCGACTTCGTGATGGAAGCCATTCACAAAGCCGAAGCTGAAACCGGCGAGCGTAAAGGTCTCTACCTGAACGTAACCGCGCCGACCCCGGACGAAATGTTCAAGCGTGCCGAATACGCCAAAGAACTTGGCGCACCGATCATCATGCACGACTACATCACCGGCGGTTTCTGCGCCAACACAGGTCTGGCCCAATGGTGCCGTGACAACGGTATCCTGCTGCACATCCACCGTGCGATGCACGCCGTTCTCGACCGTAACCCGCACCACGGTATTCACTTCCGCGTATTGACCAAGATCCTGCGTCTGTCCGGTGGTGACCACCTGCATACGGGTACCGTCGTAGGTAAACTGGAAGGCGACCGTGCCTCCACCCTCGGCTGGATCGACCTGCTGCGCGAGAAGTACGTCAAGGAAGACCGTTCACGCGGTATCTTCTTCGACCAGGATTGGGGCTCCATGCCTGGTGCCTTCGCGGTTGCCTCTGGTGGTATCCACGTATGGCACATGCCGGCACTGGTCACCATCTTCGGTGACGACTCCGTGCTGCAGTTCGGTGGCGGTACATTAGGTCACCCCTGGGGTAACGCAGCTGGCGCCGCTGCCAACCGCGTTGCACTGGAAGCCTGCGTTGAAGCGCGTAACCGTGGTGTTGCGATTGAGAAAGAAGGTAAGGAAGTCCTTACCGCTGCGGCTAAGCACAGCCCTGAGCTCAAGATCGCAATGGAAACCTGGAAGGAAATTAAATTCGAATTCGACACCGTCGACAAGCTGGACGTTGCCCACAAGTAATGTCGCAGGCGAGGCGCTCATGCGCCTCGCCGCTTGAACTGAATTTGAACACTTTACATTGAGGATTTAACAATGAGCGATATGCAAGACTACAAATCAAGCTTGAGCGACACGACCAGTCGCAAGTTTGAAACCTTTTCCTACCTGCCGGAAATGACTGCAGATGCTATCAAACATCAGGTGGAATACATCGTCAGCAAAGGCTGGAACCCGGCCATCGAACACACCGAACCGGAAAATGCCTTCAGCCATTACTGGTACATGTGGAAACTGCCGATGTTTGGTGAAACTGATGTAAACCGGATCCTGGCGGAAGCCGAAGCCTGCCATAAAGCCCACCCCAACAACCACGTGCGCCTGGTTGGTTTTGATAACTTCGCCCAATCCAAGGGTGCCGAAATGGTGATCTACCGCGGTAAGGCTGTTTAAGTTATTTATTTAGATAGTCAGTAACACTTAAAGCCCTGCTCTGGTCAAAACGGAGCGGGGCTTTTTTGATCCAAGGAAATAATTTTTATTCCTCATAAAGCGAGTCCAGATAACTCGCGATAATTATTGCTCGCATCCTTTATCCCTCTCTCACTTAGTGAATTCAACCGTTGTGAATGAAGCTGGGAATTTTTCCAGCATGTGCCGCACGATTTCGAGCCCGGGCGCCGTGGTAGATAATGCCATGAGCACTTCCACCAGCATCTGACCTGCCCGTGGAAGTCCTCATCGCTATAAAATGCTCGGTCGTCCTGGACACGGCCTGTTCCCCAGATATTTACAATTAGTATTTATGTGATATGTGTACTAGCTTACATATATATAGTGTCATGAAAACAGGACTATTCCTGACGCCTAATTGAGATGGATCACCATGACATAGATGAGTGTGATCTATCCTAATAAAATAATTTTCATACCCAATCACTATTGATATTGAACAACTTACTCTCACATACCAGGTCAAAAACTCACCATGACAACACCACTTAAACCTGAGCAGCTCTATACTTACTGCGACACCACTCAGTTTGAGTTCGAAACCACGGATCAGCTGGCTGAACTCAAGGAGATCATCGGCCAGGATCGCGCGCTTCAGGCCCTGCATTTCGGCATAGGGATCCAGCAACAGGGCTACAACTTGTATGTACTCGGTCCCTCCGGTCTTGGGAAACACACGGTCGTGCGTGAATATTTAAAGGAACAGGCCGCGCACAGTGCTGCGGGAGCTGACTGGTGTTACGTCAACAATTTCGCCAAGCCGCAGGAACCCATCGCAATTCGCCTTGAATCAGGTCAGGCCCCGCAATTTCGTCAGGACATGTTGCAGCTGGTAGAGGACCTGCGCAGCGCAATTCCCTCCGCCTTCGAAGCCGAAGAATATAATGCGCGTGTACAGGAAATCGAAAACGAACTCAAAGAAACCATGGAGACTTCATTTAACCAGTTAGCCGAAGAAGCGGAATCACACAATATCACCCTGATACGTACCCCCCACGGCTTCGCCTTTGCACCGGTTCGCGACAAGGAAGTCGTAAGCCAGAAAGAATTTGAGAAATTACCAAAGCAGGATCAGCAGCATATCCAGGAGGTCATTGCGTCGCTGGAGGATAAACTGGCGGCGGTATTGCGCCAACAACCCCAATGGCAGCGTGAGGCACGTAATAAGGTCAAGAGTCTGAACCAGGAGGTAGTAATGTTTGCCGCCGGTCACCTGATCGATGAGCTCAAGAACAAATACCTACCCAATAAAATTATTCAGAAATATCTGGATGATGTGCTGCAGGATGTCATCAACAACCTGGACGATTTTCAACACGAAGAAGAACCGCGTGAAGTGATGGGCATGAAGCTTGGTGAAAAGGCCAGTTTCCGCCGCTACACCGTAAACGTCCTGGTCAGTCATGCCGATCACGATGGCGCACCCGTGGTATTTACTGATATGCCAACCTATCCCAATCTGGTAGGCGCAGTGGAACACACCGCACAAATGGGTACTCTGGTCACTGACTTTACGCTGATCAAGGCCGGTGCCTTGCACAAGGCCAACGGCGGTTATCTCGTTATAGACATTATTAAATTGTTGCAACAGCCCTACGCCTGGGAAGGCCTGAAGCGCGCACTCTCCTCACGCGAAATTAAGATCCAGTCGCTGGCGCAGATTTATAGTCTCATCAGCACAGTCTCGCTGGAACCCGAAGCGATTCCCCTGGATATAAAGGTTGTACTCATCGGCGATCGCATGCTTTATTATTTGTTACATGAATACGATCCAGAATTCAAACAGCTATTCAAGGTTGCCGCTGATTTTGACGATCGTCTGCCACGCAACGATGAAAACCAGACCATCTATGCCCAACTAATTGCCACCTTATTGCGTCGCAACAAGCTGCGACCCTTTGATCGTGGGGCTGTGGCACGCGTGATTGAACACAGCGCCCGGCTTGCTGATGACGCAGAGAAATTATCTACCGAGATTTTGAACGTGGCAGACCTGTTACGTGAAGCCGATCACTGGGCCGCGCAGACGAAGCATCCGGTGGTACACCGTGAAGATGTACAAAAGGCGCTGGATGCCCAGGTCCACCGCCAGGATCGTATTCGCGAACATCTGTACGAACAGATCACGCGAGGCACGTTGATGATCGATACCGGCGGGGCCAAAGTCGGTCAGGTCAACGGTCTCGCGGTGCTCCAGCTCGGTGATTTTGCCTTTGCCACCCCAAGCCGTATTACCGCCACTGCCCGTCTGGGGGAAGGTGAAGTCATCGATATTGAACGTGAAGTGGAGCTGGGCGGAGCAACCCACTCCAAGGGCGTATTTATCCTGTCGGCGTATCTGGGGCAACGCTATGCCGGGAACCGGCCCTTGTCACTTTCCGCCAGTCTCACCTTTGAGCAATCTTACGGTTATATCGAAGGTGACAGTGCCTCGATGGCGGAACTGTGTGCGCTGTTATCGGTATTAGCCGAAGTGCCAATTAAACAAAACCTGGCCATTACCGGTTCGGTCAATCAACGTGGCGAGGCGCAGGCCATCGGCGGCGTCAACGAAAAGATCGAGGGTTTCTTTGATATTTGCCAGGTACGCAGCCTGACGGGTCAGCAAGGCGTTTTGATCCCCGCCAGTAATATGAAACATTTGATGCTACGACACGACGTCGTTGCGGCGTGCGAACAAAACCAGTTCGCCATCTACGTCTATGAGCACGTCGATGATGCGATTGCCTTACTGACTGGTGAAACTGCCGAAGCCATCAACGAGAAAGTCGCAAACCGCCTGGCCGAACTGGAAAAATACCGCGAGGAATTCTCCAAAGCAGCGCGTGGTACAGGCGAAGAAAATGAATAACACGGGTATCAAACGCATCCTGGTCGCGCTGGATGCCAGTGAGGCGAATCGCGGTGCCCTGCGGGTAGCAACACTGCTCGCCAACCAGTTACATGCAGAACTACATGCCTTGTTTGTAGAAGATACTAACCTGTTGCGCCTGGCTGAATTGCCTTTTGCGCGTGAAATGATGTACGGCAGCCGTGAAGGTCGCCGAATTACATCGGCCAATATGGAGCGCCAGATGGCTGCACAGGCAACACGCCTGCGTCAACTGGTGGAAGCGGCGGCGCAGCAAAATCAAATCAAAGCAGATTTCAGAATATTACGTGGTCAAATCAGTCATGAATTGTGCCTGGCTGCGCAACAAATGGATCTATTGATCCTTGGCAAGAGTACACAATTGTTACAACAAAGCCTCAAACTCGGCAAAGTCGCACAGGATGTACTGGCTGCGGCCAATAGCAATCTTCTGTTATTGCAATACGGTGCCAGTATCGAACGCCCAGTTGCAGTTTTGTTTGACGGATCGGATGCCAGTCAGCGCGCCCTGGAGTTTGCGACTCAACTGGCACATGGCGATCATGATCAACTGACAGTTATTTACCCGGCGGTTGACACCAAAAGACTTCAGGAATTACAGCAACAGGTGGAAAACCTGACCCACCCACTTGGCATCGACGCCAGCCAAATTAGCTTAAGTAGTAATACCAGCGATGCCTTGTTGCAGGCAACTACACACTACAATAGCCGTGTGTTAGTCGTGGAAGCGATGACGAACGACTTCAATCCGGAACACATCAAGACCCTGATACAACAGAGTCACATCCCTGTGATCGTGATGCGTTAAGAATGAATAATACACACGACCGTCAACCTTTGATTACAATCATCGGTTCCAGCCGTGCAACCTTGCGGGAAAGACCCGCTTTATCTGCGGCTTCCACCACTTCACTCACATCCTTGTAGGCACCAGGCGCCTCTTCGGCCACCCCGCGCAGAGACGGACTCTTTATGATAATGCCGCGCGCGGCCAGCTCATCCACCAGCGCCCGTCCTTTCCACTGCCGCGTTGCCTGGTGCCTGCTCATGCTGCGGCCTGCTCCGTGACAGGCGGAACTGAAGGCCTGTGCTTCACTCGCTTTGGTGCCGGCAAGAATGTAAGACGCTGTTCCCATGGAACCACCAATCAGCACCGGTTGCCCCACAGCGCGCAGTGACTCCGGTACATCCGGGTGTCCCGGGCCATAAGCGCGGGTTGCACCCTTGCGATGAATAAACAATTTACGTGTTTTCCCATCAACAACATGCTCCTCGACTTTGCAGGTGTTGTGCGAAACATCGTAGAGCAATTGCAGACTTGCCTCAGGGAGGATATGTGCCACCGCCTTGCGGGTAAGATGGGTAAGGATCTGGCGATTAGCCAATGCACAATTAATCCCGGCACGCATCGCACCAAGATAACGTTGGCCAATGTCGGAATTGATCGGGGCACATGCCAGTTCGCGATCGGGCAAGCTGATACCGAATTTGCTCGCGCTCAGCGCCATATCCTTGAGAAACTCGGTGCCAATCTGGTGACCCAGTCCGCGAGAGCCACAGTGAATGCTGATCAGCACATCACCTTCGGCTACACCATAGGTGTTAGCAATGACCTGGTCATAAACCTGCGTGACGTGCTGTACTTCAAGGTAGTGGTTGCCGGAACCCAGCGTACCCATTTCATCGCGCTGGCGTTGTTTGGCCTTTTCCGAAACACACTCTGATTGTGCACCGGGCATGCAACCGTGTTCCTCGGTACGTTTCAGATCGGCCTCACTGCCATAACCTTGCGCCACCGCCCATTGCGCGCCACCAGCCAGCATGGCATTCATCTCAGGGTGGGTTAAACGAATAGTGCCGGTACTGCCAACGCCGGCTGGAATTTGATAGAACAATGCTTCCGCCAGGGCCTGCTTATGGGCCTGTATATCCTGGACCTGTAATCCGGTATGCAGGGAACGCACTCCACAGGAGATATCAAACCCGACACCGCCGGCCGAGATCACACCACCTTCATCGGGATCGAATGCAGCAACACCACCGATTGGAAAACCGTAGCCCCAATGCGCATCAGGCATGGCATACGCTGCCTGCACGATCCCCGGTAGCATCGCCACGTTACAGATCTGTTCATAGACCTTGTGGTCCATCTCACGAATAAGCGACTCATCCGCATAGATCACGGCAGGCACGCGCATGTTGCCATGGGCAGCAATCTCCCACCGGGTTGCGCTGTGCTGTTGAAACAAATTCAACTCCATTGCAAACCTCCTGCAGCAACCTTGCTATTACACATCAACGACGCATTGCGCACACCACTGACCCTGTGCATCCTGTGTTACCGACAGTGCAGTGTAGGTGGCACCTTTGATCTCCACCGCCGGTGAATGCCGGGCCACCTCCACGGATTCTCCCCAGACCATTGCACGCAATTGATGGTCTTCAATCGTCACCTCGAAGCGGCTGAACAACATTTGCCGCGTTGCCATTTCATAGATCAGGGCGTTGAGCCAGTCGGCCAGCAACAATTCATCGTCGGGTGCCATGCAGGTGATCTGGATCGCCTGTTGCGGCTCGACCCTGTCGAGATCCGTCACGACGGCAGTCAGGGCGCACGCGGCCTGCTCAAACGCGGTAACCAGACTGGGTCCAAATCCGCGCACCCCGATATCAGCCCCGTGTTCAAAGTGCTCCCAATTCTTATTGTTTATCATTTGATTAGTATAGGAGGCGCTGGTCAGGCGCAACATTGCCCGAATCAAACAACTTGGGTTATATGGCCGAAATATAATAAGTAAATATTTATTATTTTCATTATAATTATTTAATTTACTTTATAGTTAAATCCCCCTATGTTTTAGCTCCGCCAAGGGGGCAAAGGTACAACGAGCCCCGTTATCCGTGTTTTACAAAATGACAGGAAAATCAGATGGCTAAGGTCAATCCAGAACAATACAAAGTCGCCAAGGAACCCTATTACGAGGCCGTTGGCAACGAAATCGCCCTGTATGAGGCTGCCTATAACGCCCGCATGCCCATGATGCTCAAGGGTCCGACTGGCTGCGGTAAATCGCGCTTTGTGGAATACATGGCTTATCGCCTGGGTCGACCGCTGATTACCGTGGCCTGTAATGAAGATATGACTGCCTCCGACCTGGTTGGCCGCTTCCTGCTGGATAAGGACGGGACCGTCTGGCAGGACGGTCCGCTGACCACCGCCGCGCGGATTGGTGCCATCTGTTACCTGGATGAAGTCGTGGAGGCCCGTCAGGACACGACCGTCGTCATTCACCCCCTGACAGACCACCGTCGTACCCTGCCACTGGATAAAAAGGGTGAACTGATTGAGGCCCATCCCGACTTTCAGCTGGTAATCTCCTATAACCCCGGCTACCAGAGCCTGATGAAGGATCTGAAACAGTCCACCAAACAGCGCTTTGGTGCCCTCGACTTCGATTATCCCCAGGCTGACATCGAAACCACCATCGTGGCCAAGGAATCTGGCGTGGATCAGGAGATTGCTACGAAACTGGTGCAGATCGCCCATCGGACCCGCAACCTGAAGGGCCACGGTCTGGATGAAGGGATCTCGACCCGCCTGCTGGTCTATGCGGGCCAATTGATCAACAAGGGTATTGAGCCGATTGCGGCCTGCAGCATGACGATGGTGACACCGCTCACCGATGATCCGGATATGCGCGAGACCCTAGACGCCGCAGTGCAGACCTTCTTCGTTAAGGACTAAGGTCTATGCCTTTACCCGCGCTGGGTTGATAATCCAGCTATGAGCACTGATACCATCGAAAAACTGCGCGAAGATATCGTTTTTCGCGACACCCTGCGCGAGCAAGCACTGACCTTTCATACAACCTGGGGCCTGTTCTCGCCACGCGAGATTGATGAAGGCACCC
This sequence comes from Thiohalomonadales bacterium, assembly GCA_040235555.1. Classification (GTDB taxonomy): domain Bacteria; phylum Pseudomonadota; class Gammaproteobacteria; order UBA6429; family Thiohalophilaceae; genus RI-92. Next base: position 13,716 of record JBECKZ010000103.1, on the reverse strand, counting down.
GCCTGCTGCTTGAGCGGATCGAGGTCAAACCAACAGATGATTGTCTGGACCTGGGTTGCGGCTACGGCGCCATCGGGCTGACCCTGGCCAGACTTGCCCCACAGGGTCACACCAGTTTGGTGGATAAGGATTTTGTCGCGATAGAATACTGTCGCAAGAACATTGCAACGAACCGGCTCGACAATGCTGAAGCATTATTGAGTAATGGCCTGGACGCCATTCGAGATCGCATGTTTGATATCATTGCCTCGAACATCCCCGCCAAGGTTGGCAACGAACTAATGAGCCTGTTCTTTTATGATGCCTATCGGCAACTCAGGCCTGGCGGACGTCTGTACGTCGTAACGATCAACGGACTGCGTGAATATATTAAACGGGTGTTCAAGGAACGCTTCGGCAATTACACCAAGTTGAAGCAAGGCAAGAACTACACCGTCGCAATGGCTGAAAAGACGGTTGATTCAAGAGGTTAAATCAAAACTATTATGCAACTGGCGCTTTCACGTATTTTTCCCTTTCTAAACTGGTGGCCGCTGGTCAACAAAAATAGCCTGCGTTCGGATTTGCTCGCTGGCCTGACTGGCGCCGTCATCGTCCTGCCGCAAGGTGTGGCCTTTGCCACCATCGCCGGTCTGCCGCCGGTATATGGTCTTTATACCGCGATGGTGACGCCGATCATCGCCGGCCTCTTCGGTTCCTCGCGCCACTTGATTTCCGGCCCGACCACGGCCATCTCGATCGTGGTGTTCTCTACCGTCAGCAATCATGCGACACCCGGTACCCCGGAATTCGTGGAGATGGCCCTGACCCTGACCCTGTTTGCCGGCTTATACCAATTAATATTCGGTCTTGCCCGCCTGGGCAGCCTGGTCAATTTCGTCTCGCACACCGTGGTCATTGGCTTTACCGCCGGCGCGGCCATCCTGATCGCCACCAGTCAGCTGAAGCACGTCCTCGGGATCAAGATCCCGGCCGGCCATTCCTTTACCGATGCCTGGCTGTTCGTGTTCGAAAACCTCGGCAACATCAACTACACCGTGCTGTCTGTGGCGTTGGTAACGCTGGTGGTGGCCCTGCTGATCAAAAAGTTTTTACCCAAGTTACCCAACCTGCTCATTGGCATGATCGCAGGTGGCGGTCTGGCGTATTATCTTGGTGGTGAAGCCGCCGGTCTGAAAATGATCGGCGCTATCCCCTCGGACCTGCCACCCTTTTCGGTACCGAATGTGAATTTTGACACCCTGCAGGAGATTGGTGCCAATGCCTTCGCTGTGGCCCTACTTGGCCTGATCGAGGCCGTCTCCATTTCCCGCGCGATCGCCTCCAGGTCACATCAGCGCATTGATGGTAACCAGGAATTTATCGGCCAGGGTCTGTCCAATATTGTTGGCAGTTTCTTTTCCAGTTATGCCGGTTCCGGTTCCTTCACCCGTTCCGGGATCAACTATGCCGCCGGTGCCGTAACCCCGATGTCGGCCATCTTCGCTGCGGTCATGCTGTTATTGATCATTCTGTTGATTGCCCCCTTGATGGCGTACCTGCCCATCGCCGCCATGGGTGGGGTGATCATGCTGGTAGCCTACAATCTCATCGACTTCCATCACATCGGCAAGATCCTGAAAGTCAGCAAACACGAAATGGTAATCCTTTTGATCACCTTCTTCTCCACGCTCCTGTTGGAACTGGAGTTTGCGATCTACATGGGTGTGCTGTCGTCTCTGATCTTGTTCCTGAGCCGGACATCAATGCCCGATATCATCAGCCTGGCACCCGACCCGGAATCACCCAAGAACGCCTTCACCAATATTGCACGCAAGCCACTGGTACAGTGTCCGCAGCTGAAAATTATTCGAATCGATAATTCAATCTATTTCGGTTCCATCAATCACATTCAGAAGGCCCTGAATCGCATTGTCGACAAGGAAGGCATAAAACACATCCTGATCGTCGGCTCCAGCATCGGCTTCATTGATCTTGCTGGCGTGGAAATGCTGGCGCAGGAGGCAAAACGTTTGCGGGCCATGGGCGGTGGATTGTACTTCTGTAAAAACAAGAAGGCCGTAACGGAATTCCTCGAGAAATCACACCTCATCGATGAAATCGGCACCGAGAATTTCTTCGCCGAGAAAAAGGATGCGATTGCCACTATTTTCAACAAACTCGACGCGGATACCTGTGCCCGTTGTACCGCGCGGGTATTCCATGAGTGCAAACTGGGACAGTCTCAAACAGCGACGACTGAACCACAAACGACAGGTATTTCAGCATGACCCTCAGTCTCAAAGACTATGAATCCTGCATGAAGAGTGCGGCACCAGAGGTGCTTGCCATACTCGATAGTTGTTTTCAGGAAGCCAGCCGCGTCATGTCACCGGCTGGTCTACAGGCATACATGGAAGGTGGCAAGGCCCTGTGCAATCTGGGCCGTGGAAGTGAGCTGGTTGTAACCTATTTGCAGGAAATGCCTCAGGTCGTTAAGGAATGTGGCGAAGACGTTATCCTGGACTGCGTCAATGCCGCACTCAAGCTGGCCTCCATGACGTCCGGCGAAGTCATCGCTCTGTTGTTTTCTTCCTTGCCCACGGCCGCACGGCGCCTGGGTGATCCCGAATTACTCCGCGCCTATCTGCAATTGATTCACGCCATGTCGGCCAAGGCTGCACGTGGCCTGCGCCCGATGTTGAATCATATTGACGAACTACTCTCCAAGCTTACCCTGAGTGGACTGAAACGCTGGATCAACTTCGGTGCCGACGCCTACCGGCGCGACCTTGGTAACCTGGTGAAATACTTCAACCTGGAGACGGCAGACAGTCGTAAGGTCCTGCAGGCGGAACGCCGCGGTACCCTGTTTATCGATATCCAGCGCAAACTCGGCTTCTATTTGCGCGCCTTGTGGGGACGTGACTTCTTTACCCGACCCGCGGCAACGGACCTGACGACCTTCAAACCCTTTATTGAGAACCGGATCCTGCACATACACGACGCGGTGGATGATCTGGGCGAGATCAAGGGTATCGATTTGTACCGCGCCTCTGCCGCGCACATGGCGGCGCATCTGGTCTATAGTGAAACCGCGATCTCCGCCGAGCAACTGTCACCGGCGCATATGTATTTTATCGGTCTGATCGAAGATGCGCGCGTAGAATACAATGCGATCCAGTCTTTCCCCGGCCTGTATAAACTGTGGCGTTCGCTGATTGATTTACCGCGCGAAGGCAAACTTGAACACCCGACTGCAGAGAAGCTGGAAAAGTTTGCATTGATGCTGATCGACCCACGCGTACGTGATGACAATGCCCAGCTCAATGGGCTGGCGGACAAGTTCCACACTAATATCGAAGCCAACAAACTCAATAACCAGTTCAGCTGGCATCTGGGCATGGAATTGTTCAACCACTTCGCCAACACCCGCGATGTCCCCAGCCTGCGGGTGCTGGAAAGCATGCGTATCCCCTACCGCGATGACAACCGCTTTATCTGGGACTTCGAGGAATTTAAATGGGAAAATGACGCGGAGTATCTTGCCGCCAGCCAACGCCAGGTACGCAAACACGTCAGTGCCATTGAGATGGCTAACGAAGTGGATTGTGAACTAGCCGGAGATGATGCTCAGGAGATCTGGATTTGCTCCACCGAATTTTTTCCTTACGAAGATGCCGGTGAAGCTACCGTTAGTTATAACCAGATGTGGGGCAAGGAACCCATCTCCGATCCCTTCCACTACCACGAATGGGACTACCAGATCCAATTACACAAACCGGACTGGGCTACAGTGTATGAACGGCGCCAGCCCAAAGGTGATCCGGAAGACATCGAAAAGATTTTGATCGAACACCGGCCAATTACCTGGCGCATTAAACAGATCATCGACATGTTGCAACCACAAGGCGTACAACGCGTACGCAACATGGAAGACGGCGATGAGATCGATATCAATGCTGCGGTCGACGCCATGATATCGTTACGCATGGGTGAGCAACCCAACCCACGCATCACCATGCGCAATGTGTTGAACACGCGCGACCTGGCGGTCCTGGTCCTGATGGATCTGTCTGAATCCACAAATGAAAAGATCGGCGATTCGGACAAGACCGTTCTCGAATTAACGCGCGAAGCCGCATCCCTGGTTGCTACCGCTATCAATGGTATCGGCGATCCCTTTGCCCTGCATGGCTTTTCTTCCGATGGACGCCATGATGTACAGTATTACCGCTTCAAGGATTTCAAACAAAAATGGGATGACGAGGCCAAATCTCGCATTGCCGGCATGCAGGGAGGCCTGTCCACCCGCATGGGTACCGCCATGCGCCATGCCGCTTATCACTTGTTACGCCAGCCCGAGCGCAAAAAATTATTGTTACTGGTGACCGATGGTGAACCGGCGGACATCGATGAGCGCGATCCACAACACCTGCGCCACGATACCAAGAAGGCCGTGGAAGAACTCTACAGCAAGGGCATCCTGAGCTACTGCCTGACCCTGGACCCGCAGGCCGACAATTACGTCAAACGTATTTTCGGCATGAACAATTACACCATCGTCGATCATGTTGACCGCCTGCCGGAACAACTGCCCGTATTGTTCGCCAGCCTGACCAAATAGACCGCTTCTATTACTATCGTTGGCTGGTGAACTCAGGATGCGTCAACTTGAAATTTTAGTCTGGCGAACATATAAATGCCGGGATTACGACAAGGACACGGGCCAGACACAATCGCCCGGAAATTCTTCAACCTCACCTGCTTGTAATAGGTAGTTATGAACAATAAAGCTGCACTACGCAATTCTTCCCTGACCATGCTCTCGCAAATGATCTTCTGGAGCCGTTGGTTACAGGCACCGTTATACCTCGGTCTGATCGTGGCTCAGGGCGTTTACGTCTACCACTTTATGGTTGAGCTGTCGCACCTGGTCAGCGGTGTTGCCAGGATCGGTGAGTCCGAGATCATGCTCATCGTACTCGGCCTGATTGACGTGGTCATGATCGCCAACCTGTTGATCATGGTCATCATCGGTGGCTATGAAACTTTTGTCTCGCGCCTGAACCTGCGTGAACATCCGGATCAGCCTGAGTGGTTATCGCACGTAAATGCGGCCACCATGAAAATCAAGTTGTCCATGGCCCTGGTCGGTATCTCCTCGGTTCACCTGTTAAAGACGTTTATCAATGTGGGTAGCGTGGACATCCCCGCCGGCATCGGCCCCGCGATGGCCGAACAACTTATTGCTGCCAGTCAGGTGGAAGTCAAATGGCAGGTTATCATTCATTTAACTTTTATCGTTTCAGCCATCGCCATGGCGTATACTGATAAAATCATGACGAACACGTTACTGGATGCACATGGTAAAGCGGAGGCTGACCATTGAAAGATGTAAAACGCTATGTCGGCATTCATAATGACGTGAACGGTGGTATGACCCACACCGGCAAGATCATACGCGATGCCTGGATATTCGGCCTGATTCCCGAAACTGAAACCTGTGAAGGCTGGTTGGCACAAGGTCTGGAAGACCTGTGGACCAGGGTAAACAAGGAGTGGGAGAAATACGGTTTCCTGGTCAGCAACCTGCCCGATGAGCTCAAACAGAATTTCATGCGTATCCAGGATGAAGCCTTCGCCAAAGCCAAGGCGGCAGGTTGGGACCCAGAAAAGGATGTCTCTGACGATAAGTAAATGTTACCCAATTCACAAGGCCTACACCGTGTGAATTGATTTATTCCGGGTGTGACCCATACTTTAGTCAGGCAACCATACTTTTATCTGATGCGTTCACGACTCGATGAACTTCCAGTGTTTGAAACCCGGCGAGTGGATATGCGCGCTGAGGACTATAACCTGGTACACATTGCGCTCAAGCGATTGGGTAACCCCCTCCGGGTCGAACTCCCACGACTACGAACACTTGACCTGGTCCTGGAGAAAGATGCCTGGATCGTTGTCGATCGGTCGCTCAATGACATACCGGTTCTCGCTTGGATTGACTTCAATATCTCGCACCGTCAGACCCTGCATGAACCAATCACCTGCGAACGACGCACCTATCATACCCATGCCCTGCTGATTATTGAAAAGGTGATTGAGGCCATGCACCTGATCCTGGGGGAAAAGCTCGAAGCTGTTTCACCCGCAGACAGCAAACCGGTTACACCACTAAAAAGGCCGTCGTAGACGGCCTTTTTAGTACAATCGATCTGCTCTGTCCGGATCAATTCAAGAATTGCTTCCGCAAGTTGTTATAAAAAGCCCGCGCCCCACCCTGCATGAAAGCATACCGGCTAAGGCCTTTATCTTCCAGATAATACATCAACCACACAACCTGTTTACCAACCCCATCATATACCAGTAGTGTCTTGTTATTCTGGATGGCATCATTGATATATTTATCCAGCTGTGACTTATCATCCATATCGGCTTCTTTGTCTATACCAGGAAACAGGGCAACACCTTCGCGTTGTAGCGGCTCGCGAATATCCAGCACGATCACATCCTTGCGTGGTGCCAGGTTTTCGAATTGCTCGACACTGATTACGTGTTTTTGCAAATCAGTCTTGCCGATCAGCTTGCGCACATTGACAGGAGATTTGCCCAGCAACTGGGAGGTACGCGGATATTTCTTGGCCCAGTCGAAAATACCCTGGTCATAGGCGATGACATTGGGAATGTTTGCATTCCGGCACTTTTGCACTGCTTCATAGGATTTCTTGCAGGTTTTACCGTTGCAATATGCCACAATCGTTATCTTCGGGTTTTGCTTGCGCAGCTCACGCATACGCTCGACAAAATTTGGCTCCAATACCGGAATATTCAGGGCTTTGACCATATTAATGGTGTCATACTCGTATTTGGATCGCACATCGACAATGATAACCTTGTCCATTTGCTTGTAGAGATCATCCATTGAGATAACAGGCACTGCCGGGAACAGCTTACGATTGGGAAACTCAGTATCGTTCGCGGCGTGTGTTACTACCGACATAAACAATAAACCTAAAATCAAAACTACACGTTGCTTCAACATAATCAACTTCCTTACAAAAAATGCCTCAGAATCCAAGGCGTACTTATCTTTTCAAATGCCCTAATCACAGTTAATGACAGGGGCGGTAGTCCCCCCGGGTTTTAATAACCCGTAGCGCCAGACTTGCCTGCTTGACGCCATTTTTCGCCGCTTCTTCCCACCAGTGAGTAGCTGCGCAATAATCGTGAGTTTCGTTGTTCGCATACAACGTACCCAGATTGTATTGCGCCATGGGGTCACCATGCATAGCTGCCTTGTGCCACCAGTGTTTGGCTTGTTCGAGATCCCGTTTGATGCCATATTCACCCGCCGCATACAGGATGCCCAGATTATATTGAGAGTCCGCATTTCCACGTCTTGCTGCTAGCGTCCACCACTTTATCGCCTGGTTGATATCCACGGTCACACCGTCACCTTTGGCGTATGCGACACCCAAATTATGCTGAGCATGAATTTCACCAGCCAATGCCGCACGTCGGTACCAGTAGACGGCAAGAGAGGGATTGTGTTGCTGGTTTTTACCTACGTCGAAAATCAAACCAAGTCGGAATGCTGCATCACGATCACCGGTTTGCGCCAGTTGCTGCCAGAGCCGAACTGCCAGGTAAGAGGCATCTTCCTGCATCGCCTGCTTGGCTTCATGACGTAACGTTTGCCGCCAGTGCGCAAGATAACTGATGTCATTCAAATTAAACGGATCACGAATGCTGGCGTGGTTATAGCTGGCATCGTTCAACAATTTTGCCTGGACCGTAGTGATCCCGATCAGATACAACAGTATCAAAAAGAGAAGCAGGCTACTCAGTTTATGAAGTTTTCTGCCGCCGAAGGTAACGGTATAGAAAAATACTCGGTTATTGAAGGGCATGTCGGACAATCCACAACACTCAACAAAACATCATACTTGTGAGGTTTATCGTCCTGGGCTGTTGCAACTTTAATCAGTTAAATGGTAACTCCAAAATCAACAAGTTAAAAAAAAAGCGGGTTCCTCCCGGAACCCGCTTTTTGATCATATGACTGGATGTAAACTTAGGCAGCCTTGACCACCTTAACGTTCAACTCACCAGAGGCATAGCGCTTAACCATGTCTTCCAGGTTGATCGGCTTGATCTTGCTGGCCTGGCCAGCGCAACCGAAGGCTTCAAAACGGGCCTTACAGATTGACCGCATGGCCTTGGTGGCTTCCTTCAGGAATTTACGAGGGTCGAAGTTGGCCGGGTTGTCGTGCAGGTGCTTGCGGATAGCACCCGTTGAAGCCATACGCAGATCGGTGTCGATGTTGACCTTACGCACGCCATTCTTGATGCCTTCGACAATTTCTTCCACCGGTACACCATAGGTCTGACCCATGTCGCCACCGAAGTTGTTGATGATTTCCAGCCAGTCCTGCGGTACGGAAGAGGAGCCGTGCATCACCAGATGCACATTCGGAATGCGTTGGTGAATTTCCTTCACGCGGTCGATACGCAGGATCTTGCCGGTCGGTTGCGTCGTAAACTTGTAGGCGCCGTGGGAGGTACCGATCGCAATCGCGAGGGCATCCACACCGGTCTTGGTAACGAAGTCAGCGGCTTCTTCCGGATCGGTCAGCAGCAGCGAGTGATCCAGCTCGCCCTCGGCACCGTGGCCATCTTCTTCGCCCATTTTGCCGGTTTCCAGTGAACCCAGGCAACCCAGCTCGCCTTCGACGGACACACCACAGGCATGGGCCAGTTCGGCCACTTTCCCGGTAACTTCAACATTGTATTCATAAGAAGACGGGGTCTTCATGTCTTCCATCAGAGAGCCGTCCATCATCACAGAGGTAAAACCGGACTGAATAGAACGGAAACACACGCCCGGGGCAGCACCATGGTCCTGGTGCATAACGATAGGAATATGCGGATACATTTCAACGGCAGCGGTCACCAGGTGACGCAGGAACGGTTCACCGGCGTAGGAACGGGCACCCGCGGATCCCTGCAGGATGACCGGGCTGTTAACTTCATCAGCAGCCTGCATAATGGCGTGGATCTGTTCCATGTTATTGACGTTGAATGCTGGCATGCCGTAGCTGTTCTCAGCGGCATGGTCCAGTAATTGTCGTAAAGTTATCAGGGCCATTTGGTCCTCCTTCTAAATGTAATAAAAAACGACTGATACTATTATATGCGTTTACTACTTATCCTGGATTGACAGCGTGGGGGTCAAGCAGCTCACCAACACGCACAATCTTCATGGCATTAGTGCCACCCATCACACCCATCAAATCACCCTTGGTGATCACCACCAGATCGCCGTCTCGGACCGCGCCCCGGCGCAGCAACTCGTCCACTGCCTCGCGGTTTACCTCAGCATGATCCTTACTGGTTGCCTCGAAGCTTACCGGGTACACGCCGCGGTAAAGGGTTACTTTTCTACGCGTCTCCACTGAACGCGTCAAGGCATAGATGGGGATACCCGAACTGATACGGGACATCCAGAGTACGGTCGATCCCGATTCTGTCAACGCGGCAATAGCCTTAACATGCAGGTGATTGGCCGAATACATGGTGGCCATGGCAATAGCCTCGTCGATCCGCTGAAACGTCGTATCAATGCGGTGGTCGGAATGGGTGACTTCGCGTTGCTTTTCGGCTTCCAGGCAGATGCGATCCATGGCGGCGATGGCCTTGTCCGGATATTTACCCGAAGCAGTCTCTGCTGACAACATAACCGCGTCAGTGCCGTCGAGCACGGCATTGGCCACATCAAAAACTTCAGCGCGGGTTGGGATGTGGCTGTGAATCATGGATTCCATCATCTGAGTTGCCGTGATCACGACCCGATTACGAGTACGTGCCAGACTGATTAAACGCTTTTGTACTGGTGGTAGTGCAGCATCGCCGATTTCAACACCAAGGTCACCGCGGGCAATCATGATCGCATCAGAGGCATCAATAATGGATTCGACGACACCGAGACATTCGGCGCGTTCGATTTTAGAGACGATACCGCACTCACAACCGGCATCTCGCATCAGGCTCCGCGCCTCATCCACGTCCTCGGCATGACGCACAAACGACACCGCCAGATAATCCACCTGCATCTGGGCAGCCAGCTTGATGTCGTTTCGATCCTTGTCGGTCAGTGCCGGCGCCGACAGGCCACCACCCTGGCGATTGATTCCTTTACGATCGAAGAGTTCACCACCGTTGACGACTCGACAATTCACTTCGGTGTCAGTTGAATCATTTACCCACAAGGTGATGCGCCCGTCATCAAGCAACAGGGTGTCACCGCGTTTCACATCACCGGGCAGTTGCTTATAGGAAATACCCACTCGCTCCTGGGTCCCGTCATTCACGCCGAGACTGGCATCCAGGATAAACGTCTCCCCTTCCTTGAGTGCCACCTGACCATTCTTGAAACGTTCAATGCGAATCTTGGGGCCCTGTAAATCCGCCAATACACCGACCTGGCGTCCATGGGCTCGGGCGCGATTGCGAATCCGCTCGCAACGATCCATGTGTTCCTCAGGGCTACCGTGGGACATATTGATCCGCACCACATCCACACCGGCCTCGATGATCTTGTCAAGGACCTTGGGATCATCCGTGGCGGGCCCCAGGGTCGCGATAATTTTAGTTCGCCGTAACATGCGTCTCGTTATCTGTGTTATTTAAATTGGAATTCGTCGAAAAGAGGTGCAGGTTTGCAGCGCTGTACCCCTTATTACCTTAACCCTTCGCACGTTCCTCCAGGATGGCCACTGCTGGCAGGACCTTACCTTCCAGGTATTCCAGGAAGGCACCACCGGCCGTTGAGATATAGGACACCTTATCATAAATGTCATACTTCTGAATCGCGGCAATCGTGTCACCACCACCAGCGAGCGTAAACGCCTTGGTGTTGGCAATCGCATCTGCCACTTTCTTGGTGCCTTCACCGAATTGATCGAATTCGAACACACCAACCGGGCCATTCCAAACCACGGTGCCGGCTTTCATGATGATGTCCGCCAGTTCCTGCGCACTCTTGGGTCCGATGTCGAAAATCATCTCGTCATCCGCCACATCACCGGCATCCTTGAGAACCGCCGGTTCATTTTCGTCAAACTTTTTACCGACAACAACATCGACGGCAATTGGAATATTCGCACCGCGTTTTTGCATTTTATCGATTAGCGCCTGGGCAGTTGGGATCAAATCCGCTTCGGCCAGTGACTTACCGATCTTCTTACCGGTCGCCGCCAGGAAGGTGTTGGCAATACCCCCACCAACCACCAGCTGGTCAACTTTTTCCGACAAGGCTTCAAGCACGGTTAATTTGGTAGAGACCTTGGAGCCACCGACGATAGCAACCATCGGACGTGCCGGGTTGGCCAGGGCCTTGTCCAGGGCATCCAGTTCTTCGGTCAACAACAGACCTGCACAGGCCACCGGGGCAAACTTGGCGACACCGTGGGTGGAGCCCTGGGCGCGGTGAGCAGTACCGAAGGCATCCATCACAAACACGTCACACAGCGCGGCGTATTTTTGCGACAGCTCATCCACGTTTTTCTTTTCGCCCTTGTTGAAGCGAACATTTTCCAGAATGGCGAGTTCACCTTCGCTCAGGGTCGGAGCATTGTCCAGATAATCCTTAACCAACTTAACCTCTTTGCCCATCAGGCCGGACATGTAGTCGGCAACTGGCTTCAGAGACGCTGCTTCGTCATACACACCTTCTTCCGGGCGACCCAGGTGAGACATCACCATCACCTTGGCACCGGCCTTGAGGCAATGCTCGATAGTCGGCATGGAGGCCTTGATTCGCGCATCGGAGGTAACTTTACCTTCTTTAATCGGCACGTTCAGATCACAACGGATCAGAACACGTTTACCTTTCAGATCCAAATCCGTGAGTTTGATTACAGACATGATGTCACTCCTATAACTTAAATTTTTAAAAAGTCATTAGCTAAGTGGCCGACTTAGCTGATGACTCTTTGCTGATTCTAAAAAGCAGAGAGGGCGGGCTTGCGCCCACCCTTTCCAGTCGTTTGTTTTAGCGTGTCACTCTCGATTAGTTTTTCGCGACGTGCTCAACAAAACGCATCATGTTACAGGTGTAACCGTACTCATTGTCGTACCAGGCCACGATCTTGACGAAGGTGTCATCCAGCTGGATACCGGCCTCGGCATCGAAGATTGAGGAGAAGCCCACACCACGGAAGTCAGTGGAAACCACTTTTTCATCGGTGTAAGCCAGGGTCTTGCTGATGTCGCCGGACTCGGAAGCCTTCTTCATGGCTGCGCAGATATCAGCATATTTAGCCGGCTTGTCCAGCTCGCATGTCAGGTCAACCACGGATACGTCTGATGACGGGATGCGGAAGGCCATACCAGTCAGCTTACCATTGAGTTCCGGCAGTACCTTGCCTACAGCCTTGGCGGCGCCAGTGGAAGACGGAATGATGTTTTCCAGAATACCGCGACCACCGCGCCAGTCTTTGGCAGACGGACCGTCAACAGTCTTTTGGGTTGCAGTCGCAGCATGGACGGTCGTCATCAGACCGCGCTTGATACCCCAGTTGTCATGCAACACCTTGGCAACCGGTGCCAGGCAGTTGGTGGTACAGGATGCAGCCGATACAATCTTCTGACTGGCATAAGTTTCGTGGTTCACGCCGTATACGAACATCGGGGTGCTGTCCTTGGACGGGGCAGACATTACAACCTTCTTCGCGCCAGCATCGATGTGCTTCTGACAACCTTCTTCGGTCAGGAAGAAGCCGGTGGAATCGATCACGATATCCGCACCGACATCGCCCCACTTCAGGTTGGCCGGATCGCGTTCGGCGGTCAGACGGATCTTCTTGCCATCAACGATCATGGCACCGGCTTCTGCCTTCACGTCACCTGCAAAACGACCGTGTACGGAATCGTACTTGAGCATGTAGGCCAGGTAATCGGCGTCGAGGAGGTCATTGATACCGACGATCTCGATATCCTTGAACTCCTTGTAAACAGCACGGAACACCATTCGACCGATACGGCCGAATCCGTTAATACCGACTTTAATTGTCATGTGGTGAGTCTCCTTAAATTTATAAAGAAATAGTTTTAATTAAAGTGATTCGACGGCCTTCACCACGTTATCCACGGTAAAGCCAAATTCTTCGAACAGCTCATTGGCCGGTGCGGATTCGCCAAAGCGATTGATTCCGATCACCTTGCCATTGAGGCCAACATACTTGTACCAGCCATCGGTCACGGCGGCTTCCACCGCAACACGCTTGGTCACACTGCTGGGCAATACGGATTCGCGATAGGCTTCATCCTGCTTGTCAAATTCAGTGCTGGACGGCATGGACACGACGCGGATCTTCTTGCCACTCAGTTGCTCTGCCGCACCCATGGCCAGCTGGACTTCCGATCCGGTCGCGATAATGATGATCTCCGGGGTACCGTCGCAATCCTTGAGCACGTATCCACCCTTGCGGATATCGGCGATTTGCGCATCGCTGCGTGACTGATGGGGCAGACCCTGGCGGGAGAAGATCAAAGAGGAAGGACCTTCTTTACGTTCAATCGCGGCAGCCCAGGCCACGGCTGATTCCACTCCGTCACACGGACGCCATACTGCCATGTTCGGAATCATACGCAGGGTCGGGATCTGCTCGATCGGCTGGTGGGTCGGACCGTCTTCACCCAGACCGATGGAATCGTGGGTGTAAACAAAAATGC
>JBECKZ010000055.1:0-3949 GCA_040235555.1 Thiohalomonadales bacterium | reverse complement strand
GCATTCGTCCCACTGCCATGCCCCATGCCCAACGCATCACGGCATTTGAAGCCCAGGATGGTCGATTCATCGATATTCGTTATCGCGATGGAACCCGTCGTTATATCATTAATGTCGCAAGCTGGAATCTGACCGTCGAAAATGTCGAGGCGTTAATTCGGGACGTGGACCAGGCAGGTGGGAGTTGCCACGTCGAACGCTCCTACCTGATTCTGTTTGTCCCTATCGGATACATACTGGAACCCGCAGGCTCGAAGAAGCAGCGCGAGTTGCAGCTTCGTCAACAGGAATACGCCGATATTGGCCTGACCTGATCATGAACAGGTTTTATTGCTTTCATTAGCGTTTTCGATATCACTTATCTCAACTATTTGTTTTTCTGAGTGATGTGTCACCGGGTAGCGGTGTTGGGCATTACCGTTCCCTCGTCACAGAATGTTAACTAGATTGACGGTAATGTATTTAGCGTGTACTTATTTATAGATACCCCCAACCAATCTTGTTCAGCCATGACTCAAAGCAATAGTAATGTTCTGATGGAGAAGCGGAAGCACAAGCGGATTCAGTACGGACGCACGGTGAATATCAAGACTCAGAATGGTGACAAACTGCAGCTGGAAGTACTCGATTATTCCATGGGCGGCATGGGTCTCGTCAGTCATATCCCGTTTTCATCCGGGGATGTACTCGACTTTGAATCCATCATCACGCTCGATGGCGAGGTGCGTAAACTCGATATCCAGGGTGAAGTTCGTCATATTCAGGAACAATTTCAGGAATATTCATTTGGTGTTTGTTTCCTGTGATTGTCGCGTTTGCCAACGCAAATTGTGACCGTAATCCATGACAGCAATTGCTGTTTAGCGGTATTATTTTTAATGATTTTGTAGCGACATTCCTGGAATGGCGATGGGATTCGCTGAAACTGGATTACTAACAATAATAAACTCTTGATAGTAAACTTTGAGATGGCATACGTGGCAGAACAACTAGTAGAACGACGTAGCTTTCCTCGGATTGCAGTCATTGCCCGGATGCGTGTGAGCCATTCGAAAATCGGTACGATCGAAGGTTATTCCGTGAACATTTCAGATACTGGTTTGATGCTGCACTGTGCCGATTTACCCAAGCTGCCACGTGGTGCGCATATCGGCTTACAAATGCTGGATTCTGCCAATCCCGGTATCATTTTTAACACCCGTGTTATCCATATGAACGAGTCCAGCATCGGTCTGGCTATCGTCGACTATGAATTAAACGGGGTCCGCTATACCCTGGATGAACTTCGACGACAGTGGCACATCAGCCGCCATGATCTTCAACCTAATTCGGTGTTTCGGCCCTTAAACAGACATAAGCGCTGACTCATGGCCAGCTCTTTTCGAAAGGTGCTTGACCAGTTCGATTTTAGTTTTATTTAAGTCACAAAAAAATCAGACATAAACCAATGGCTTATCTGGTGAAGTTCATCCTGATTTAAGCTATATTTTTATCCAATCCAGCTTTCCCCTCATCGGAATTACAGGACCCTATGGCAAAGCCTCAATCCAAGCTCAATGAACGGCGTATTTTCACCCGGCGGTTGGTCAATGCCCGGGTCATGCTCGTTAACGGTTCCATCGGTGAAATCCTGGCTAAAACCCGGGATATCTCAGACAGCGGGGTGTTTGTGGTGGTCAAGCAGGCCCCTAAATTACCCGTGGGGTCCCACATCAAAATGCATATGCTCGATTCCAGTCAGCCGAATATCGCCTTTAACATGAAAGTGGTTCGTACTACCGAGGAAGGGATTGGGATGATGTTTATCGATTATGAAGTCGCTGGCCAGCGCTTTCCCATCGATGGCTTGCGCAAACACCTGAAAAAATAGCGTACTATCTGGCACATGGATGCCATTCATATCCGGGCCTTACGGCACTCGGCCTTTTACAGCCCATTATTACTGACCATCAGCGGCGGGTTTTTGCAGCAGGAAGGTATGACGCCGGTATATGACGTCGCCACCCCGGACAAGACCGTGGAGGGTGGCCTGATGTCCGGTGAAATCCACCTTGCACAATCGGCGGTCGCTGCGGGATTTGCCGGCCTGGAACAGGGTACACCCAGCCCAATACGACATTTTGCCCAAATCAACGAACGCGATGGCTTTTTCCTGACGCGAAGAGGGGCGCAATCCGGATTCGAGTGGCGTGAGCTGGTCGACCAGGAGGTTCTGCTCGATCACCTGTTCCAACCGATAGCCATGTTCAAGTATGCCTTGCATCAGGTGGGCGTTGATTACCAGCGCCTCCAGATCGTGGATGCCGGGGATGTGGAAGCCATGGACGAGGCGTTTCGGGCAGGACGGGGCCAATATATCCATCAGCAGGGCCCCTATGCCCAGCAATTAGAGGCCGATGATGTCGGGATAGTCGTAGCCAGTATTGGTGAGATCATCGGTCCGGTGGCCTTCAGCAGCCTGTGCGCGACCCCTGCCTGGCTGCAAACTGATATGGCCCGTGCTTTTATGCGGGCGTACAGCCGGGCTCAAGTGGCAGTGACCCAGTTACCTGCCGGAGAGATCAGCCGCCAGATTCAGACTCTCCTGCCCAATATTGCGCCTTCGGTACTAACCCAGACCATCGCCGCTTACCAGCAATTAGGCACCTGGACCGGACAGGCCCGGATAAGCGAGGCCAGTTACGAGAAGACCCTGGATGTCTTTCAGTATGCCGATTTGATACGGCGTCGTTACGATTATGACCAGCTCGTTTGTGACCCTCCTGACTATGCCTGATCAGTTGTTTTGCTATGGGACATTATGTGTCCCGGACATCATGCGCCGTGTCAGTGGCAGCCTGCCGGTCGGCATACAGTCCTGGTTACTGAACTATGCTTGTTATGGGCTGACCGGTTTGGACTATCCCGGAATTCTTCCGGTAAAAGGGGCCCAGGTGAGCGGTTTGTTATACCAGGGTCTGAGCCGGGCGCAGTTGGCGAAGCTGGATGCCTATGAAGGCGAACAGTATCGGCGGGTGCGGCTGTGGGTGAATCCTGAACAAGGGCAGTGTACGCAGGCTTGGACCTATGTGTTACAGCCGCGGTGTTATCATCGTCTGACCGGAAAGGCCTGGTCGCTGGAACGTTTCAGACGCGAACAGTTACCACTGTATCTACACCGTAGTAACAACAAACTGTACGGTTTACATGGTAGAGACACAAATCAATCAGCATGAAAATCAGGGCCACATCGTCCTAAGCCCGAATTTATCGGTGCCCTGGCGCGACAATCTGCTGTTTTTGTATGTGGTCTGCGGAATTGCGTTATGTATTGGCATCAGTTTCAGCCTGATGGGGATGTGGATGGTCTTACCGTTTACCGGCCTGGAAGTGATCGCCTTGGTGACAGTGGTTTACTATGTGGCCCATAAATGTCACCGAATCGAAGTTATCAGCGTCGAAGACGGCTGTGTGCGGGTTGAGCAGGGTTATACCCGGCCCCAGTCCAGCTGGAGCAGTGAGCTGTTCTGGACACGCCTGATTGTACAACCACAGGAACGTCCCTGGCACGCATTACGGATCTTCTTGCGTGGACGCAATGACCAGATCGAAATCGGAACTTTCTTGAATGATGATGACAAGCGCATATTGATTAAACAATTGCGCCAGTTTGTCACAGCTGTCTGACATCAGTTCAGCGATCACATGGGACTGGCAGCCTTTTTTTCCGGACTCTCTTCTGCGGCCTCGGCTGCCAAGACGATTCAATCCTTAATCAAGAATACCCGTGGTGTGAAGCGTGCACTGCTATTGGAGTTACAAAAAAACCTGAACCTGCTTTATTTGTTTTTAGGTGACGAGGGCAAGATTTCGACCATCATCAACAAACTTGAAGTGCGTGTCTACGAAGAAGCAGTTAAAACCAATTTTGATTTTAACAACATCAAGAAAGGCAGGCTCAGTCCTGGCG
>JBECKZ010000052.1:0-9059 GCA_040235555.1 Thiohalomonadales bacterium | reverse complement strand
ACGGATGGCATCTTCAGCCAGGACCGAACAGTGAACTTTGACCGGCGGCAATTCCAGCTCTTCTGCAATCTGGGAATTTTTGATTTGGGCAGCTTCATCCAGCGTCTTGCCCTTGACCCATTCGGTTAACAGGGAACTTGAAGCAATAGCCGACCCGCAACCGTAGGTTTTGAACTTGGCATCTTCGATTACGCCCTGTTCATTCACCTTGATCTGCAGACGCATGACGTCACCACATGCAGGGGCACCGACCATTCCGGTTCCAACATCCAGGTCTTCCTTGTTCATGGAACCGACATTACGTGGGTTTTCATAATGGTCGATTACTTTATCACTGTATGCCATGACTATTTACCTCTTGGATATTCGTTAATTAATTTTCTCTGGCCGTTAATGCGCCGCCCACTCAATACTGTTGAGATCGATACCATCTTTGTACATTTCCCACAGCGGAGACAGTTCACGCAGTTTACCAATGTTCATGCTGATCTGAGCGATTGCATAATCGATCTCTTCCTCGGTAGTAAAACGACCGAGACTGAAACGAATGGAACTGTGAGCCAGTTCATCGGATCGACCCAGAGCCCGCAACACATAGGAAGGCTCCAGTGAAGAAGAGGTACAGGCTGAACCGGAAGACACCGCCAGATCTTTGAGTGCCATCATCAGCGACTCGCCTTCAACAAAGTTAAAACTGATATTCAGATTGTGTGGTACGCGTTGTTCCATGTCGCCATTGATATACATCTCTTCGATGTCCTTGAGGCCATTGAGCAAACGGTCACGCAACATACGAATACGCTCGTTATCGGCTGCCATTTCTTCCTTGGCCAGACGAAAAGCCTCGCCCATGCCAACAATCTGGTGGGTAGGCAGGGTTCCAGAGCGGAAACCCCGCTCATGCCCGCCGCCGTGCATTTGTGCTTCCAGTCGTACCCGCGGTTTACGGCAGACGTACAGGGCACCAATACCTTTGGGACCATAGATCTTGTGTGCTGAGAATGACATCAGGTCGACTTTCAGAGCCTGAAGATCGATGGGTACCTTACCGGCACTTTGCGCGGCATCGACATGGAAAATAATATTGCGCTCGCGAGTGAGCTCACCAATAGCCTGGATATCCTGGATGACACCAATCTCGTTGTTCACGTGCATAATGGAGACAAGAATGGTGTCATCACGTAATGCTGCTTTTAATTTTTCCAGATCGATTAGGCCATTGGGCTCCGGATCCAGATAAGTGACTTCATAACCGTCCCGTTCCAGAATGCGACAGGTATCGAGCACGGCCTTGTGTTCGGTTTTACAGGTAATAATGTGCTTGCCCTTCTTCTTATAAAAGGCGGCAGCACCCTTAATTGCCAGGTTGTCGGATTCGGTCGCACCCGATGTAAAAACGATTTCCTTGGGATCTGCATTTACCAGGGCTGCAACGTTATCACGCGCTTCTTCAACCGCTTTTTCGGCATCCCAGCCAAAGCTGTGGGAACGTGATGCCGGATTACCAAAGTTGCCATCAAGCGTCAGGCAACTACACAGCTTTTCCGCCACCCGGGGATCAACCGGCGTGGTCGCAGAGTAATCAAAATAGATTGGTGTTTTCATTTAACTATCTCTTAAATCGTATGCCGATAAAGCACCAAAACGCCCATACAAACGCCCTGTTTCAAAATCGAACGATGAAAAAATCGCTTAGGAAACCGCCGCGACTTCACGCTTGACGCTGTCGAGGGGAACCTTGTTTTGCAGTCGTTGTTGGCGCTCGGCGACATCACGGACGCCCTGGCGTTCCACCAGGTTACCCAAACTGATGCCACACAAAAATTGGTAGATCTGTTGGCTCAACTCAGCCCATAACTCATGGGTCAGACATTGCTCATCGTCCTGGCAATTGGCCAGACCGCCACAACGGGTTGTTTCCACTTTCTCGTCAACGGCCAGGATGACATCAGCTACCGGTATTTCCATGGGCGGACGGCTCAGGCGGTAACCACCACCGGGTCCACGGGTACTCTCGACCAGTCCTTGCCGACGCAATTTGGCAAATAACTGTTCAAGATAAGATAAGGAGATACACTGCCGCTGCGAGATGTCGGCCAAGGTAATCGGGCCTTCTTCAAAATGAATGGCCAAATCCAGCATGGCGGTAACGGCATAGCGGCCTTTTGTAGTAAGTCTCATTGCGACACCTCACGTAATTTAGTAATCTATGAATTACCAATACTTCGGTGTTTATTATACTTATCCGAGTATTTCAGTCAAGTATTAATTCTTCGATTGATTTTCCCGCTGCTCTACCTCCGCAGCAGTTTCACTCTCGTCCGGGGCTGACGTCTCCCCAAGATGGGGTTGTCGACTGACAATTTCACATGGTCCCAGATCTGGGAGCTTGACGGCATCGATTTCCATTCCTAGTGTTTTCAATGACTTACACATATTTTCCATTTGTTGATCCATGGCATGTACATGGTCCAGCAAGGCGTCGATGGCATTGGCCACCGGGTCAGGCATATCGCGCGTCGTACCATAGGCATCAAAACCGATTTTTTCGGCAAACGCGGCACGTCGGGCATGATGTGCTTCTTTTTCCTCTTTGGCCTTAACGACCCGTCCGGGGACGCCCACAACGGTCGCCCCTTGCGGCACATCCTTCACCACGACCGCATTGGAACCCACCCTCGCACCTTCGTTCAGTGTGATTGGCCCCAAAACCTTGGCACCGGCGCCAATGACAACATTATTCCCCAGGGTTGGATGACGCTTGCCCTTTTCCCAGCTGGTACCGCCTAATGTCACCCCGTGATAAAGTGTGCAGTCATCACCTATCTCAGCGGTCTCACCAATGACCACCCCCATCCCGTGATCAATGAAAAACCGACGGCCGATACTGGCACCCGGATGAATCTCGATCCCGGTAAACCACCGTGCAAATGCGGATAGCCAGCGCGCCAGCCATTTCCACTCTCGTCGCCACAAACCATGAGCTAACCGGTGGAACAAGACGGCATGTACGCCCGGGTAAGTGGTCAACACTTCCAGGCGCGATCGCGCTGCCGGATCGCGTTCAAACACACAATCGATGTCTTCTTTTAAACGTGTAAACATGTAGAAACAATATGAGGGATGCTGCGGGTTTTCAACGCTTTTTTTGCGTGGCCTCAGCTGCAGCGAGAATACCGCGTAGAATATTTAACTCCATACGATCCAATTCCGCACGGTTAAACAATCGGCGTAAACGGCGCATTAATTGGCGCGGATTCTCCGGGTCATAAAAATCAATCGCCATAAGCGCCTGCTCAAAATGTTCATATAATCCCTCCAGCTCTTGCGCGGTGACCCGGGGATAATCGTTTTCCACCTTTAGTTTAGCCTGCCCTGCCAGTTGTAGATGTGCGACATGGATTTCATACGCGAGGACCTGCACCGCTGCTGCAATATTTAACGAGCTATACTCGGCATTCGCAGGGATATGGACCAGGTGATGGCACCGCTCCAGTTCTTCATTGGTCAGCCCGGAATTTTCCCGACCAAACACCAGGGCAACTTTATTGGCCTCGGAATCGATTGTCAGCTTCTCGGCACAGCTGCGCGCATCCAGTAACGGCCAGGGGATGGCGCGCATGCGTGCACTGGCCCCAACCACCCACTGACAATCTGCAATCCCTTCCTCCAGCGTTGCCACTACCCGGGTCTGATCCAGGACGTCCACTGCGCCCGAGGCGCGTGCCCAGGCCTTGCCACTGGGGAATTCTGCGATGGGATCCACCAGCACCAGTTCCTGTAAGCACATGTTTTTCATGGCACGGGCAACTGCGCCGATATTGCCAGGGTGCGAGGTATTGACCAGGACGATCCGGATATTTTCGTAAGCCAAAACTGTCTTCCTTTTCCTTTCACGCTAGCGGGCTGCTAGAATACGCGCCCGTTTTCTCGTTCTTTGCACAGTTGGATGGAGTTCATCAGCCATGCATGCCATGCTGAATATTGCTGTACGCGCCGCACGCAAGGCCGGCGATATTATCGCCCGCTATTGTGATCAGGTGGATACCCTCAAGGTAAGACATAAATCTGAAAATGATTTTGTCAGTGAGGTCGACCAACGTGCCGAACAGGCCATTATCGATACTCTACTCAAGGCCTATCCGGATCATGCCATCCTGGCCGAGGAAAGTGGTAGTCACGGTCAAGGCGAGTACGAATGGCTAATCGATCCACTAGACGGCACTACTAACTTTCTGCACGGTTTCCCCCAATATGCGGTCTCCATCGCCTGTCGACACAAAAATGTGCTGCAACATGCGGTCGTCTATGACCCCATCAAGCAGGAACTATTTACTGCCAGCCGCGGTGATGGTGCACAATTGAATGGTAAACGCATCCGCATCAGCCAGCGCTCGACCATGAGTGGCGCCCTGCTCGGCACCGGCATCCCTTTTAGCGATGTCGAGACCCTGCAAATTCATTTAAATATGATGCGGGACATCATCCCGGGCACAGCCGGAATCCGCCGGGCAGGCTCAGCTGCCCTCGACCTGGCCTATGTCGCTGCTGGCCGACTGGATGCCTTCTGGGAATTCAAACTGAAACCCTGGGATATGGCGGCAGGCATCCTCCTGGTCGAGGAAGCCGGTGGACTCGTCGGCGATTTCCATGGCGGGTTTGACTATTTTTCCAGCGGGAACATCCTGGTAGCCAATCCCCGCCTGTTCAAACAGATGCTGAAATTATTACAGCCTCACGTAGCAAAATAATCACCGCTTCCTCCCAGCAGGTACCGGCAATAGTGAACGTTAGTGCATTAGCCCCCGAAACCCGGATATTGTCGATTTTCTGGTTCGCTGCGTAACCTGCCTGGAACGCATAATGACGACTGCCTAAGGTTTGACGTCCACTCCGGATTTGATGTCTAATCGGACAAGTACCTACAAAATACTGGTATTGGTGAAGGAGAATTATGCAACGCACCACACTCTCGATCTTGATCCCACCCTTAGCCGTGTGCCGTTATGGTTGTGCTGGTTGTTGTGCCGCGCCGATTGGCGTGTTCTGGCTGGCAGGCATCGTTAGCATCATCTATGGCTACCTCGGTGGTCCAGCTTCGTTGGATCATGTTAGCTGGCCCACTATAATCCTCGGTATCGGTCTTTGGTTAATAGCCTCGGTCTGGGCCAAGATGGCCATTCGTGGCGTCAAGGATGATGAATGCAAGGGCAAACGTAGTACGGTTTGCCGGATGGTTACTCCAGGTGAAGATGAGTCTAACCCACTGGATGATATCAAGAAATTCAGTAACTAAAATCAAGTGCCAGGGCAATGTACCCTGGCGCTGAAATCACAAATGGGAAAATACAACTGAGGTAAGCAATTTCGCCGAAGTCGCGAGCTGAGAAACCAGTGCCACACGCACTGCACCTGAAAACGATCCCTATCTTCGCGCTATCCAGAATGTCCTTATCACGGCCAGTTCCCGCGACACTAGTGGAGTACCTTCTGTTACGCAAAAACCTGCCCTGGCTGAATCACGACGCCTTCACAGCATCTATCAGGGATGACTACCATCACCTTCCGTTTGCTTGGTAACAGGCATCAGATGACTGCGATCTACTTTCAAGGCGATGACCATGGCACTGGCTACGTAGATTGATGAATATGTGCCGACAATGATGCCGATAATCAAAGCAAGTGAGAACGGCCGAATCGATTCCCCACCGAAGAAGTACATAGCGGAAACCACCAGCAAGGTCGTAAACGAGGTCATTATCGTCCGTGACAAGGTCTGATTCATGGCGGCATTGGTAATCGACAGTGTTGTGCCTTTGCGGATTTTGCGGAAGTTCTCCCGTATCCGATCGTAAACCACGACCGTATCATTCAATGAATATCCGATGATTGCCAGGACCGCCGCCAGCACAGTCAAATCGAATGGCCACTGGAACACGGAAAAGAAACCAATAGTGATCAGCACATCGTGGATGGTCGCGACAATGGCGCCGAGTGCAAATCGCCACTCAAAACGCAACATGACATAAACCAGAATCCCGCCCAGCGCGAGCAGCATGGCAATACCACCCTTGTCGCGCAATTCCTTACCGACTTTACTGCCAACAAAATCCCGCCGGCGCACATCGATCTTTTCCTTGCTGTTTTGCTGCAGTGTTGCAATCACTTTGGTACTGACCGCAACCTTGGATAGTTTGCCCTTGTCGGCAATGCTGATGGTCAGATCCTTACCGGTTTCACCAATACTCTGTACCACCACGTCATCAAATCCGGCGGCGGCGAGTTGCTTACGCACTGTTTCGGCATTGATCGGATTTTGATAGCCGACCTCGATCTGGATACCACCCTTGAAATCGAGTCCCAGATTCAACCCTTGCATGATCAACGATCCGATGGAACCGGCCACCAGGAGGAAAGACAGGGCGGCAGCGTATCGACCCTTACCGAGAAAATCAAAATTTGGAACTTGCTTGAATATACGCATGAGGTCGTGATTCCGTTAAATTGAAACTTTGCTGATGCGTTTGCCACCAACAACCAGGTTAACAATAGCCCGAGTGCCCATGATGGCGGTAAACATGGACGTAGCAATACCAATCGACAGGGTCGTCGCAAACCCTTTGATTGGACCGGTACCTAGCATGAACAACACCATGGCGGCGATCAGCGTGGTGACGTTCGAGTCAAGAATGGTGCCCCAGGCCTTTTCGTAACCAGCATGGATACTGGCCTGGGGTGTATTCCCCAGATTCAGTTCTTCCCTGATACGTTCATAGATCAATACGTTGGCGTCCACGGCCATACCCACAGTCAACACGATACCGGCAATACCTGGCAAGGTGAGCGTCGCCTGGAACATCGACAAGATCGCGACAATCAACACCACGTTGGCGAGCAGCGCAAGATTGGCCAACAGACCGAAGAGACGGTACCAGAACACCATAAAGATAAGGATGAACAGCATGCCGTACACCACGGATTTGATACCCATCTCGATGTTCTCTTTACCCAGGCTCGGACCAACAGTGCGCTCTTCCACAATGTGAATTGGTGCTGCCAGTGCACCAGCGCGCAATAACAGCGCCAGCTTGGTGGATTCTTCACGGGTCAGCCCGGTGATCTGAAACTGCTTGGAGAATACACCCTGAATGGTGGCCAGGCTGATGACTTCTTCGTGTGGTTTGGAGATGGTGACTTTCTTGCCATCCTTCATGACATCTTCACGAGTGTATTCGATAAAGACAACGCCCATGCGCTTGCCCAGGTTCTCCTTGGTATTGTCACCCATGATTTTGGCGCCGACACCATCCAGGGTCACATTCACCGCTGGGAGACCTTCCTGGGTCGAGGTTGCAGTGGCATAAGTAATGTTTTTACCCGTAATGATGATCTTGTTTTTCAGTAAAACCGGCTGGCCGTTTTCACGCATGGTATACAGTTTTGATCCCGGCGCCTTGCCCTCGCGCGCCTCCTGTACCGAGTACTTATCCTGTTCCATGCGGAATTCCAGACTGGCTGTCGCGGTTAACACATCCATGAGTTCGTCACTGTTCTGTACGCCCGGGAATTCGGCAACGATGCGATCGTCCCCTTGACGCACAATGACCGGCTCCATCAGGCCCTGATATTTGTCATCAATACGTTTCTTTAAAACAGTAATAATCTGGGAAATGGTATTGGAACGGTTTTCCTCGATCGTCTTCTTGGACATGCTGGCGTCGAGGTAAAACAACTGGCCACGGTCGACATCCTTGAAGATCAGTTCCGGAAAGGCCCGGTGCAATGAATCCTGGGCTTTGTCGCGAGTTTGTGCATCCTGATACTTGAGCTCAATGGTCTCACCACGGACAACCATGGAGTGGGCACGAATATTCTCTTTGCGGTGCTTCTTGAAGTGCTCGAAGATATCGTCCCGGTAGTTGTCCAGTTGCTGGCGCAACGCTGTCTGCATATCAATTTCGATTAGAAAATGCAGCCCTCCACGCAAATCAAGACCAAGATACATCGGTTTGGCGCTGATGGTCTTCAACCAGGATGGTGTCGTAGGCGCATAATTTATCGCAACTACATAATTATTACCCAGGGCGGAAGTAATAAGTTGCTTGGCCTTAGCCTGGTCATTCTCATTGTTAAACCTGATCAGGATGCCGGTAGCCTGAATGACGGCTTTTTTGTACTGGATACCGGCATCCTTCAGTGTATTTTCCACACTCTTGAGTGTGTCGTCCGTGAGAGATGCCTTGCGTGATGCAGCAATCTGTACAGCCGGGTCATCCCGATACAGATTCGGCGCGGCATAGAGCATGCCGATAACCATCACGATAACAATAAGAAGATACTTCCAAAGCGGGTAACGATTCATTGTAGTTATTCTTTTTCTGCTGCTTTAAGACTGCCTTTGGGTAGGACCGTGGCAATGGCATGGCGTTGCAATTTGATTTGCACACCCTCGGCAATTTCAACGGTGAGATATTGTTCACCGAGATCGACGATTTTGCCCAGTACACCACCGTTGGTAACAATCTCATCACCCTTGCCAATGGCTTCCACCATCTTGCGATGTTCCTTGGCGCGTTTTTGTTGTGGGCGAATCAACAGAAAATAAAAGATCACGATCATGCCAACGAAAAACAGCATGCCGGTCAGAGGATCACCGCCCTGGGCGGTGGGCGCATTTGCCGCATAGGCATTGGAGATAAAGAAACTCATAAGCACACCTTGATGGTTAAATTTTGGTCGTTAAATTGGGGCCGTATTATGACATAGCTTCGCTACGCTTTTCCCGTTTTTGATAAAAATCAGCAATAAACGTTGCCAACGTCCCTTGATCGATTGCTGCGCGCAGGCCACGCATCAGCGACTGGTAATAATGCAGGTTGTGGATAGTATTAAGACGCGCCCCGAGTATCTCACCCACCTTGTCCAGATGGCGTAAATAGGCACGGCTGTAATGACGACAGGTATAGCAGTCACACTGCGGATCTAGTGGGCGGGTGTCCTCCTTGTATTGGCTGTTACGAATCCGTACCACACCTTCGCTGGTAAACAGATGGCCATTG
>JBECKZ010000033.1:0-41444 GCA_040235555.1 Thiohalomonadales bacterium | reverse complement strand
AATCCATTGCGTCCATGTTGTTTCGCCTGGTGCAAGGCCAGGTTGGCATGACGCAGCAACGCATTTCCTGAATAGCCGTCTTCCGGATACACCACAATCCCAATACTTGCGCCGGTCTCGACATGATCTTTGCCCAATAGAAATCCCTGGGCAATTTTCTGCTGGAGAACGCGTCCGATTCGTTCGGCCTGCTTGACATAACCATGAGACAGCAAGATACAAAACTCATCATTACTGAAACGTGCCAAAAATGCATCCTCTGGTATTGAAGTCTGGATGCGTTTGGCGACGTTAGCCAGCAACATATCGCCAACCTCATGACCGAAAATGGAATTTACACTATGAAAATGATCCAGGTTGAGCAGGATCAGGGCAAACTTGCGGTTCGTATGTTTTACACGCGCCACTTCTTCATCTAGCCGTTCAGTGAGGCCACGACGATTCGGCAGATTCGTAATCGGGTCATGGACCAGCAAATGCTCAATTTGCTTGAATGGTCGACGTACCGTGTCAGTAAAAATTGCACCATACAAATAATAATAAGCTATGACCTTGTAGACATGCCCGAGTAGATTCGCGGTATTGCTGACTTTTACATAGAGGGTAAAAAATAATTCAGCTACTGCCATCAACAGCAAGGCCAGCAACAATCGGTATACATCGACGTCTTCGATTATTTCTCGTCGCAGGTAAAGAATGAGTGCAGTACCAGAGAATATAAAAAAGAATCCCCATTCCAGCCAGACTTTCAGGGGTGTCAGACCCTCCCCAACGATAAACATCCTGGGAAGCTGGTTGATATTGCGCAATAGCTCGACAGTAAGTACCAAGATTACCGCAATAACGATGATCAACCCCAGTCGTCGCCAGCTACGATTGATGATGTTTTTCTCCGGCAACAGAACATAGATCAAGAGGCCAGACGCAATCGCCGCACGCCCAAGTAACCAGAATAATATGGATTTATGCGCACTGTTTGGGTTATACAGGTCGGGCATGCCGATATAGGCCAGCATGTGCAGCATATCGAACATGCCCGTGGCCAGTGCGGCATAGCTAAGCAGGATGGAACGCGAGCTGCGGTTGAAGTCGTGTTCACCATAGGCGGTAAAAAAGATCATGACTGCCACCACGATCGCAAACATTTCCATGATCGAGTGTACGACCAGAAATGTATTCTGGGAGATCGACATCTGATGCAGCGGTGTCGCCTGCCAGACCAGTAAGGGGAGACTGATAGCGAGGAAAAAGATTCCCGCTATTCGGTATCTAGCAGAAAACCATTCATTCAAAATTCATGTCCTGATAATGCACGGGATAAGCTTATTAGTGCTTGAGTATACCATTGAATTAAATAAATTTTCTGAACAGAGATTTATTTGCTTAATGAATCCTTTTGAAAATAAGGGTAATTGCTCAGCAAGTGAAAATTCAGGCTATTTGGTCAATGCAAATAATAATTCTGTTGCCGCGGTGAGAACGGGACCTGCCAGTGGACTGCGAGCCAATTCCCGCATGGTCCCCTGGCCAAAATAAAGGCCATCAGACACCAGGAACGTCAACCGAACTTGTCCGGCAGCAGGCGGCGCCAACCTGGGTTTGCCCCAGGGCCCGATCTTTTCAATGATGGGTTGGGCTTCCTGAAACAGTTTACGGATCCGGTCATCGATCCCCGGTTTATGCTTCTCCCCTACACGCAACTTTCCGGACTTATTGATATAGCGGGTGCGCAGATTCCGGTAGGCTGCTAGTGTATCCAGACCATGCTCGAGTCCCACTTCAACGATCACGCCCAACAGCTGTTTCTTTTTTGGCAACGCATGGTGTTGTTTGAGTTCATTAAACGCCAGAATACGTATGCGTGTATCTTCCGAAGCTGATTCGGCAAGCTGGCGCAAGTTTTCTAAATTTGCAGGTTGCGTAAACAATACCCGCCATGGACCGCTCACTGGTTCTTTATGCTGGGTTTGATAAAGCGCGAGGTCATCGCAGAAGAGTAGGTTATATTCGAGATTGGTTGCCTGGTCCTTATACGGAGTGTATTTCAGGGACGCTGCCTGCACATTCATAACCAGCAACAAACCAATCAACAACAGGCATTTCTGTATTGCACCTTTACTCATGATGTTTGGGTGGAAGATGAATTCGCATGTATCGCCGCCAATACACCATCCCATAATTCAAGCCGAGCAGTTACAGCGCGATTCGCCGCATCGATAGCCTCCTGCGTTTTGCCTTCATCTTCGGCACACAGACTGTTCAGCAGACGCAGGGAAAGCGGAGCATGAAAGTCCTCATCCAGGTGAATATGACGATTGAGATAAAAATGGAAAATTGGTGCCTGTGTCTCCGAGACACCAATGCGTTTAAGAATGGAGCGGAACATACAAGGAATGATGTGTTCCCGGCCAAGGGCCAGTGCAGCAGCAACCATATGCGGCTTGTTGGCATCTATAAAGTCAAACGTACAGGTCGTAAACTGTTGTGATGGGCCGGGTATTCCACAATGAGCCAATGCATTACTAATTCCCTGCTCACGTGCTGCCTTCACAAACTGCCCAGACACTTTGGTATCAGCACCGATCTCGGCCATGGCCTTATGATATAGCTCGAAATGACTCGAGTACTGTCCTGGAATCTGGGTTTCATCTGATTCTTCTTCCAGTACCAGTTCATTGATAAAACGGCGGACACTGGCGTCACCCAGCGGTGTCCATGGGTAACTCGTGGGGGCAATCACGGATTGTAAATACTTGATCAGGGACATGAAATCCCAGACAGAATACACGTGATGCTCCATGAAGCAACGCAGGTCTTCGATCGTCGACACGGCTTCGTAAATGGGGTGGTTTTCGAGACGGGATTTAAATCCGCGCAGGATCTCACTGGTGATTTCTTTACTCATTACGATGCTTTCAATAATACAATTTATGCCTTTTTGACAAATTCTGACTTCAAACCCATTGCCCCAATACCATCAATTTTACAATCGATGTCATGATCGCCATCGACCAGCCGAATGTTCTTGACCTTGGTCCCAACTTTCACCACGCTGGAAGAACCTTTGACCTTCAAATCCTTGATGACTGTAACGCTGTCGCCATCCTGCAACTCGGTGCCAAAGGCGTCACGTACGACACGTCTTTCTTCTGAAGCTTCAGCAGCCTGCTTCGACCACTCATGTGCACATTCCGGGCACACATACATGTCGCCGTCTTCATAGGTATACTCGGAGCAACATTCCGGGCATTTTGGTAAACTGCTCATGCTAATTCCTAGCGTTTGTATTGCTGATAGAGGTCGTCCATGGAGGCATCTTCCGCGTCCTTGCCATAGCTCTGGTAGGCATCCAGGTTGGCATTATATATAAGAGTAGCGAGGCGTTGGTATTTACCGCCCTGCATGTACTTGTGCAACAGCCGCATTACATGGTTTGGGCGTGAGAATAGCCGGTATCTCCCAATAAAATTATCCCGTTGTTCTGGCGTCAGCCGTGATGCTCCCTCAAAAAAGCAGGTCGGTTTGAGCAGTAACAGCGCTTCGGTATCTTCCTGCATACTCTGGTCGATTTCCGCATTATCGCCCGTTGCAGAATAAATCGTCAGGTATCGAGTGACATCCTGGGGATCCCGGCATTGCATCGCCTTATCGAAGGCTTCCTTATACACACGATAAAATCGATCATGGTCCGCCAGGTAGAAATCATTCATATGCCGTTTTAGGCAGGTAAAACTGTTGTGGGGACAGACTATCGCGCCATAGGCAGGCAAGATGAACGAGGTGATCAGGTAAACCACTGCAAAAATCGTCTTCATATTAGTCCAATGTCCTGCATCGAAAGGGATTTGGGGAGCTGCCAGGCAGTGGTATGTTGGATACATGCACGTGCGGCTGAGTTCAATTTAGCGTAAATCCCCGGTGCGAGGCAAAGGGCATGGCTACAGCCGCATCAGGAGGCGGCCATGTTGAAGACAACTACTTGAAATTTATCCATTTCCCCCCCGGCAGGGGGGAAAGAAGCAGGCAGACGTGGTTGCCGTGAGTCGGATGCGGGTCAGGCGCCCGCCATGACCCGTGTCGGTTCGGACTTATCCTTTTCTAACTTGATCTCGCCATTACCCAGCACTGCGGCTTCGTCCACGATAACCTGACGTACCTCCTCGCTCGATGGTGCCTCGAACATCGACTTACGTAACAGGTTTTCCAACACTGCACGCAGGCCGCGGGCACCGGTACCACGCTCGATGGCCTGACGGGCGATTGCAGAGATCGCCTCATCACTGAAGTTCAGCTCAATATTGTCATAGGCAAACAGCTTCTGGAATTGCCGGATGAGGGCATTTCGCGGTTCGGTCAGGATCTTGATCAGGGCCGCTTCATCCAGTTCTTCCAGTGAGGCCAATACCGGGAAACGACCTATGAATTCCGGGATCAGACCGAAGCGGCGCAGGTCTTCGGGTTGTACCTCGGCCAGGAATTGCTCGCTGTCGATACCATCCTTCTCATCATGGATTGGTACAGAAAATCCGATACTGCGCTGGTTCGGCTTAAGGCGCTTGGCAACGTGATCCTCCAGACCGGCAAAGGCCCCACCGACGATAAACAGGATATTGCTGGTATCCAGGATCACCTCATCGCCACCTTCGCGCCGGCGCCCCTTGCTCGGGATCTTCACCTGGGTGCCCTCCACCAGCTTCAACAGGGCCTGTTGCACACCTTCACCGGAAACATCGCGTACCGCGATGGAACTCTCACCGGCACGTGCCAGCTTGTCGATTTCATCGATATAAACGATGCCCCATTCGGCACGACCGACGTTGCCCTCGGCTACATCCAGCAACCGTACCAGAATACTTTCCACGTCTTCACCGACATACCCGGCCTGGGTCAGGGTAGTCGCATCGGCAATTGCAAACGGCACACCGACAATACGTGCGAGTGTGCTGGCCAACAGTGTCTTGCCGGAACCGGATGGTCCCAGCAACAGAATATTGGATTTCCCGAGTTCTACCCCATCATGCTCCAGATTCAATGATGTCTCTGAACTCTGATCACGCAGGCGCTTGTAATGGTTATACACCGCGACGGAGAGAATTTCCTTGGCCAGGTCCTGGCCAATCACATATTCATCCAGCTTGCCTTTGATCACGTCTGGCTTGAGTGGTTTGTCGAAACACTCCTTGATATCGCGCTTGCGTCCCCAGCTGATAATGACCTGGTTAGCCAGACGCACACAGGCTTCACAGATGTGGCCATCAATACCTGCAATCAGCGGGGTTTGCAGTGACTGTTCGGAATTACAGAAAGAACATCTCTCGTTAGTCGTCGTCATGGTCCTTGTTCCTTTCCTGTGTTTCGTGATTTTTTGTTAACTCACCCAACCATACTTTCTGACACATACGAATACGGCGTTTCTTTAGATGATCGCGAATCTTCGGTTCAGCCTCGCGAAAACTCACTGGCCCGGCATGATGTACCGCTTCGCAGTACAACAGGTGATAACCCAGGGGTGATTGCACGATTTCACTGATGCGTCCGGCTTTCATGCTGAAAGCGACTTCTTCCAAAGCGGGGAACAATTGCCCGCGTGGCATTTTACCCAGGTAGCCACTCTGCAGAGCGGTCGGACATTCGGAGTGCTTCATGGCCTGCTCTGCAAATCGCTTGGGTTTTTGTTTGAGTCTTTGCCGGATCGAATCCAGCCGGGCATAGGCGGCCTCTGCCTTGTTTTCGGGAAATTCTTCATTGATAGTAATGAGGATATGGCGCAGCTCCCGGGTTTCCGGTTGTTCGAATTTAGCCTTGTGCATGTAGTAATAGATCATGCAGTCAATCTCACTCACATCGACGGAGCGACTGCCAACCTTGTCGAGGACGGCTGTTGCATGCAGCTCCTTGGCGATTGCCTCGCGAAATCGTGCCTCATCCAGACCATTGTCGTCGAGGTCCTGAAGAAAGGTTTCACGATCGGTATAACGCGCTGCGATACGTTCCAGGGCTTCTTCCACGACGCTGTCCGGCACATGTACATCGCGCCCTTCATCGGAATTGACGATCAGTTGTTCGATACGAAACTCGCGCAGGGCCTGGCTGCGGATCTCGTTAACCTGGGTGGGTTCCAGTTCCGTTGGCGATTTACCAAACTTGTTCAGGGAAACACGCAGGATGTGATAATTCATATCCGTCATGGGCCACACCCTAGCCTTCCTCTGCCTCATCCTTTTTCCGCTTCCTTGCTTCTTCCCGGGATACGGTCACCGGCGTAAGCGCCGATTCTGGTACCTGCAGGGTCCGCCCAGGAAAACGCACATGGTAGTTCACCACCATCTTTTCCGTATCCCGCAGTACTTTCAGGACTTCACCTGGCACACCCGGCTCGACGATAACTTCACCCTTGATTGATAATGGAATGGTCGTCGTCACCTTGTCGCGGAATTCGTACAGGCTCGGGACCCAGGGATCGCCTGCCGGAACCAGCTCCTCTTCCTTGCAACCAATCAGTACGTCTTCCTCAACGAAGTGGACCGAATAGATTGTGTATTCCTGCAGGTAGGTGCCAATGTTCTGGACATAGCCGACGCTACCACGACGTAACAGGAACTCGCCGACTTCCTTGCCCGGATAGGTGCCGTCATTACGCACGTTGCGCGTTACGCGGACTTCATCACCATATTGGTATTGAGCTTTCATTTCGCGTTACTTTTTTAACATGTCGATAGAAACAAATGTTTGCTGCGGCTCATTCATGCGGTAGATCTTTAATACCTTTTCGGTCTTGGCATCGGAATCAACAAAGTCCTGATAGGCGCGGGTCAGCAACTTGGCGTAAACATCGAACATTGCGTCTGCGGATTCCGGCATGGAATCCTTTGCCTTGGCCAGGTAGTCGTTGTAGCGTTGCAGGATATGCAGGCGATTCACATGCACAACCCGTTGAACGAATTCCACATTGAAGTAAAGCAGGAAGTCCTCGGCACTGCTCAACTCTTCCAGATCATCTTCAAATTCTTCAATACTCATCGTCATCATCGTTACCCCTTCAGGATGCCAAGCGTTCATCATTGACATAGGCCAGGCGCAAATTCGGTCGACCGTCCTCGGAACCGTACAGCGCCATTTTGAGCAGAAAGCTGGCACCAAGCCGATCCTGTGGATCGAGTTCGACCACTTTCTGCAGGCGTTCGATGGCACCTTCGCGATCATCCATGCGCAGGCAAAGATAACCGGCCCCCTTGAGTGCCAGAAAATAAAAGCGTAACAGCCCCATGGATCGCATTGCCGGTGTACCCAGGTGCGCAGGTGTCAACAAGCGCCAGTGTGTGGTCATTTCCAGCATCTCACCAGAAACCCGCATGGCCTGATCGGCAATGTATAAGGCATCACTCCAGCGATGCTGGTAATAGTAGAAACGGTACATTGCCACCAGCAAAGACAGATTCTTTGGTGCAAGCACATAAGCACGCAGCAATTTGGATTCCGCCCCGCCGTTGCCATAACATT
Source organism: Thiohalomonadales bacterium (assembly GCA_040235555.1). Classification (GTDB taxonomy): domain Bacteria; phylum Pseudomonadota; class Gammaproteobacteria; order UBA6429; family Thiohalophilaceae; genus RI-92. The sequence continues at coordinate 33,944 of JBECKZ010000033.1, read as the reverse complement.
CCGAGGCCTCATCGATCAGTGTTTCAACCTCTGCCGACATCGGCATGTCAAAATACATGTCCTGCCCTTCGAAATCCTGTAAATCCATTACTTCACTCCTGTTGCTGTTTTTATTGTATATTGATCCTGATCCAGTGTTGGATCACAGACATTCACGCTCTCGCATGCGGGACACTCTTCGCTTTGCACCATTCCCTGTAGCTGTTGTTCAAGCTGCGCGATGCGATCCACCAGACAGGCAATGGCTTTACCTACCGGGTCCGGGATCAAATGATGATCCAGATCGATCCCAAACGGATTCATCTTGCCGACCTCGCGCACTTGCACCACCTTGCCCGGTATCCCGACGACGGTGCAGCCAGGGTCGACATCCTGGATCACAACTGAGTTGGCGCCGACACGTACCCTGTCGTGCAAGGTAATCGGACCCAAAATTTTGGCGCCCGCACCCACCATGACGCCGTTACCGAGCGTGGGATGACGTTTGCCTTTGTTCCAGCTGGTGCCGCCGAGCGTTACACCGTGATAGAGGGTGACATCATCACCGACTTCAGCGGTCTCACCGATGACGACACCGGCGCCATGATCGATAAAAAAACGCTGACCGATAGTTGCCCCCGGATGAATATCAATATTGGTAAACACGCGTGACAGATAGGAAATCAGACGTGCGAAATAGCACCAGTTCGCACGCCACAGGCGATTGGCAATACGATGCATTATGATGGCATGTACGCCCGGATAGGTCGTCAAAACCTCGAAGGTTGATCGTGCTGCCGGGTCGCGTTCGAAGACACAGGCAATATCGCGTTTGAGTTGTTGCAGCAGTGAAATACGTGTCGTGGTCATGCGTAATTCCCTCTGTTTCCTCAGGCGTGAATCGCCTGATCGGTGCAAGCCATTTCCTGGTACAGCGACACCAGATAATCGGGCTGGGGTACCTGCTTGGTACGGCTGGTATGGGAGCGAATCTGAGCCAGCAGTAACTCCGCCTCTTCCTGATTCAGTGTGATACCGATATCGGCATAAACCTTGATCACCGATGCAGTACCGGAGTGTTTGCCCAGCACAAACTGGTGCTCACGCCCAAGCAAGACAGGATCGACGCCCTGATAGTTATGAATATCCTTGAGCAGGCCATCGACATGAATGCCAGCCTCGTGCAGGAACGCACCTTCGCCGATCAGACTCTTGTGCCAGGCAACCGGACGGCCGGCTGCTTGCTCCACCAGGCGCGAGAGTTGCGGGAAGGTTTTCAGATCAATACCAAGGTCGTAATGAAACAGGTGTTTCAATCCAAACACGACTTCTTCCAGCGGTGCATTACCGGCACGCTCACCCAGGCCGTTAACCGTGGTGTTGACGTGAGAGGCACCGGCCCGCACAGCGGCGAGACTGTTGGCGGTAGCCAGCCCCAGATCATCGTGGGCATGCATTTCGATTTGAATATCAGAATTACGGGCCAGACGCTTGATGATGCGCAGCACGCTGAACGGTTCCATGATGCCGAGAGTATCGGCAAAACGAAAACGCATCGCGCCAGCGCGTTGTGCGGTTTCGATCACCTGCAACAGGAATTCAGGATCGGCACGCGAAGCATCTTCACCACCAACACAGACATCCAGCCCCATATCCCGTGCATGCAGCACAAACATCGGAATCGCGCGCAATACCCAGTCGCGATCCTTGCCCAGCTTGTGGTGAATTTGCTGGTCTGACACCGGGATAGACAAATCGACCATGTGAACCGGCAGACCGCGACAATAGCTCAGGTCATCAGCGCGCATGCGGTTCCACACCAACAGCCGCGCATTCAATCCCAGTGCTGCCACTGCCCGAATGGATTCACGCTCCTCTGGCCCCATCGCAGGTATCCCAATCTCCAGCTCCGGTAACCCGATAGCGTCCAGGCCACTTGCGATCGCCAGCTTCTCTTCCAGGCTGAACACCACCCCGGCGGACTGTTCTCCATCGCGCAACGTGGTGTCATCGACAATGATCTGGCGTGGTGCTTTTGTCATGTCCCGGCTCCTGAAGAGAGTACGTTTCTATCTCTCTAGTGCAACCGCCATGCCATAATGTTTTTATGCGTTGAAACAGATAGTTATGGGAATTTAACAACCGGTAGCCCATCCTGCTTTACCACAATCGGGAGACAATTGTTGGATTTGCAACAATGGAATTTTTACCCAGCCATGGTGAGAGAAAGACGTAATTGCAGCCAACATGGAAACAGACCTCTTCGCCTGACTGCGCCTTACTCCTGAGAGCAACATCGTTATTCAACACAAAGAAAAGGGCCCTTTACGGGCCCAAAGAAGGAGTACTACCAGGATAACTAAATCATTCCGGGGACTTCTAAAACTCAATCAAGCCGATGATGGCTAGGCGGGATGATGCGAGAAAGCGCAGTTTACACGTCAGTAAATGAGCATTTCGAGCATCATTCCAACAAAGCCAGCGCGGCTTCAGTGAGTTCTTAGAAGTTCCCTACGCATAAACAGGTGCGAATGCCTTTTCCGGATCTTCGACCGGACCATTATCTCCCCAATATGGCGAGAGCTTGCGCAACTGCGCCACGATGGGTGGCACTGCTTCAATGACGCGCTCGACCTCTTCCATCGTGTTGTATCGCGAAAAGGAGAAACGTATCGTGCCGTGAGCTGCCGTATACGGAATGTTCATGGCACGCATGACATGAGACGGCTCCAATGAACCGGAGGTACAGGCCGAACCGCTGGATGCCGCGATACCCATCTTGTTCAACAGCAACAGGATTGCCTCACCTTCGATGTATTCAAACGCGATGTTTGCGGTATTCGGCAAGCGATCATCCGGATTACCGGTGACAAAGGCATTGGGTACTTGCGCCAGGATACCTTCTTCCAGGCGATCACGCATGGCCTTCACTACGGTATTTTCATGTTCCAGATTCTGCATGGCCATTTCCGCCGCCATACCCAGGGCAACGATGGAAGCACTGTTTTCGGTACCAGCACGACGACCACGTTCCTGATGGCCACCGCGCAACAGTGGACGAAAACGTACACCACGACGCAGGTACAGCACACCGATACCTTTGGGCGCGTGCAACTTGTGCCCGGACAGTGACAGCATATCGATCTTGCTGTTCTTCAGATCGATAGGAATTTTGCCAACGGCCTGTACCGCATCAGTATGAAACAATACACCAGCAGCGTTAGCCAGCTCAGCCATTTCCAGTACCGGGAAAAAAGTACCGGTTTCATTGTTGGCCCACATCACGGATACAACCGCCACTTTATCGCTCAGCAGGCGTTTGTATTCCTCCAGATCCAGGCGACCTTTTTCATCCACCTTCAGGTGGTGAATGGTGTAACCCTCTTTTTCCAGGTTTTCACACAGGGTCAGTACCGCGGGATGTTCAACAACGGTGGTAATGATTTCCTTGCGATCCGGTAGCGCCTTGAGCGCAGACAGAATTGCCGTGGAATCAGATTCAGTGCCGCACGAGGTAAAAATAATTTCAGAATCGTGCTCTGCACCCAGCAGAGTTTGAACTTGCTTGCGCGCCTTCTTTAAAGCCAAACCGACTTTATTGCCAAAGCTGTGTAAGGATGACGGATTGCCGAACTGCTCGGTAAAGAACGGCAGCATTGCCTCCACCACTTTGGGGTCCACCATTGTCGTGGCGTTATTGTCGAGATAGATGTCAGACATGTCTTAACCTCCTGCCTTGGCTACCTGGGCCATTTGCGCCTGGCTTGCGGGCACAACCTTGATGAATTCACCCAGTTCTTCCATCAGGCGTTGCTGAATGCCACCGAGGGTCATTTGTGCCATCTGGCAACCGCTGCAGGCACCAATCATGTGGACATATACGGTATTGCCTTCGACATCGATCAGTTCCACGTCACCCTTGTCGGCTTGCAGATTAGGACGAATGGATTCGATAACCATTTCAATACGGCGCATGCGCTGCAGGTTGTTCCCACCACCACTGGCTGCAATCGGCTCGGGGGCGGTTTTGCTCGGCGCATTAGGATCGAAGGTTTCGCCCTTCTCAGCCAACACGGTTGTCAGGATCTCTTCGATCTTTTCATGGCAGGAGGAACAACCGCCACCGGCCTTGGTGTAGTTAGTCACATCTTCCACAGTATGCAGGTCATTGGCGCGAATGGTGTCTTCGATCATGACCGCATCAATGGCGAAACACTTACACACCAGTGCACCTTCTTCATGATCGTCTTTCCATTCTTCACCGCGATAGTTGGCAACAGCAGCCTGCAGTGCTTCACGGCCCATGACTGAGCAGTGCATCTTTTCCGGCGGCAGGCCATCAAGAAATTCCGCAATGTCCTGGTTGGTCACTTGCAGCGCTTCATCCAGGGTCTTGCCCTTGATGATTTCCGTTAATGCGGAAGACGACGCGATGGCTGAACCGCAACCGAAGGTCTGAAAACCGGCGTCCTGAATGATCTCGGTTTCTGGGTCGACTTTCAGGGTGAGGCGTAGAGCATCACCGCACGAAATTGAACCGACCTCGCCGGTGGCATTGGCTTCTTCCACGGCTCCTGCATTTTTCGGGTTGAAGAAATGATCCTGTACTTTTTCCGAATAGTCCCACATGGCGCACCCCTGCTTGTTTGCAATTAGACTGAAAACGAATTACCGCAGCCACAACTGTTGGTGGCGTTGGGATTTTCAAACTTGAAACCACTGCCTTCGAGACTGTCAACAAAATCCAGCTTGACACCCTGCAGCATGGGCACACTCTGGGGATCGATAAAGACCTTAACCTCACCGTAGGTGACGACGGTGTCGGTCATTTCTGAAGACTCTTCCAGGCTCATCCCGTATTGGAAGCCAGAGCAACCGCCACCCTGCACGCTGATGCGCAGACCCGCAATGGGTGTCTCGGAGCCCTTAATAAACCGGTCGATGGCCTGGATGGCACTGTCTGTTAGCGTCAGCATTGTTCATTTCTCCTTGGCAAGTCGCTTGCATTGAATAACCTGAACTCGTTGTGGAGGACTTTTGCAAGGGCCATGCCACAGCGAAATACGACGGTTTTCTGCCTGTTTTTATTGAATTTTTTAGCAAAACCGGGCTCGAAAACTTTGTCGCAAAACCCGCAGCTACCCGAGATCTTTGGTCTGACATTGTAAGTTTTGCGACATGTACCTTGGAGCAACCCAAACAGTCATGGGAGGATATGTCATGGCACTTAATGACCTGCAGCCCGGCGACATCGTGTATGCCGCCCAAACTATATACAGCGATGGGGAGATCCCGGGCTACCCGGAAAACAGCGTGCTCGCTAACACCGGCACCCGCGGTGTGATCATCAACGTTGGTCACCTGGAAGAAAACCCGGACAAGGAACTGATGCTGGTCCGCTTTGAAAACGCACAACAGGAACTGGGACCGCCGGTCGGTTGCTGGGTAGAGGAGTTGATGGATGCCCAATGAGCTAGCTAAAGCAAAGCATGATGCGCAGGCTGTGGTCCGGGAGTATCACCGGCGCAGCAAACATCACTTGCAACGCTATGCTGCTGGGCCTGGCTCCCTCGATTGGGATCATCAACCCAATCCGTTTCGCCACTTTGCGGGCACAACACAAATTCCTTTCACCTTAAACGCCGATGCGTTATCCACGACGTATCAGCAAATCTATACGCCAAATGGTATTGCGCCGTTTGCGTTGAACACGGAACACCTCGGTGTGTTTTTTGAATTATCGCTCGCGCTGTCGGCCTGGAAGCAATACGGCACTGCACGCTGGTCACTGCGCTGCAATCCCTCCAGCGGCAACCTGCACCCCACTGAAGCCTATGCCGTGTTGTTGCAAGACATGGATGCGCTCGCAGCCGGAGTCTATCACTATTGCAGCGATGACCATGCCCTGGAACAACGCTGCCAGTTCACAACAACGCAAGATGCGCAGGGCTTTATACTTGGCCTCTCCACCATTGCCTGGCGCGAAGCCTGGAAGTATGGCGAACGCGCATTTCGCTATTGCCAACTGGATACCGGCCATGCCATCGCCTGTGCTGACTATGCCGCCGCTTGCCTGGGTTGGCAAACCCGTTTAGTTGATACAACCGATGCACAGATCGCAACGTTGTTAGGTCTGGATCGCCGTAACGACTTTGCCAGGGCTGAAGCCGAAACCCCCGAGCTGTTGTTGTGGGTAACGACAGCAAATGCTGACAGCGATCTCGATCTGTCTGCGATTACAAAGCAAGCCAAACAATGCACATGGTCCGGCCAGGCCAACCTGCTTGACCCCCGGCCCATGTATCAGTGGCCAGTCATCGACGAGGTAACGCAGGCTAGCGAGAAAACCCGGCGTGATAATTCAGCCCCATGGGGATCACCAGCAACCACAGCGCATCGACTACCTGCAGACTATATCAACATGGCGCAGCTTATCCGGCAACGCCGCAGTGCCCAGGCCTATGATGGCCAGACGTCCATCCTGTTACACAGTTTCCTGCGCTTGCTCAGTTCACTGCAGCCACACACGAACATGCCCGTCTGGCGTAGCTGGCACACGCCAGCACAAATTCAGACGGTATTTTTCGTGCATCGCGTTGAGGGCCTGACCCCAGGTCTGTATATGCAAGTGCGTGACCCACGACGACTCACAGAGCTACGCAACGCGTGCAATCCAGAATTCGACTGGCAAACACCGGGCGACAGCGAAGTCCAAGCACAGTTCGAACAACTGGGGTTTTATCATCTGGTCAGTGCCAACGCCCAGGCCGCGGCACGCAAGTATGCCTGTCACCAGGACATTGCCAGTCACAGCGCCTTCGCGGTCGCCATGCTGGCACCCCTGGACGAAATATTAAACGAGGCACCCTGGCGCTACCGTCAGTTCTACTGGGAATGCGGCATGCTTGGCCAGCTTATGTACCTGGAAGCAGAGGCCAGTGACCTGCGCGGGACTGGCATCGGTTGTTTCTTTGACGATGCCATTCACCAGGTGCTCGGGATTCAGGATGAACAATGGCAATGCCTGTACCAGTTCACCTTGGGCGGCGCCTTGAACGACATGCGCCTGATCTCACTGCCACCGTATGCAGATCGATAACGAAAAGGACGGGCACCAGAATCTCTTCGAGATTCACCCCAGAACTGCTTGCAGCAGTTCACCGGGTACTTATTGAACCATTAAAGCTGGGTTCCAGTCGCATCAAGTACGCCCGCCCTTTCGTCGGTGACACTTTAGGTTTAGGCCACCTGGATTTGCACCAGGCCGCCACCACCCATGGATTCCAGTTCTTTCGGGGTTTTCGCGGTGACGCTCAGGGCATGCAGCTTGCCGCTGGTCAATTCGGATGAAAACAGGGCAAGGATGGGTTGCTGACGCTGCATGGTCAGCTTACCCGTAAATTCTTCACTCACGACGTAAACGGCAAAACTGCAATCCTCGCCAGAGACATCGATGGTGGCATTGGGATGCAGGGTTGCGATTCGATTAATGATCTCTTCAGCTTGCATGGCCATACTTCACCTCCTTTTATTATTGTGCTGCGTCTTGCAGTAAGGGTAGCAATTCACCGTTCTTGTACATTTCTTCGACGATATCACTGCCGCCGATGATCTGGCCCTTGATAAACAACTGGGGGAAGGTCGGCCAGCTGGAAACGCTAGGTAAACGCTCCATGATGAAGGGCGAAGCCAGAACGTTCACATAGGCGAAATCGATGCCGGCAGCCTGGAGTACAGAAGCCGCCTTGGCAGAAAAGCCGCAGCTAGGCGCCTCTGGAGTGCCCTTCATGTACAGGATGATCGGATTTTCCGCCAGTTGTTGTTTGATCTTTTCTTCAGTCGTTGCCATTGTCAGTCTCCAGTGCGTGGGGTTCAGGCCGCCACGGATTGTCGTTTTAAGTAACGCAACACCTCAACGGTAGCTGCGCTGTCCAGTGCTGTAAAACCATCCAGGGTTTGTGCTCCCAGGTCGGCACCCGCCTTCACCAGCGTCTCCACTACCAGGTACTTGCCAGCAGAGGAAGCATAAATCAGGCAAGTGGCGCCATTGACGTTGCTGTTATTCAGATCGATTCCGTACTCGACCAACAGCTTGATGATCTCCACGCTTTCGCTGACACAGGCAAACCACAACGCGTTGTTCATGTCATCGTTGAGCAGATTCACACCGGCACCAGCCTCAAGTAAAATTTTTACAAACTCGGTCTCCGCCAGTAATGCGGCACGCATCAACGGGGTCATGCCGTTTTTTATCTGACTGTTCAGATTGCCCAGCGCAAAACCCTGGTCCAATAACCAGTGCTGTAATTGTTCCGTCACCTGTGCCGTCACTCTGTTTTGCAATTCAGACCAGGCCTGCCAGCCGCCCTCCAGGTTAAACACGGAGGTAAATCCGAAATTGACCAGGAAGGTCGCTAGGTCACGACTACTGATACCGTGATAGCAATACACCAGTACCGGTTGCTCTTTGTCAGTACGCGCCAGTTTTTTGATTACCGCATCACTGACGAGTTGTGCACCGGGCAAGTGACCCTGTTCATAACTGCGCGGATCGCGGCAATCCAGAATCCGTGTCTCCGCCTGTGTACACAGGTCAGCGACTTCGCTGGCAAGGAGGGATTGATAAGACATGACAGCTCCTTTGTGACGACACACCTGATAGTACTAAAGGCAATTACTATGCCAGTCACTCGGATATTATTAAGCCGTTGTTTTTCTTATGTGTGAACACCTTAGGCACATGCAAGAGGTTGTCGCAGACATAACAAAGCTCACATTAAGTGGACCTGCAACACTGCCACCAACTGCTCCAGATCGAGGTCTTCCTGCATCTCGATGGTCTTGCTGGCAACGGTCTCGACCAACAATGGATATTCCAGGTGCACACCATAACGTTCCTCATCCTGGCCGTAGGTATAAAGGTAAGCGCTCATCTCGGCCTCCCCCGGCTTGTAGATGCGAATCGCCATGGTATCAAGTATTGAATCAGTACTGATGCAAAAGCTCTGCTTTCCCAGACACTCACTGAGGAGCAGCAACAGGTGTTTAATACTGAGGTCTTTGTCGAGGGCCCAGATGTTCATCAGCCTTCAAGGAAATACTCCCCAGCTTCCATCAGGCTCTGAAACATGGATTGCAATTCAACGGCACTCAGCAGTGCACCACTGGTGCCAATGCTGGGTAATATCTCGAGATGAATGTCTTCGGCGATAAGGGTTAGCAAGATGCTCTCGACAAAATGATCCAGTGAAGTCGCATGCGATCGCAGATCCGTATCGTCTATGCAGGCATCTGCAAATTCCCGGTAGGGCCAGATAGGCAGGATGGTCTTGTTACCCTCCTCGCGCATCACCCAGCCTTGCGGATCGGCTAGCGCCCATATCTCTTCGGCCTCGATAACCCGGCTCAGAAAATACTGCACACGTTGCGGCGCCTCCATCGTACCGATCTCCTGTAATTCCTGTTGGCTAGGCGCATAACGCATCTGGTGCTACTCCGTAATTACAACACGACATCGAAACCTTCAAACTTCGGTGGTCCCAGGTATATCCCCTTCGTGTCACCGGCATTGGCATGGGCCTGACGAAACGCCTCCGACCGCGTCCATTCGGAAAAGGCCTCACCCGATTCCCAGATAGAATGGGAGGCAAACAGGGTACCGCTGTCATCGGTTTCGCCCTGTAATAAGTGAAACTCGACAAAGCCGGGGACCTGTTCCAGCTGGCTGTTGCGGTTTTTCCAGACGGCAATAAAATCTGCCTCGCGCCCCGGCGCGATGCGAAAACGGTTCATAGCAATATACATCGACGGCTCCTGTTTAATTTTTCTTATGCTACCGCAGGCACTGCCGCATCCCCAAGTAATAACGGCACTACCTGGGCTAGCCAGGTATCCATGCGCTCTTCGGATAACAGGGCCTGATAATTCTGATCCAGTACCAGCCCGACAAATTGACCATCGACGACGGCCTTGGAGTGCTGGAACTCATAACCCTCGGTGCTCCAGCTACCTACGATCTGTGCACCACAGGCATGCAACAGCGTGTAGAGGGCAAACAGCGAATCGGCAAAACGTTCCGGGTATTTTTCCTGATTACCCAGGCCGTACAAAGCAATGCGCTTGCCAGACAGATTCGCTTTCATCAGCTGCGGCAAAAACTCCTGCCAACTGCCGTCCTTAACCCCGGTAGCGACCCCTGGTAAATCACCTTCGCCATAGCTGGGCGTCCCCAGGATCAGGGCATCGTACTTGAGCATATCCTCAACACTGATGCGGTTGACGTTCAATGGTTTGTCACAGACATCGTCACCTAACTTCTTCGCCATCTTTTTTGCCATCAGGCGCGTGGTCCCAGAGTCTGTCCCAAAGAAAATTCCGATTTTACTCATATGCTGCCTCAATGCTGTGTAATATGTCTGTGTAGCGTACCTGTCTCAATGCGCAATGGTCCTGGCTGGTTCGACCCCGGTCAGGTTGTCGATCACGCGACGCCAGTTGTCGAGGTCAAAGTCGATATCCATTTCATCAAAATACAGCTTGGCGTTATCCACCATGTCCTGCATTACCAAGGCCACGTACTTCGGGGCCTCGTCGGATCGTGTCATCTTCTCCGGGACTGCTGCCTCAAAGAACAGCGTATCGCCCTCCTGGTTGTAGCCCCCCATGCGCATGCCACTAAACGGAGGCGCATCGTCTTTGCTCGAGAGCATGAACGTGATATCCAGTGCCGGACCCGCAGGAAAATGTCCTTGCCGGCTTTCTACTGCGGCGTGCGCCGCCACGAAGGTGATCGCTTCGTCAATCGGGCTCTTCACCATTTCCTGATTCGGTAAATTTATGCTGACGTATAATCTCATTGGAGGATCCCTCTGCAGCCACATAGTTAAGGGATATATAGCAAGAACCGAACCATTCCCCGACATGTGCGACTAGCTGCATCGTTTTCCGTTACGATTCAATGAGTAAATCAGATTAGTGTTAACGCGATACAACACGACACAAGACTGATCAGCACCAATTCAACACAACAACTCACACAGCGTGTCGCAATTTGTCGCAAATCCGACAAAAACACTGGGACTAGCCAGCCAGACAAAAATATGGTTAAAGTTAAACATGGACGCACAAACTGAAAAAATTCACCCCGCCACGGCCTGGGCACAATCTATAACTTTCGATGCCTCACAAGTGGATTGCACCACGACCGTGGTACTCAAGATCCTCGACAACAAATGCAAAATGCTGCCCGGTGAAAAGGCCGCAGTAATGTGTATCTATGATGTCGTCAAGTTACAACCTGGAAAATTATTTGATGAAGAGGCACATGCAACGATTAGCAAGGCCCGCATGCAATCCGATGAAGCGACGTTGCATCAAATTCACGAACTACGCGCCTACGCCGAGGTCAACATACCCAAGCCAGTGATGAAGGCATACAAGGCGATGTTGAGAGATGGGTTGTTTGGGTAAGAGATAACCTTAATATAGAATGCAATATAATTAGCTAAGAATTTTCCTTTTACTAAATTGACTGCCTGTGCATGACGCACGATATAATGGCATGCAAAAGCTTGATAAAAATTCCAGTTATCTACTGACATAGATCAATACTGATAATCGCCAGATTCCCGGAACTGACGATATCGTGTCTACTTTAGTGATTCAGGGAAAAGCGCAGTATTTCGGATGTCTCGTACTCAGCGCCCTTGATCACTTCCAGTTTCTACGGGAAATATTGAGTCCCACTGCCTGATTGATCCACGACCGAGGAGGTCTCCCACAAAAAATTCCGGGGAGCTGCCTGGTAGTTCGCTCAAAGATGCGCCGTAATGGCTTCTGACCCATGCGTCTTTGTAACCGGCGAGTCTGATCAGCGTCGGAAAGATCTGAAAGTGGCTTGTCTTGTCGTAACTAGTCGCCTGAGCCGTCTTGAATCGTTCTAAAATTGCCGCGTCGTTGGAGAAAACCATCATAGGCACAATACCTTCGAAACGATTTGCCCGCGGCCTGCAGTGAGTCGCCAACGTTCCATCGTCAACGATATTTTGTCCATGGTCACTGGTATAAATAATGACGTATGGCTTAAAATCCCCGCTGACGGATAATAAGCTTTTAAACCAGTCGTCAACGCTCCAGCGTAATCCATTCATATAAGAATTGAGTGATTTTTCTCTGTCATTCATTGGTTCACCCTGCGCGAGCGCAGGAGTGAAAAAATTATACTCTTTGGGATAGCTCCTGAAGTAGGGAAAATGAAGGCCGTATTTGTTAAGGATGATAAAGGTCTTGCCGGGTTGCTTGAGATACTTGATTAACGTTTCACGAGCAACTCCATCGCTTTCATAGGCGATTTTCTGGCGAAGTCTCACCATTTTGTCAATGAAAGAAGCCTCATGTTTATTCATGAAGTTTTGGTAATTCGCCCACGCCGCAGCACTCTGGGCATCCAGGTAAACATTATAAAACCCGGCCTTCCTGGTAAATTGCCAAATCGAAGGTTCCTTCAAGCTCACCTGGTTACTGTCTGGAACCTCCTCTTTTCTAAGACCCGTCCTGAGAATGAGATTGGAATAATCACTGCAGTTTGAGGATGAAGCGGCCAATCCAAAATTTACAATTCCAGTTTTCAGAGAGTGTAGATAGGGTGTCGTGTCTTGTTTATATCCATTAATTTCCAGAATGTCTGCACGGATGCTTTCATCTATGATCAGGACTATTTTCTCAACCTGCGCACCTAAAGAACCCGGATATGCAACCTCAGATCTTTTACCATTATATAGGTGACTTTGACCGGCATATACCAGCATTGCCGGAACCCTGAAAAAGGAGGGATATCGATCAAACAAGCCGTGGGTGTATTGCAGCCCCAAAACAGCAAGTATAACTGCACTAACTGGAACGAAATAGGCCTTGTTGGAGATGTTTGATTTTAGAAGCTCCGGTAACCGTTCGAAAAAAAAGATAGCGGGTACAAGAAGGATGATAAAAGGTAGCGCAGCCAGACCATAATTCTCGACCACCGCCCCAAACCACCACTTATAATAAGTCACGATAAGGTCCGCCTGTTGAAAATCAATAGGCGAGTTTGCGATATTGAATGTGCCAATATTAAATAGAAAAAAGAACAGAAAAAAAGGTAATGTTATTTTTCGAAAAAGACTGCGTCCGCTAAAGAATAGTAAGAACGCCCCTAACACACTCCATAAAAACAAAATCGATGACAGGAAAAGCTCGACCAGGTTGCCGTGATTCCACATCAACCGAAATGGATAAAAAAAGTCGTAGAACATACTAAATTCTACGAATAAAAGAATAGCAACCGACCCTATGGCGAGCGTCTTTTTTAACTCGAAATTTGACATAGTAATTTTCGTCAAGTCGGTTTCACTAGTTCAACGCCACTAAATTGCCTGTAAATATCGCACATTCATGATATTCACAATGAACAGACGCTGATTGTGCTGGCTTGTTATTTAAAGTCATTTATTCCAATGGTCTTTTACTCGATTTCAATGATTACCTACGGCCAATAGCAGACTGTTAGCGGAAATCCATTCTCAGAGAAAAGCGGACGTTCAACGTAGAAGTGGGCGGCCTGCGCGGCTTTTCACGCAGGTCTGTTCGACTGCCGGGTTATGCGCCGCGATCATACTATCTGTCCCGTAAGTCCTTCTTGGCCGACTTGAGGTATCGACCAAAGTCCCGATCTTTCTTTCGTTTCTCGGCATAGGACATGTCGTTGAATGCCGATTCTTCTTTTAGCTTAAGAAAACTATCCAGGGATTCCTGGCTGATCTCGCCGGCATGTACAGCCGCGAGTACGGCACAACCTGGCTCGCCAGTGTGACTACAGTCGTGAAAGCGGCAGAGGGATGCGATGGCAGTGATGTCGGAATAGCTACTCGCTATGCCGCTTTCCGCTCCAAGAATACCGAATTCACGCATACCCGGGTTGTCGATGACCAGCGCACCGCCTTCGAGGCGTATCAGCTCACGACGAACAGTCGTATGCCGTCCTTCGCCTGTCCCGCTGACAGATCTCGTTTCCATCCTTTCACGGCCGACCAACTGATTTATCAGGGTGCTTTTTCCAACCCCTGACGATCCGATAAAGCAATAAGTCTTTCCTGGCAGCAGCAGCCGTCTGACATCCCCCAAACCGTCGCCAGTTACGTTACTTAAAGGTACTATCGGTGCATTGATGCCAATAGACTCGACTTCCGCCAACTGCGTAGCCAGCACTTCAGGAGTCACCAAGTCAGTTTTGGTCAGCAGAATGTAAGGCTCGGCGCCACTTTCCATCACCATGACGAGATAGCGTTCCAAGCGCTTTGGACTGAAATCAAAGTGGCAAGACTGCACGATGAGGACGTAATCCACGTTCGCTGCAATCATCTGGTATTCCATCGCATTCCCAGCCGACTTCCTGCGCAGCGAAGTCCTGCGCTCCAGTAGCGCGTGGATTATCCCGAACTCATCGCCGGGCTGCTTCTCAACGCAAACCCAGTCGCCTACGCACGGTAGCTCTTCATTGCGGTGATGGTCGTGCAAATAGCGACCGGATAACTTCGCCCGAAAATGGCCACTTTGATCCATGAGCAACAATTGATCACGATCAACCGCCGCAACACGGGCGACTGTTTCCGTTGGTTTGCAGTTGACCCGCTGTGCGAACCAGTCAGTCCAGCCCAGCTCACTCAATCCACAATACAGATTCATCATTTATTGTTGACCCATTGATTGTCGGCGATGCTTTGGCGCATAACGGTTGAAGTGAGGCGCGCGCTTTTGCGCATCGAACTCTACCCGCTTGTTATGACGACGCAATAGCTTCCAGCTCATCGATTGCACCATTCAATCTTTGCAGCAAGTTGTTGTATGTACCTTCTGTGAGCTCAGCCCTGCCGACATTTCCTCTGCCTAGACACGCCTTCACCGTTGCCATATTTACCATGTAATGGTGAAAGAATGTTACGGTGGCCGCCACTGATTTGATGCTTCCGAAGCATTCGATGTTGGAAGTAATTAGCTGATATAGAAAATCTCCAACTGATACCTCGCAGTATTGCGTCTCTTCGAAATGCGCATGCCCGTTGGTGACTCTGACGTGCCCCGTTAAATCTGCACGAATCATTTTAAGATGTTCAACACACATCGCAGAGATCTGGTTACGTCTTATTCGACGCTTATACAATTCGACACCTTCTCGTATGATTAGCGCGAGTGCGGCACCCACGAATCCTATTACTACCTTTTCAATCACTATGATCGCGCTCCTGTACATCATAACGTTTTGCTAAATGGCGCGAGCCGCCATGCGGCGAAGCGACCAAGTGAGCGATAGCGAACGAATTGAGCAACTTGTTAGGCATATATATAGGGTATGTCTGTATTATTTAAATTAAAACTTCCACCTAATATTAAGGCTTTTACATCTTTAGCATTGTTCTTACTGCATGCCACGCAAGACCGACCAGGAACCCAGCGATGCCAAGCCAAAATGCAAAATGAAATATCGAGTAAACATGACTATGAGTCAAAAGGCCAAACCCTACTAAACTGATTAAAAACATCAGTGACGATGCTACTAATATATATTTAGGTGCTCGGGCCATATTTTTTTTAAAATTAAATATTTGCCTACCAGTTGATTATACGGACCCCTACGGGTCCGTATAAGTACATAATAGGATCCCGAAGAATTCAGGTAACGCTTTGTTATTCGTAATAAATTATAGTTTGCCTGTCAGTATATGTCGCGACATATCATGACACGTTGTTGCAGATTGCAATATTAACATTGGAGTTAGTGAATATCTGCTTTGGAGTGAGCTTGTTACCCTGACATTCTCGTATTATGTGTGTCCGCTTCGGGTCGAACAACGACTATTACTTTTCTATTTTACTCTGCATACTGCCTATTGACGCGAACCGGCCAATAACGGACTGTCACCTAACCTTCACTCTTACGGCATGAATTGAATAAACTTGGGGGTAATCAGCCTTCATTGAGTTCTGGCACCATGGCACCCCGCCGGGGACCGAAAAAAAAGTGCGTTCATTTTCCTATAGCCCAGTGAACGAATTTTCGGTAAATTCGTGTTGACGGTGTAATCGATTCGCGACGAGGAGAACAAGAGTGCCACAGAATCCGGTGTACCCAACCCCTCGCACAGCGAAGTCTGCTTCACGCTGCAAAAGCAAATTTCTATTCCTCAGAAAGCCACCACAATGAAAAATACCCACCTGAAACGAATAACAACGACCCTGCTCTGTCTACTCATTGGCGTGGGGTCCGGAGGCGCCTTTGCGAAAACCCAGGTGACCGTGGAGAAAAATCCCAAAAGCGGAATGCTCAGCTGGACTGCAACTGACGATGGCTTAAGCATCCAACTGGTTCAATTGTTACCCGATTTTGTCCGGGCGGTGTACGCCAAGCACGGCCTGCCGGCCAAGCAATATAACGAGATCGCCAGTTACTGCGATTTCGGCACCATCCTCAGGAACACCTCCGGCAAGACCCTGGAGTACGATGTCCGCGACTGGCGCACGGTCGACAGCGCAGGCGCGCATGGCAGAGTCAAACCCAAGAGCCAATGGGCCGAGGAATGGCGCAAGGCGGGTATCCATTTCTCCTGGACCTTATTCCCCGGATCCGGCACCTTCTACGCGGGGGACTGGCAGCAAGGATTCACCACCATCAAACTACCCCACGGCACCAGCTTCGATCTGATACTCAAGTGGAAAATCGACGGAGTGATGCACACCGGTAGAATACACAACATGCAATGCGCATCCGACGTGACGAGCACACAATGAAACAAACAATCCTGATTCTTAGCAGTATTCTGCTCATGCTATCGTGCCTGGGCACCGCGCAGGCGGAACAGCCGCTCGGTCACGACCTCGCGCCTCTGCCCAGGCCGTACCCGGCACCGGCCTTTACACTGCAAGATGGGGATGGCAACCCAATCAGCCTGGCCGATTACAAGGGCAAAGTGATCCTGCTCAATTTCTGGGGGACCTGGTGCCCGCCCTGTCGCCATGAAATGCCTTCAATGGAACGGCTCTACAAACGGCAGAAGAACAAGGGTTTTGTGGTGCTCGCTGTCAACCAGACGGAAACCTCCGAAGACGTGTTTATCTATACCAGTCAACTGTCGGTGACGCCGACCTTCAAGATCCTGTACGACAAGAACAGCGATGTTGCCGCGAAGTATCGGGTTGTCGGCCTGCCCACCACCTTTCTCATCGACAAGAAAGGCAAGATCCGTTACCGCGCGGTCGGCGGCCGCGATTTCGACAGCCCCAAGGTAGAGCAGCAGATCAGCAGCCTGATAAGCGAAAAATAGCCGGCCGCAAGACTGCAGCCTGTCGGTTTCCAGTGCCGGCGCGTCCGGATCCTGAGTTCGCTGACCTGATGGTCGTTCACGACGACTGTGGTTTGTAGAAGTAGAAAAGAGCGGCTTAACAATTTAGATTGTGCCGGTGCGACCGACTGTTCGGGCTCGGGACCTGACTTTTCTCGCGTTACCCTATCGGATCGACTGTCCGCTTTGGGTTGCGGGTTCAATCGGTCGCTGCAACATCTAATCTCTAATAATAGAGAGGAGGATGTAGAAAATGAAGCGACCGATTGAAACCACAGTCGAAACCAGACCTTCCAGTTTCATTTATTAAACTTGCCATTTAGCGTCCACATTTTCTTAATCATCCCAATGCACATGCCGCTCGCGCCGTTCAGCACGATAATTGGTGATCTCCAGCTGCAGGCCATCGGGGTCGTTGAAGAAGGTGGCAAAGTAGTCCGGGGCATATTCCGGGAATAACCGTGGTTCACTCACGTGGATTCCCTTTGCTTGCAGCAAATGCGCGGCTTGCTGGACATCGGCGTCACTCTCTACCCGAAAACACAGGTGGTGCAGTCCTGGCGCATAAGAGTCATGCTGGTTAGCTGAACGGGCCGGGCGCAATACATAACCGAAGTGCCGGTTGTAATAATGAATGTGCGGCTCGCCCTCGAGTTCAAACAGCTGTTTGAGAAAACCCAGCGCCTCGAACAAGGCATCATAGAACTGCTCGGAACGGGCCATGTCCGCGACCGCGATATAGATGTGATCGATCCCGATTACCTCAGGCATACCCTTGCCATTTGCTCCGATGACTGTTCACACCTTATAGCATGGCGTGTTCAGGCGTGTTGGGCAAGCGGTTTGGGATCGTTCGCGGCTGTGATGACATGCAGTGGCGTGCGTTGTGGTTGTTGGTTCATATAAATATCGGGTAACACGCGGGTATGTGCCAACGGAAACGCCAGACTTACCGTGTCACCTACCTCGGGGACAGCGGCATCGAGACTTTGTGTCTTTTGAATCGTGACGCCACCTTGCAGGCGGCAGCTGATGATACGGCTCATACCGAGTTCATAGACTTCACTCACCACGGCAGCGATATCGCTGGTACCTGCACTCAACAGCTGCACGTGTTCGGCGCGAATCGTGAGCCAGGCTGAATTGATATTGGCTTCCTGCGGCAGCGGATAGCCACCCCAGTCACCATAGACACGTCCCGGTGTGATCCCGCGAATCGGCAGAAAGTTTTGCCAGCCCATCAGTTCGGCCACGCGTTTGCAATTGGGCTGATGCAGGACCTGCTGTTTATTACCGAACTGCAACAACTGCCCGTCTACCATCACCCCGATGTGATCGGCCAGGTAATACACATCCTCCAGGTGATGGGTCACCAGCAGCGCCGGACACCCGGCCTCGTTGACACTCTGTTTGAGCTGCTGACGCAGGGTCTGGCGCAGGTTGGCGTCTACCGCAGAGAATGGCTCATCGAGTAATAATAAATCCGGTTCAGTGATCAGAGCACGCGCCAGTGCAACTCGCTGGCGTTGACCACCCGAGAGTTGGGCCGGATAACGATCGGCCAGTGAAGCCAATTGCAGACGTGACAGAAATCGCTCGAGCCTGGCCATGCCTTGTTGCGTGGCAACTCCATAGGCAATGTTCTGCGCCACGGTCATGTGCGCAAACAAGGCGTAATCCTGAAACACCATACCAATCCGGCGTTGCTGTGGTGGCAGGTGGCGTCGTGCCGTCGTGTCCACCCACAGCTTGTCGCCAAGACTGATACTGCCATGCTGTAATTTTTCCAGGCCGGCCAGCAGGCGCAACAGTGTACTCTTGCCACTACCAGAAGGCCCGAGGATGGCGGTGATCCCCTGCAGTGGGATATCCAGTTCGGCGTTGAGCGCGAATGCCTTGCGCTGCAGTCTGGCTCGGATGCTTAAGGCATTCAGGTCCATCGCTGCACCTGTCGATTGCGGTTCAACGTATAGACCAGCCACAATACCAGGAACGAGAAAGCCAACAGGATCAGCGACAGAGTTTGCGCTTCGTCGAATTGCAACGCCTCGACATATTCATAGATGGCAATGGACATCACCTTGGTTTCACCGGGAATGCTGCCACCCACCATTAACACCACGCCGAATTCGCCCAGGGTATGGGCAAAACCGAGCACAATCGCAGTGAGAAAGCCGCGGCGCGCCTGCGGCACGACGATGGTCAGGAACGTATTGCGGTGCGATGCCCCCAGGGTCCAGGCCGCTTCGATCTCGCTACGGTCCAGCTGCTCGAACGCTGCCTGTAGCGGCTGCACGACAAACGGCAGGGAATACACGCAGGAGGCGATCACGAGTCCGGTGAAACTGAATGATAGAGCATGACCGAACAGGGTTTCCCACAACTGACCGAGGGGACCGTGTTCACCCATGAGGATCAATAAATAAAACCCCAGCACGGTTGGCGGCAGCACCAACGGCAAGGCCGTGATTGCCTCGATCGGAGCCTTAAAGCGGCTGCGAGTGCCCGACAACCACCACGCCAGCGGGGTCCCCAGCAACAACAGAAACACCACAGTGATCGTGGCAAGTTTCAGCGTGACCCAGATCGCTTCCGCCATGTTGTCGCCTTCGTTATTCCACACCGTAACCGTATTTGTCTTCCAACAACTTGCGGGTTGGTTCACTACGCATAAAGGCCAGGAAGGCCTGCGCCGTCTGTTCTGACTGACAACGCTTGAGTATCACCACCTGTTGCTGCAAAGGTGAATACAATTTTTGCGGTACCAGCCAGACACTGCCGCTGTGTGGACCAAGCTGTTTGACATCGGACAGGGCCACGAACCCGGCATCGACATTGCCGGTGACCGTAAACTGAAATGCCTGGCCGATGTTTTGTCCGCGGATCAATTTGGGTGTGACGGTTTGCCACAGGCCGAGCGATTGCAGGACTTCCTGCGCGGCATTGCCATAGGGGGCAATGTCCGGATTGGCGATGGCCAGCCGCTGATATTTACCGCTGTGCAAGAAGGCTGCACCATCCTTGCCAATCGTCGCCGGGTTTTTGCTATACAGCGCAAGGCGTCCCATGGCATAGGTGAAACGACTACCGGGCACCGTCAGTCCGGCTTTTTCCAGGCGTTCAGGTTCGCGCGCGTTTGCTGCAAAAAAGATATCAAATGGTGCGCCGTTAATGATCTGGGTATAGAGCTTGCTGGTGGATCCGGCACTAATCAGAATTTTGTCGCCGGATTGTTTTTCAAATCGTGCACTAATCTCGTTCATGGCCTTGAGCGCATTGCTGGCGACAGCCACCTTGAGTGTCACGGCATGGGCCACAGGACTGACCAGCAAGACAAGCACCAGACTGGAAGCGAACGACAGGATGTTGCGCGTAAAATAATTCACTCTAATCTCCTGGTTACTAGTCTTCCATGATCACAGTATAGGCACGCCGCAGCAGATCCAGCTCCGCTGGCGGCAGACCGCGGCCTTCGGTCAGGACAATGAAGCGACCGCCAACACGTTCGGCAGCATCAAACGGCGGGTCGATACTGGCAAAGCGTGCGAGATACACCGTGAGCGGACCACCGGCCACATCCACTTTTTCACAAAATTCTTCGTCCAGTTCCAGTTGGTCCTGCGGGATCGCCAGCCACTCGGCGACGTGACGCAACAAAGGGGAAGGATGCGCAACCACTTTCTCCGTTGCACCACGGCGCGTGCCATTATCGATTAACTGCGCCAGCTTCGGCAGGCGACCGGGCAGACACACGCCTTCGTCCTGCAATAAAAACCGGGTAAGCGCACTGGTGGGTGTCTTGTGATACATGATAACGCGCAAACCGCCCAGGACATCGGCCTGTTGCTCTGTGGTCATGTCTTCATGCCCTGCAAACAAAACGGCAACGGGTTATTGCAGTTGCGATCGTCCCATAATAGTTTGAAACGGTTATCGAGCAGGGAAAGTTCATCATCGATCTTGGCCAGTTCCTGCCAGCGCGGGTAACGCGCATTGAACGAGTTCTGGTCGTACCATTGTTCCATAGAAAGCTTGAGTTGCTCGCGCCGGGCAACCAGGTCTTCGATCGCCAGTCGTTGCCATTGCATCTCTACTTCACGCAGATCCACCACCCGGTATTCCACACCGGTCTCGAAGATGCGGGTACCGCCACCTTCGGCTACGGTGTGTTTGAGTTGTTCGCCATCATGCACCACGACGCCGGCCAGGTAATCGACGCCAAAGTCCACCAGCTCGCTGAGCCAGGGCACCGTTGGCCCCATCAACACCAACTGGCTGTCCCTGGCCAGTTCTGCCAGGCGCGGAAAGGTTTTGTTGGTGATGGTGGTGGCAGACATGAACACCCATTCGGATTCGGGCAACACATATTCACAGGCCTGGTCCGGCAGATCTCCGGTTTGCGGATTACGTTCCAGTACCGTCATGTCGCAACTGCTTTGATAGCGATCAAGACCGGGATAACGGCCAACCACGGTGACCTTCTTGCCTTTGAGTTGCGGCAGGAAATGTTCAAACACACTGAGATTGGCCGGCACACCTTGCGGCACAATCGGTGTGGCCTGGGTCTGCAAAGGATTATGATGATTAATTGAGGAATTGATTGCCGCCATGGCCACTGCTGCTTCGATGGGATTCCATGAGCTGATCCATTGGGCCACATCCAGCACAGAACGCCCCCGCAGGGTACCCGACCAGGGCAGCATCCGATTGGCCTGTTCCGGGCCCATGGCCAGACCGGCACCTTCACTGCGGCAATAGGTCCAGGTCAGTCCTAAAACCATGTCTTCGATACAGACGCTGGCGTCGAGGTTGTCCAGTAATAAGGGGTAGATCTCCTGATAACGGCTTTTAGTCACAAGCTTCATAGGGTTATTACCTCACTCATACTATATATATAGAGTACCTACACTGCCGGCAGCAGCCGGGCCTCGCTTTTCACCTCGTTGCCCTGACCCCAGGCTGTCACTGCCTCCACGAACCAGCGGGGTTTGGCCGGATGCGGTTTCACCACATCGTATTCCGCGAAGAAGGTGCCATCGGCATGAAATACCAGCGAACCCAGACGCTGGCGATGGCCATCCAGCCAGATGCCTTCCACGCTGTTTTCTTGGCTGAAGGGATCGCGCCGCAAGGCAAACACCAGGGCATCGAAATCCACACCCAGGCCCTGCTCCGGGGTGAAACCCAGCTTGTGATATGCCGTTTCCAATGCCGCGCACACCTGCTCACCCAGGGGACGCAACTGGCTCACGCGCACCAGCAGTTCCGCGTCAGGCTGGGAGGTCATCGAGATCTTCCTCCATGCGTTCGGCCAGGGCGCGAATCACTGAGCCACCTACTTGATCCATGGGATCCAGCTCATTGAGTTTGTCGAGAATGGCTTTGGATTGATCCATGCGCTCGAGACGCAGATTGATAAAGGCCAGGGCCTTGAGCGTAAACAAATAGGCACGCTCCGCACCTAAGGGTTCGGACCAGGATGCGGAATGAATGTCGAGCTGGGTCCAGTCCGGGTTGAACCCACCCAGGTGTGCCGCTCGGGTTAAGGTTTGCTGTGCCGTTGCCTCGGCTTCGGCAAGCCGAAATTTGTAGAAGTAAAACTTGTACAGCGCAATGCCGACTTCCAGGGCATCCGGCGCCAGCTGACGTGCCTGCATCAGCAAGGACTCTGCGACCGGTGTATCTTCGTAGGCGCGGGTTGCGCGTTGCAGCAACAACTTGATGTCCACCGGCAGGCCGTGGCCAAAACACAAATCATCGACTGCCAACGCGGTTGCCATATGGCTTAACCCCAGACTTCCGCGGGTACGCGCAGGCGTTCCACCGGTGTGCCACCGAGCAAATGCTCATCGAAGATCGCCGCAACATCATCCTTGGTAACCACGCCATAGAATACTCCCTCGGGATATACCAGGACGTTTGGGCCTTGCCCGCAGGGACCCAGGCAACCGGTGTTGGTGATTGCGATCTTGTCGTAACAGTTGCGTTGCTGTAACTGAAACAGGAACTCGTCAAACACATCAGTGCAACCATTTTGCTGACAGGAACCACGCGGATGCCCCGGTGGACGACCCTGCATGCAAACAAAGACATGGCGTTCTGGTTTTGGCATAACTTACCTCGTACTGTTGAGCGGGCCCTCCCCCGCGGATTACTTAAATCTTTTCTCTACAGGCTGTTAAGCGGCCAGTGGCTCAGGTGAGTGCGTATGACAATCCTTCGGACACACCTTGGAACAGGCCTCACACCCGATACAATCCATCGGATCGTTCAGGCTCATGACCATGGCGGTGTCATCGGAAAAACCGTCATCATCATCGTCGTCGATCTCTTCCTCACGCTCGATCAATTCGAACACATTACGCGGACACACCTTGAAACAACGGCCGCAACCGATGCAGCGCCCCTGATCCAGCGCTGTTACAAAGGATGGTGTCCATTCCCTGCCACCACGTGTAATACCGGTAATAATCTCACTCATGACTTTATCTCTCGTGTTAACCTGAAGTAGCCGCATTCAACTTGTCGTTGGCATCTTTCCAGTCCTTGCACGCATCATAGGTGGACTGTGCGATACCCGGGATTTCCTCATAGGCTGCCGGCAAACGGTCTTCAACCAGATCATGTAATTGCCCCGCCCACTCAGTGGCGATGCGCTTCTTCTTTTTAACTTCTTTTTCCAGGGCCTTCAGTTCATCTTCGCTCATGCTCGTACCTCCTACATTCCCGCAACTTCCGGATACTTACCAATAATTTCCAGTGCAACGGACAATAACTTGTCAGCTTCATCTTTCATCTTGGATAAGGATTTGAAACCAAAGCGATGAATATCACGCAAAGTCTTGTCCATCACGATAAGTTTGCCAACAGTGATAATCGCGCGACCGAAGCCTTCATGGCTCAGGTTGATCATCGGCACAGCCATCAGTTTGCATTCTTTTTCGATCAGGCAGGAAATGGCGTTGTAAAAGGCTTTGACCCGTGACATGGTGATCTCATCGGGATCGCCCACAATCGGAATCTCCGCCTTGCGTTCCTTGGTCATGACGAACGGGTCCAGGATCTTGGCCGGTGTCCAGTCATCGTAGGTGCCATAGGTATCGATGGCGCGCATTTGTTTGACCATTTCCTGCATGAAATCGGTCGTGTAGATTTCATCATTTTCAACTATTACTTGTGCAGCTTCGCTCATTGGTGTACTCCTGTTTCTATAATGTAATTAAACCTGTTTCAAAATGTTACGAGCGCCGGTGAGACAAGGCGAAAACGAACGAGAAAGCGAAGTTGACATGATAGTCAATGAGCATTTCGAGTTCATTTTCAACGCCGTATCACCAAACGCAGTAGTTTTGAGACAGGTTTTCACTCGGACCAACCCTCCGCTTCCATATCATCAAAGCGGTTCAGATCCGGTCCTTTCACTCGCGTGATCGCCTTGGCTACCCAACTGGACGGCCCCTGACGCATTTCATCCTGCAAGGATTCGATCAAATCGCTGATGTCCGCGTCTTCCACCACTTTCATCGGTTGGACGCCACGCGCCAGTAGTTGCTGTACCGCCGAGGTGCCGGCGGCCAGGCAATACACTGCGGCACAACCTTCGAGCATGGCCAGTTTGGCAGCAAGCTTATCTTCGTTGCCATCCTGAACCAGTGTTCCGAATTCGGTGGCCTCAAGCAGCATCGCGCGCTCAGGATCAACGTGGTACATGGCAAAGCTCTGTGCCGAGCCAAAATGTTGATTCACTGTTGTCATGTTGGTGGTGGCAAAGGCGATCTTTAACCCAACCAGGTCCTTTTCTTCTGGGACCACAACCCGCATGCGTCGAGAGACCGTCATGCCACTGCCTCCTGCTCACCCGGTTTTTGCGCGAGCGGTGAGTAATAGGGATGGATCTCGTGCGAATTGTGTTCGAGCAGAATATTGGCCATATCAAACAGGGCCTGACGACTGCTGCGGTAACCGATCCAGCTGCGTTGATAACCGCCTAACAAATCGTATTGCGGAAAACCGGCACGGATAATGGGAATACCCAGACGCAACGCTGAATCGACGGCGTGTGAATTGCCAATGAGAATTTCCGCCTTGTTTTCCCGTGCGGTTTTTTCCAGATCTTCGAGGTCACCAATCTTAACTTCATCACATGGAATCTGTTTCAGACAGTCACTGCGGGCGGGCGTGACGGCGGCAACCAGTTCGGCACCCATACTTTTCACAAATTCGCCCATGGCCAGCAGCAAATCGCTATCGGCAGCGATAGCAAAACGCGCCTGCCCTAACATGAAATGGGTATCCAGCATGCAATCCTGTAACTGGGCGCGCTGGCGAGTCAAAGATGCAGGCACCGGGTTACCGCTGATTTCATGCAGACACATAACAAACTTGTCCACGGCCTCCAGACCCATGAGGTGGTCGAACTTGTACAATGGAACATTGGTGCGTTCCTGCAATAGCTCGCCTGCCTTGAATAAGGACGGGCCAATCGCCAGGGTGGCAATGCTGTCGCCCAGGGTCTCGAATTCCGTCGTCGGTGTCCCACCGATGGTCACCGGGCTGAAATCATCATCGGTAAGATGACCATCCAGTGAGTCAGACAGATCCGGCAGGATAACCGGGAGTAAGCCGAAACTGCCGATCAGTTCCCTGAGAATTTCCAGATCACCTGGTGTCAACGAAGCATTCGCCAGGACATTGACCTGATGCCGACGTTGTCCTGGCTTGGTCTTCGCTTCTTCCTGAGAAGGCACCAGGACTTTGATCATGGCGTAGACCGCCGCCGCATAACCTGACTCCAGGCAACCGGTAAAGTCCGGTGTGTTCACTGGCACGACTTTGATATCGTTGAATTGCGGATAGGTTTCACGAAATTTTCTCACGGACCCGTTTAAATCACAGCCCTGGGTTTCTGCCAGACCGGTGGATGGCAGACCAATCAGCGCCGGTTTGGATTTTTCGCAAATGGTCTTGAGGCCTTCTACAATATTGCCATCGGCACCCATGACACTGCTGACTTGATCCATGGCCGTGGTTTGTAAGGGGACCGGCTCACGAAAGTGACGCACAAAAAACACCTTGCCAAAGGCGGTACATCCCTGCGATCCATGTAACATGGGAATAGAGCGATTGATCCCGAGAAACGCCAGGGAAGCACCTATAGGCGCACTCGCCTTCAGTGGACTGACCGACAGTGCCTTCTTGCGTTTGATCATTTCCGCCATAAGTTAACCCACCATGCTCACTTTTTCGGTGAGGGGTTCACCTATTCCTGACGTCTCCCACGGCACCGGTTTGCGGACCTGTCCCCATACCGGGCTCTCCAGGGTAAGTGCCAGCTGGCGCACCAACTCAAGCATGCCTTCATAACCGGCGTAACCGAACTCGCGTTCCTGATTGATATCAAGGAAAGGTATCTTGGCTTTCAGTGCGGTATACATGTTACGGCCACCGGCAATCAGAATGTCGGCCTTGTAATCGCGTACGATATCGAGCAGGGCGCGTGGGCTGCCGTCCTCGATCATCTTGGTATCTTCGCCCATGAGTTCGCGTATGCGCGCCTTGTCTTCTTCGGTGGATTTCTTGGTACCGGTGGCAACCACGACCATACCCAGGTCCTGCAAGGCAGAAATTACCGACCAGGACTTCACACCACCGGTATATAGCAAGACGCGTTTGCCGGCGAGACGTTCACGCCAGGGTGCCAATGCTTCACGGATACGGTTTTCTTCGCGTTCAATGAGTGCCTCGGTACGTGCTGTCAGATCCGGGTCATTGATCAGACGGGCGATCTCACGCAGTGCATGTGAGGTATCGGTGATCCCGTAGAAGCTGCCTTCGAACCATGGGATCTTGTATTTGTCTTCCATCTTGCGTGCCACATTAATTAGTGCCTTGGAACACACCATCATGTTGGCTTCAGCGCGGTGCATAGTCTGTACTTCACGAAAACGCGCATCACCGGACAGGGTACACAGCACACGAACGCCGAGTTCATCCAGCAGAGGCAGCACGTGCCAGAATTCTCCAGCGATGTTGTATTCACCGACCAAATTAATATCGTGCACTTTGAACGGTAGTTGCTGAGCCGCTTCCGGCAGGGGATCCGGTTCACGCGTCCCCATGACATATTTCACCATCGCCTCACCGGCGATGCGATTACCTAAATTCTTGGTGCCATAAAACCCGGCGGCATCCACCGGTACCACCGGCACACCCCAGCGCTCCTGGGCGGCACGACACACTGCCTCGACATCATCACCGATCAGGGCTGGCACACAGGTGTTATAAATGAAAACTGCAGGCGGTTGATAATCTTCAATAGCCTGTTTGATGGCATGAAACAAACGCTTCTCGGCACGTCCCATGACCACGTCCTGCTCGGTCAGATCCGTGGTCATACCGATGCGATACAGGGCAGGACCGGAGGAACGGGTACCGCGGTTATCCCAGGAACTGCCGGCACAGGCGATGGGACCGTGTACGATGTGCGCAACATCAGCGATGGGTAATAAGGCAATTTGTGCACCGTCAAAGGCACAACCACCCGCGGTGGAACCGGGTTTAGGCTTGGCACAACCCGATTTGGATTTTTTGTTGTGTTCGCATGCCGGTTCATCCAACAATTCCGCTATGTCTTTGGCTTTCATGTTCCCTCCATCAGGCTGGCCTTACTAGCTCATTTGCAACGGACATGCCAGCCGATATGTCGTTGTGTTGTAACGATTTCTTGTCCAGCGAATTGTCGCAAATACGACAACGACCCGGTTGCCGCGTGATATGAAACAAACAAAACACATAAACCCTGACCGCTGGCCCGGATTTGTCATTGATTTGTTGCAGAATTTGCTATGTTTTAACAGTGGCACGATAGCTGCACCTGTAATTACTTCAGCCCACCCCAATTGCGGGAGACCATGATGCCGAAGAAAAAACCGTCCTTTTGCGCCGACCCGAATGAACGTAAATTAACCTGGGGCGAGATCCTCGCGCGTATTGAGGCGGCGGGTGTCAAACCAGAAGACGAAATCGACCTCATCGAAATTTACTGGGGACTGGAAGAAAACTTTGAAGCCGTGAAGGACGATGTTTTTGGCTGGCAAATCCGTTTATAAACGCTAAGTAAGACGCTCTTGCGCAACTTCACGGATATCCGGATCTTCGTCCTGGATGAATACCGATAAATCATCCAGTATTGCCCGTTGCGCGGCGATAAACCGCACCTGCCAGTCACTGTCGTGAGCAAATGAGATAGCGTGTTCTGGCTGAATACGTTCGGCCACGATCTTGCGTACTTCCGGATCACTGTCGTGGATCAACAGGCCCAGGCTGCTGGGACTGATACGCTTGGCTACGATCTTACGTACCTCGGTTTCACGATCGTTGATCATGCGAAACAGACGTCCGGCCGCCATGCGCCGGGCGACATAACAACGCACCAGGTAATCCTCATCGTCTGCCATCATCTCCAGTTTGTTTACCGGCAGCCGATCCGCCACCGTGATACGCACTTCGCGATCAGAATCATGCATTAACAACTCAAGTTTATCGACAGGAATTCGATAAGCCACGGCTCGACGCACGACTTCATCCGGATCGTGGATTAATGGGTCCAGCAGTTTCTGTGTGGCATAGCGTACTGCTATCGCGCGCCGCTCCCAGAATTTATCATTGAGATATATATCAGCAAGGCCGGGATTGCGTTTGAAAAACCGGTCGATCTGGCGACCGCTCTCCACATGCACACAGGCATCCCCTGGTATGCAATGTCCGATACGGGGTAACTCGGGATAATACGGACAATTAGAGCAATCAGCCGTGGGTGTATTGTCGAGTTCGCGCGAAATGTTGGTACCCTCCAGGCAACAACCGCCATACATTTCATTGAGCAACGGGCCTGGCCCGTTGATGCCAGCTAATCTTCTACTTTCTCGGCGATAACCAGACCGGTGGCGGTATCGTGATTGTTTGTCAGGCAAAGACAATGTTCACGACCGTCAATCAGGTATACATTAAAGGCTTCGCGCTCTAATACCGGCTTGCCATTTGTAATGTCGTCATCCAGACAATAGGTAAAGTGCATCTCTGGATAGGTGGAACGTAATTTACTGATAACCGCTTCATCCAACGGTAACTGTTGTTCGACGAGACCGGCTATCTCTTCCGTTGTGGCATTGGTTATCATCCTGCGGCCTCCGCCTTGTAGCGTGCACGTTGTTCGGCAGGGATACCCAGTATCTTGGCCAGCCATGGCGGTGGGCTGCCAGCCATCACTGTTTGTAATTGTTCAAGAACTTCCATGGCCTTACCGCCTTCCGCGATTTTGAGCGGATAAACTCCGGCCTTCACGATCTTGGCTGCCGCTGGTCCGCCTACTGATTGCACATACAGGACATGACAATCTTTAATGATATTGGCACGAAACGCATTACGGTCATCAGACTCATCGGCTCCCGCTGAGGAACGGATTGCCACTAAGCGTATTTCATTGCCAGACACCTGATACACCAGGTAACGCGAACAGGAGCCAAAGTGTCCGTTAAGATCATCCGCCGTGTTTGAGGCAATGCCGACCCGAATCGAACCCGGCATGTCGCCTTCTTCATATGCCTGGATGACAGGCAAATCGGGGGTACTATCCACTTCACCCCATAGATAACGTACGGCAAGCTTGTATTCTTCCATGCTGATAGTGAAATCCTCACCATCTTCCTCGCCATCCATAGTACCAAGCCCGATCTTGAGATCAGAGACAGTGATTCTACTCAGGCGTTCGATAGTCAGGGGTGTACCCAACTTTTCACGCAGGCCTTCCAATAAGCGCGGAACACCCACGCCAGGCAGGACGCGAGAGGCAAGACCAATTCGTAATGCGACATCACGTGAGATTGCGTTTTCTCCACTCATCTCTACACCCCTTCTATTCGATTATGCTGATAACGGCAGTATACACTTGTCGACCGGACATACATCGACGCACTGGGGAGTATCAAAATCCCCTTCACACTCAGTACAGGTCTCTTTGGTGATCTTGAACACGATCTTGTCTTCATAGATAGAAGTCGTCGGACAAACCGGTTCACAGTCACCACAGGAAATGCATTCTGCTTCTACAATATACATTGCCATTGCTGTTTACTCCTATTACACGTCTACACGCTTCGCCCGCACCGTAATGGGCAACGAAGGCATTTCATCCATCGGATCAACGAAGTAGCGCGAACCATCTGCGAGGGTCAATTGCCCACCCCACTTGCCAGGACCCGGATGTTCCACCGATACCACGGTTTCTTCCAGGTCCTTTTTGGCAACATACAGGGTCATGACACCACTTTCGTTGTCTTTCCTCAACATGACTTTGGGCATGTTTTACACCTCGTACCTAAGTTTGGGATGGGCAACATGCCCACCCCATATCTAGACCTTAACGAATTAAATCGTAGTTGTAGTCTGTGGTTCCCATGCCGCGGGTGTCTTCATCAAGGCGAGTCAGAATCTCATTGACCAGAGTCTTGAGAATATGCATAGCGCCTTCGTAACCCAGGGTCGTGTCACGATGCAGATGATGACGATCGAAGATTGGGAAGCCGAAGCGAACTAACGGTACTTCGTGCTCCTTGCCCTTCGTGATGGTGTCACGTTGGATGAACTTGCCGTAGGAGTTTCCAATCATGAAATCCGGCTTGTTGGTGAAGACCAGAGAACGCATGTGCCACAGGTCCTTACCGATATGGATTTCGCAGTCTTTACCATAGGGTGACTCGTCCAGGATCGCTTGCATCGCTTTCTTCCAACGCTTGTTGGTATTGTTGCAAAGGATATGGATTGGCTCGGCACCCAGCTCCAGCAGGAATTTGGTCATGCCCATGACGAAGTCCGGGTCACCCCACAGTGCATATTTCTTACCGTGCAACCAGGCGTGGGAGTCGGTGATCATGTCCACCAGACGACCGCGTTCCTTTTCCAGTTCCGCCGGGATCGGCTTGCCGGTGATCTCGGCGATCTTCATCAGGAATTCATCTGTAGCAGCCAGACCCATTGGAACGGTCAACTTGGGTGCTTCATGTTTCCAGGTGTTCTTGGCGAACTTCATGGATTTCTCTGACTGCCATGCCTGCAGGAAGATGGTGTCCTTGGCATTTGGCGCATCCTTCATTTCGTCCTGAGTGGTTCCCCCGGCATACATGCGGAAGGTACCATCGGCTGGGGTATCCAGGACTTCTTCCGGATCGGACAGCATGGTGAAATCCACGTCCATTTGCTTGAGCATGCGCTTGATGACGCGGAAGTTACCCAGGTAGGTCTCGAAGCCAGGCACAACATTGATCTTGCCGTTCTTGCCGACTTCTTTGTCTTCCATGTAGTTCAGGGTGAAATAACGGGCAATACCTTCGAACATGTTGTCCCAACCCGTGGTATGGCTGCCGACGAAGCTCGGGGTATGTGCGAACGGCGTCGGGTATTCTTGTGGTACCCTGCCGTCTTTTTTGGCGTTGTTAATAAACGCATTCAAGTCGTCACCGATTACCTCGGCCATACAGGTCGTAGATACGGCGATCATCTTTGGCTTGTATAATGCCTTGGCATTTTCCAGTCCAGCGAACATGTTCTTCTGGCCACCGAATACCGCGGCATCCTCCGTCATAGAGTCAGAGACGCAAGAGATCGGCTCCTTGAAGTGGCGGTTGAAATAGGTACGGAAATAGGCAACGCAACCTTGCGAACCATGCACATAGGGCATGGTCTCTTCAAATCCCAGGGCACACAGTACGGCACCCAGAGGCTGACAGGCCTTGGCCGGATTAACAGTGATGGCCTCACGCGCAAAGTTGAGTTCCTGATATTCTTTCGTGGTCGTCCACTCAAAGACCTCATCGATCTTTTCCTTGGGATGACACTCTTCGTAATTGGCCTTCTTATTGGCCAGGTTTTCCTTGTAGTCATCATCTCTGAACAGAGGATAACTCGGTTTGATATTGTCGACTGACTGACTCATTTTAAAAACCTCCTGCCGCGCCACTAATCTGTGAACTAACGGCCTACGGGTTAATGTAAATCTCCGGATGGAGTGTCAGCCCCACCCGGAGCGACTGCTTTAGGCACTAGCTGCCATTTGCTCGCCTTCGGACTCTGCATCCTTTTTCCAGGGTGCCTTAATAGCTCCCCAGCAAGGATTGTTCAGGGTCATGTCCATGTCACGGGCAAAGATGGCAAAGCCGTCATAACCGTGATAAGGACCTGAATAATCCCAGGAGTGCATCTGGCGGAAAGGAATACCCATCTTCTGGAAGATGTACTTTTCCTTGATACCAGAACCGATCAGGTCGGGCTTGATAGCCTTAACGAATTCTTCGAATTCGTAACCAGTCACGTCATCATAGAGCAGGGTAGCGTTACCCATTTCCTTGATGGTGCGATCATAGTCGTCGTTGTGACCAAACTCGTAACCGGTACCAACCACTTCCATGCCCAGATCTTCATAGGCGCCGATGGTGTGGCGCGGACGCAAACCACCCACGAACAACATAACGCGCTTGCCTTCCAGACGTGGACGATACTTGGCGATGACAGCTTCGTATTCAGCCTTGTAACGCTCGATAACACGCTCGGCACCTTCTTTGATCTTGTCATCAAAGAAAGAGGCAATCTTGCGCAGGCTCTCCGCGATCTTGGTCGGACCGAAGAAGTTATATTCCACCCAGGGAATACCGTACTTCTCTTCCATGTGACGGGAGATGTAGTTCATAGAGCGGTAGCAGTGAACCAGGTTGAGTTTGACCTTAGGAGTCAGCTCGATTTCAGACAGGGTACCGTCACCGGACCACTGAGCAACAACGCGCAGACCCATTTCTTCCAACAGGGTCCGTGATGACCAGGCGTCACCACCGATGTTGTAGTCGCCAATGATGGATACGTCATACGGTGTGGTCGCGAAACTGTCGTCTTCATCACGCGCGCCCAGGACCCAGTCACGGATAGAGTCATTGGCGAGATGGTGACCCAGTGACTGAGACACACCGCGGAAACCTTCACAACGCACCGGTACGACCGGCTTTTCGATTTCCTTGTTCTTCTTCTTGGATACGGCTTCGATGTCGTCACCGATCAGACCAATCGGACACTCTGACTGAATGCTAATACCCTTGTTCAGCGGGAACAGCTGGTCGATTTCGCTGATGGCCTTATCCAGTTTCTTGTCACCGCCGAATACAATGTCCTTCTCCTGGAAATCTGTGGTGAAGTTCATGGTAACGAAGGTGTTTACACCGGTGGTACCGATGTAATAGTTACGGCGACCGGCGCGGGAATACTGACCGCAACCAACCGGACCGTGCGAGATATGGATCATGTCCTTGATCGGACCCCATACCACACCCTTGGAACCTGCGTAGGCACAACCGCGAATGGTCATTACACCCGGCAAGGATTTCTTGTTGGAGGTAATGCATTTCTTGGATTGCTCTACTTCATGGTCGTTAACCGCCAGGTGTTTGCGGCGGCTCTCTCTTGCTTCTTCCGGATAAACCTCGAGCACCTCCTGGATGAGGGCTTCGGTCTCCTCGCGTGTCATTTCAGACATGTCACTCTCCTTTTCGTCGCCAC
>JBECKZ010000194.1:0-26493 GCA_040235555.1 Thiohalomonadales bacterium | reverse complement strand
TTTCTTCACTACGTTGATCAAACGCATAAGCACCGTGCGCTATTACCAACTCTGGACTTGGAACGAGAGTTTCCTTGACAACGATGAAATCGTAAACTGACTCCATCTCATGATCGCCACTTTTCATTATTTTGTTGGGACCATTGTTAGCAGCGTGCATTTTCATGCTGTCTCCCCCCATAGATATTGCGCCATATTCTGCCTACGCCAGAACTTTTACCTGTCGTTGACAGTGATCCCAATTCACCCAGCACCGGAATCCCATGATCGCGCTCAAGGTCGTCGCGACAACGCACACGCCGATTAAACAATTCATATCCAAATGGAACACCCACACCAAGCATGAAAGCGGTAACAGCCCCCAGAAACAATCCTTTGATGATCCTGGGCTTACTGGCTTTTAACGGTGGCGTGGCACGGTTTACGAAACTGACATTGGAATAGTGTCTACGAGTGGAGTACACGTATTCATCATATCCATCGAGAGCGCGTTTATACACCGCCTGAGCTGATTCAAGTGCTAGCACATATTTTCCTGATTCATCATTAAGCTTACTATTAGCGAGAACTTTTGCACGTTGCCTCGCTACGGCGATCTCCAAACTTTTTTCCAGTTTTATTGCTACAGTTAATTTTTGCTCCTTATTTGCAGCGTACTTTTGCACTGCATTCGCCAGCGATTGCTTGGTATCATCTATTGATGATTTTAAATCTGATAACCCCGGGTAATCAGGTGTATAAAGTCTTTCCATATTAGCCAGTTTCAATTCCTGCTGAGTAAGTTCAGCTTTCAATCCCTGCACCTCTTTCGAAGCCAGGACTGAATCACTGGCAGACTGATCTCCTAATGCCAAAGATTCTGCTTCACGACGGTTATTACGCGCTTCGAGCAGGCGCTGTTCAAGGGTAGTTAACATATTCAGGTCTATATTGGCTTTATTTCCTTGGTCAACTAAATTATTTTTCTTATAAAACTCTGTGACATTATTCTGCGCTAATTCGACATTTTTCTTTAATTCATCCAGGCGTTGCGAATAGAGCGCAGTTCGTTCGATCGGCTGATTGACTGCTCGCGCGTCCTCCTGTTTTTTATATTTTTCCGCAATCGCATTGGCTACCTGTGCAGCCAGAACAGGGTTCTTCGCTGAAAACCGTACGTATATAAGCTGGCTGCCACCCTGGCCTTGATACACGGCCAGGTTTTTCCCAACCTGTTGTACAACCCATTGCTGTAACGTACCTACTTTGCCGTTGTACCCTGCCGCAAATTCTTTGTTCGATTTAAGCTGAAGTTGATCGACAACCGCTGATATGATATCCGGGCTACGTACTAATTCCATCTGTGTGACAATGTAACTACCAAGTTGTCCTGCGGGAAGTTCTTTGCCATTTATCGGATCATTAACTTCGTAATTCACCATAAGTGCAGCTTCAGCTTCGTATGTTCGCGGAAGGAGCTTCAAGGTAACCACCACAATTGCTAACACAATGGACATGATTAACAGGCTTACTTTCCTGTGGCCCCAGATAATCGAAAATATTTGAGTCAACGTCAGCCCCGGATAAATGAAATTCAAGGGGACAATCGGTGTGATTGCTAGATTAGTATCTTGTTTGGCCAAAACGGGTAATTGATTTGGTTTACTCATACACAGTACCCCTTAAGCAACAGGCCTTCCTGTCCCAATCAGCGAACCATTGAGTTTACAATCCGCCATTAGCGTAACTGTTGCCAACATTCAGATTCTCCAGTCGTTATTTCAGTCCAAATTGACTCGTGTAGTACACGTTTTATAGATCTATGGGTGAATCGTCTGTGCGCTGTCGTACTGATCATCAGGCACTGAAACCTGGATTTTTAGCTTCAATACATTGGATAGATTTAGGATACTGTAAAAGCAGAGCTGATTTTTTGCGCACATTTTTGGTGCACTATTATTGATTTTGTTCAATTTAGTGCATTGCATCACCATAACTTTGTCTGACCCTGCTAAAACGGTATTACTACTTCTCACGCGGAATACTTGGTGACAATCTGAATATCCGCCAAGATAAAATGGGTCTGTTGCACAGGATATGGGGGAAACACTCTCCCGCTAGCGCCACTCAATGCTCCGACCTGGCAGCAATAACAACTACTACTGAATCGCCAGGCTTGTTTGACGGCGGACAAGATATTTGCCGAGCGCGATTCCCGGCCGTTCGATATAGAGATAACCAAACGTGGCGCAAATCAGAAGCGCAAACAAGCAGACCATTCCTATGATCCAGTAATTGAGTGCCGAGGCCATAGCGAAATTTTTTAGTGGCACGATGGAAAAAACCATCGTCAATACCAGACCTTGCATCAAATAAATGCTGTAACTTATATTGCCTAACCGCGTTGCGGGAGTGGAGGTAAGCAACCCGAATACCGACGTGCCAGAGCAAACAAGATAAAAAAACAAGGCAAGCATCAACAT
Source organism: Thiohalomonadales bacterium (assembly GCA_040235555.1). GTDB lineage: Bacteria > Pseudomonadota > Gammaproteobacteria > UBA6429 > Thiohalophilaceae > RI-92. Next base: position 24,031 of record JBECKZ010000194.1, on the reverse strand, counting down.
GGTGACCGTACCATAACCATTACGTGAGCTTATCAAAACAAGAGCTATACAAGTGAGCGCGATCAGCGAAGACAACCAGGGCGATATACGCAATTTAATCTTTTCATGCAACAGCGAGGCGACAGCCATGCCGCACAAAAAAAGCAACGCGAAACCGCTTTCGTCCCAATGCAGGAACGTCTTACCGATCAGAGTTAATACCAATGCCAGAGAGATAAATACCAGGTGCTTGCGACCACGAGCAAAAAATGCTGTTACAATCAACGAAGCATAAAACAGCCATTCGTAAAAAATGGTCCAGGTTACCCCGGCTAGAACATGTTTTGCTTCATAAGTGTTCACAGTGGGCTGCGTATCGATTATTCCAAGTGCCAGCCATTGAAGCATAGCCACGATGACAACAATCGCCGATTCTTCGCGCAGTTCAAAACCAGTTCTTGCAAATACGATAAGCAGCATCATCACCACGACAAATAGATATAAGGGTGCGATACGAAACACGCGGTTGACGTACAACTCATGCCAGCGTGGTCGTCCCCTGGTGCGCAATATTTTCCCCCAAAACAGAAAACCGGTAATCATGAAAAACAGCGAAACACCAACCGGACCAAGTAAAGCATAGAAACGAGAGTCAGCTTCGATCCAGATTCCAGTGTCAATGAAACGGTTGGTGATAAAAAGGTGATGAAACACGACACTGAGTGCGGCAAAGCCCCTCAGTCCGTCTAGCGATGAATAGCGCGCAGGCACTTTGGCCGTATTGTCAACATGGCGGAATTGCGGTAATGCCGCCAGCCCCATGACGAAAGCCATTAGGAGGAAATAAGCTGCAGAAAAGTCGATATCCATCTGAGCCCCCAATAAATAATCATAGCTGGTGACTGACTCCACCTGGCGGTAACAACCGTGTTGCGGTTATCACTCTCCCATCGTTGCAAACCCATCTCTGTTCGGTAGCACACGTATGATTCAATGTAATATATCGCACAGACCATGCAATATATGACGTTTATCTTGCATGCTGAATTATTACACCTTATTCCGCAATAACTGGAGTGACCCATGCCAAGAGCAAGAAGAGTCAGCATCATTTTGTTACTTTTTCTGCCAGGCATGTATGGGTGGACAAAAGCAAATTCCTCAGATCACTGGCCTTTGTGGCAATATTTCAATAACCGGTTTGTGCAGGCGGATGGTCGCGTCATCGACGTAACCTTCGATCAAAAGAGCACATCTGAGGGGCAATCCTACGGTCTGTTTTTTTCGCTGGTTGCCAATGATCGCAGCCGGTTCGATACGATACTCAAATGGACTTCTGAAAATCTGGCTGGTGGGCAACTGGGCGACGCCCTGCCCGGTTGGTTATGGGGTCGACGCGATGACGGCAGCTGGGGCATCAAGGATAAAAATTCAGCATCGGACGCTGACCTCTGGATTGCTTACAGTCTGCTCGAAGCGGAGAGGTTATGGCATGTACCTGCCTATGGTGATACTGCGCGCAAGATGCTTCGCGCCATCCAGCGTTACGAAACGGTAGAGACAAGTGGTACCGGTGCACTGCTGTTACCCGGCCACTATGGCTTTAAGCTCGCAAATGGTCACTACCGCCTTGTCCCCAGCTACTTGCCTGGCTTTTTATTTCGTTATTTAGCAACCGCTGACCCGCAAGGACCCTGGCAGGCCATCTGGGATAACTTTCTGCATATGGCGCCAAAAATATTCAGTGCGGGTGTCGCGCCGGACAGGTTTGTCGTCGATTCCACTGGCAAGGTCATCCCGGATACCGAAGCGCCACCCTCAGCCAGCTACGATGCAATCCGGGTTTACACGTGGGCAGGCATGTCGGGCAAGAGCGGTGAGGCACTTGTCAAGCTGCTGCCAACCTATGCTAGACTTATTCGCAAAGCAGGTGAACCACCCGAGAATGTCGATCCACTGACCGGCATTGTTACAAAGTCCAATTATTCGCCACTCGGATTCTCAGCTGCGGTATTACCTTACTTGAAGGTGCTCGGTGATAACTCATCACTGGAAAAGCAGCTTAGTCGCTTGCGCGCCGCCCAGGACAAATCACCCAACTACTACGATCAGTCACTTATATTGTTTGGCTTAGGTTGGATGGACGGTCGATACCACTTCGATGAAAAGGGACGCTTACACACAAGATGGATGCCTTGAGGCAACACCACTAAAGTACACTCTCTTGCCTAGCCAGTCCTTGTTTGGGTCTGATTGGGTATCGCTGCCTCACGGAGCACAATCTCCGCATTAAACAACAGGCGAAAGATGCGGGGGCCACGCAGCAAATAACGCCTGGCCATGCGCCTCGGTGCCTGGAGTAACCTGAACAACCACTCAGTACCTGAGCGCTGCATCCATAGCGGTGCGCGCTGCTCATCGCCGGTAAGGAAGTTGATAGATGCCCCGATACAGAGCGCCAGCCCGCGTGCGATGCCACGCTCCTTTAATTGCTGGGCCAGAACCTCCTGTTGGGGCGAACCCACTGCCAGAAAGCAGAAACGGAACGGACTGTGACTTTCGATAAATTGCAGGCAGTTCTCGACCATTTGCGGGTCACGAATGAACCCCATCGGTGGATTGTAATGATACAGCTCACGCAAATTATAGTGCTCGCACAATTGTTTTGCCTGCGTTTCTGTGCCTCCAATGAGCACCAGTGCATCGTCAGGATTTACCACCTTGCGTAAAATATTTTCCGTTAGATCGCTGCCAGTACACACCGGCAAATGACATCTTTGGATGATGCGTAACAGGTGCGAGAGAAAACGGCTGTCGAGCAACGTGTAGGTGGCATCTGCATAAAGCTCGCGAAACGCGGCATCATCATGTAGCCGAATTATGTGATCGACGTTTGGTGTCACGACATAACCGTATTGGTCAGTTCCGAAACGGGCAGCCACCTCAGTAAATTCCGAGGTGCTTTTGTTATCAAGCCGCAGACTGAGGTTAGCCATATTTTTTCCGGTCGCGAACAGTCAGAGCATGGTTGACCTTGACGATAATGGCGTCTATCGCCATCAGTGGCAACAACACCAAGGTAACTACCCAACGCGGGACAAATCCTTCTGCGGATTGAAACACCGCATCCCAGCGTTTGCCAGGGCGGTCCGCAAGCAGGCTGACCGGGACGGTATCGCCGACGTAATCGACGATGCGATAAGGCACATTCAAACCGACGTGTTGCGGACACAGACCAATGGGGACTGACAGGGCCTTCAACCGCTGTACGAGTTCCAGCACCCGCCGTTCCGCAGTTGGCGGCAGGGTCAGGAGTATCCAGTCGATCTTGCGGCTTTTCCCTATCTCTAGTAATTGCGCAATGTTACCAATCGCTCTGATCTTGCTCTGTGGTGCGCCCAGGACTTTGTCATCGAATACGCCAAGCAGCTCAACGGTATCACCGTGGCTTTGTTGCAGGGCCTGCGCCAGTCGATCCGCCACCGGGCCGGCTCCTACGATGGCAATCACTTCAGTCAAGGCGCCATGCCGTTGATAACGGCGAACCGTGAGCGCCATCACTAGCCGAGTGAAAGAGGTCAATGCCAAGCCTGAAATAAACCAGATCAATAATACTTCGGCTGGAATTTTATTTGACACAAAACTGAAGCTGCCCAGCAACAAGACGAAACCTGCATAAAACATAAAGCGCATAAAATGCGAGCGCAGTAGGCTCCCAATTTTTCCGCGACTGACAATGGCGCCGAAGTGTTTGTCGTAAAGGAAAAATGCTGCCGGGATAGCGGCTATCAATGCGATGTGAACAAAATTACTGGCGGTGTATATGTAGACAGCCTGCGCGGTTGTCCAATGGTCGTATTGTGAGATAGCGAAAAATACGCTGAGCAGAAGCAGAAGGCTTAAGATATCTACGATCAACAATACACCACTGGTCATCGGCACCACGTTATAATTTAAAATGGGTTTTTCAGGTTGCTCGGAACTCATATTCTACCTCCCACACACATAAGTCGCGTTAGATTTTGCGATGTACGCACATCAAACCAGGTCAACACACCCAAAACCATTACCTATTATGGAATTTATTCATCCACCGATCGGTAGTCTGTGCGTCATCGTACTCTGTTCGCTACCGCACATTGTTGCCGCAAAAGGCACAGGAGTATGGATGCGACGGAAACCACGGCAAATAACGGTTACCCGGTCACGTGGTGTCAACTAATAAGCGCGCGGAAATAATTGGAACCAATAACCTAAAAGGCGTTTGTCATCTTGATAACGACATTAAAGGTCTTAAAGAGTATTTTCAGGTCCAGCAACACTGACCAGTTTTCGATGTATTCCAGGTCCAGACGTACACGACGATAAAGCTGTGCACTATTATCGGTCGCACCACGTGCACCATTCACTTGCGCCCAGCCGGTAAGGCCGGGTTTGACCCGATGGCGGTGCGCATAAGTCGCGGTCAGCTCCTGGCCAAGGCGTTCTTCGGTGCGCATATTGATTGCATGCGGACGGGGGCCAACCAGTGACATGTCACCTTTTAGTACGTTGAATAGCTGGGGAATTTCATCAAGACTCGAGGCGCGTAGGAAACGCCCCACGCGCGTGATCCGATCATCATTGCGAGACGTTTGTATCAGCGTTTCAGTAGTCGGGTTAGGATTCCAGCGCATCGAACGGAATTTATAAATATAAAATTCCTGATTGTTCAGGGCATGCCGTTTTTGTTTATAAAGCACCGGTCCCCGACTATCGATCTTGATCGCAAGTGCGATGATCGCCATGACCGGCAAGGCAAATAGCGTGATGATCCCACCAATGGTCAGGTCCTCAATAGTTTTCACGACAGCATTCCACCGCTTGATGGGACGGTCCACGAGCAGGTTGACGGGAACGGTGTCACCGACAAAATCGATGATGTTATAAGGCACAGTCAGGCCAATGTGTTGCGGGCACAAGCCAATTGGGACTGACAAGCCTTTTAGACGTTGTACTAACTCCAGCACACGCGTTTCCGCTGTAGGTGGAAGGGTCAGGAGTATCCAGTCGATCTTGCGAGTTTTACCTATTTCAAGCAGATGCGCGATGGTGCCAGCTGACTTGACGGAACTCTTCGGTGCGTTCTGGATTTTATCATCGAACACCCCGAGTAACTCAACAGTCTCACCGTGGCTGTTTTGCAACGCCTTCACCAGCCGGTCGGCCACCCGACCAGCACCGACGATGGCAATAGTTTGGATCACCGCACCCCGTTGCTGGACACGCCGCACGGCATACGCCATCAACAGACGGGTGGAAGAGGACAGCACCAGGCATATGACAAACCAGAACGCGATTACCTGAATTGGGAATTTCTCGATTGCCAGACTGAGGTTACCCAGTAACAGGACGAATCCAGAAAATAATACAAAGCGAATGAAATGAGCACCCAGGAGACGCCCTGCTTTTCCGCGACTTGCGTAAGCGCCAAATTGCTTATCATACAGGAAGAACGGTGCCGGTACGGCGGCAAGCAAGGCGGCTTGAGCAAAGAGACCGCCAGAATAGATGGATACACCCTGCGGCGCCAACCAATGATCATACAAATGCATACCGGAAGAGACGGCTAGAATGATCCAAATTATGTCAAACACTGGCATGAGGTCTGTGGCCAGGTGCACGGCATTACAACATACCTGCCGCGGTGCTGATTCCGCGGCGAGTGGTTTAAACATTTTATCGGATGGCTGCATGACTGCGAGAGTATGATCGTGAAAATCACGCATCTGTACGCTGACGCACTCTGTTAGCTGGGACACATATAGACTGCATTTACTCAAAGCAATGAAATTTACAGTTCGTGAGTCTGCCAGCTATGTCATCGAAATATTGGTTAGACGAATGCCTTCAACTAGTATTAGTACTAAATCAATACAATATACTCAAATATGATGTTACCTATACATTTAACATCCTTAATCAACATTAATTAAGCAAAAAATCGCTTTTCTGAATTAACCACCTTGGAAATAGATACCAACCCATGTTTCACGAACTTTCATTTCATTTTTTTCTGACTTATATGAGCGTATCGAACGTTACAGTTTACCGGCAGATTTTACTAAAAAATTCCATGGCGAAATTACAAAATCAAGGATAATAACCGTATTCTTGCTTACCAGATTCACTTTACTAAATACCACTAAATATGGTTCTAGAATCGAGTCAATTACTCTGTAAGACGGAATTAATAATGGCAGGTTCGAGAAAAAATTTTATATTTTTACAGTATTGTTTGGGATGTCAGCGCGAATAAATTAATGCCACTTGTTTCCATGCAACCCCACCGAATTGATACTTTTTACGCTCAGTACCGCACTCAGGCAGGACACGCAAAGGCAGTCCTTATGCCGCTCACTGATATACTCCTGATGCCCCGGAGTCAGATATATCGTACTGGCACAGAAAAATCGATCCGGATTTTCACTCAAACAACACCAGGTAACGAGAACAGCGTTATTGTTCGTGTTTGCGCAAGGTTAAAATGAAATCCTGCATCCCCTTTTTATTTAGACGACGTCCGACTTCTGGCGATCCTCAGAAATGACGGCCTGCAAGAAACCAGGCCGCACATTCATCAAGTCCTTTATCTAGCGGCTTCCAACGCAACCCTAACACCTGCTCCGCCCGATCGACTCGCATGCGAATGGCAAGCCTGCACAAATCGGTTAGCCAGGGCCGAATGGCGGGCACCGCCTCTTTACCTGTCAGGAGTTCCCCGACTTTCAGCAGCGGTCCGCGCACGGTCAGCTCAAACCACAAACGTCCCCGACCTATGCGCCGCACCGGTTTGATACCAAGCGCATGCGCGTACTGCAGGAAATATTCATTCCACGTCGGTACCAGTGGGCTGCCAAGATTAAAGGCGTGGCCCGCCGCCGCCGGTTCACGTAATGCAGACAGGATCGCTGCCACGACGTCATCAACATGCACGAGATTGCAATAGCCGTTGCCGGTGTCGCCGAGATCCCCCAGTCGGTGTGCGACGAGCAGGCGCGCAATACGATCAGTCCACCAGGCGCTGCCCGGGCCGTAGACGATGCCGGGTCGCAGTCGGACAGCGAAAGGGTATTCCGCCGCGAGCTGATCAACGACCACCTTGGACGCGCCATAGTCGGTAAAGTTGTCACGCAATGGACTGTCCTCATCGACGATATCCGCAACAGCGCCATAGGCGGCAAGGCTGCTAAGGTACACGACACGGGGAGCAACCGGCATTCGCGCCGCAACCGCGAGCAGCGCACGGCCACTGCGCACAATACTCGCAGGATCTCCGCTGATGCAGCTCACGACCCCCGCCGCACCAGCAAGCACGGACTCCAGGGCATGCTCGTCGCTCGCATCGAGTGCGACCTTGAGTGCGGCAGGATGCAGGTGCGCGGCAGCGATTCTGCGCCCCACGGCCACTGGCTCAGCCCAGCTTGAAGCAGCAAGCGCGTCCACCACACGCCTGCCTATGAACCCACCGGCGCCAAGGACGACGACAGGTTGTTTGATTGGTAAGGCGGTGGTCCGCTCCATACTAAGCGTACTCGCTATAGCGCGAGCCAAATAATGCTGTCATCTTACCGACATTCGCCCACGCCTTGATCAGCCAGGCGATTGCGCGATGCCGACTGAAGGGCCAGCTGACCAACGCAAGTACCAGGGCAACGCCGAGCTGCGCCATCCAGCGCCCGCCCTCCAGCAGCAGGCGCAACGAATGGCGGTGACCAAATCTGCCAGTAATCACCAGCCGGCCGAAGTGCTGGCCGCCGCTATAGGATCGCTGCAGCAACCAGCGCATCGACAGACGCTTGGCTTCCACCGGCTCGAAGACAGGGGCCTCATCGCACCAGATGACTTTCGCGCCGCGCTCCATCAGCCGCATGAGCATGTCGCCGTCCTCTCCGGTGGACAGACCGAATACAGGATCGAAGGGGCCGGGCAGTTTCCGCAAGGGTTCGCCGGCGAGCAGAACATTGCCGAACCGAAGGTGACTGTGTGGCACGACCTCGCCTGTTGCAAGGTGCGGCCAGTCATAGAACTTGCCACGGCGGATCCACGCCGGTGCATCTTCGGGGACCTGCGGCTCCACTGGCGCCAGTACGCCGTCGGCAGCGTGCACCAGCGCAGCCTGCATCAACCGCTCCAGCCATTGTGGCGGTGCGCGCTCGTCATCATCCACGAAGGCCAGCCAGGTGCCGCTTGCCATCTGCACGCTGAGATTACGCGTCACGGAAATGTTGCGTTCCGGCTGGATCCCATACACCAGCCGAAACGGGCTGCCTGCGGTCTCGAACGCCTCAACAACCGGTTTTGCACTACCCGCCACATCGTTATCGGCGATCACCACTTCATCAGGCATCAGCGTCTGTTTCGCCAGGTCCTCCAGCAACACGCGCAGACGATCGGTGCGGCGATAGGTTGCAATACAAACGCTGAGGTTCATTGACATACAGTCCACTCCATACAGGCTTCATCTCGTACGGCATATCATACTCACGGTGCTGGACGGACCGCCCCGCCAGAAATTCTATCGAACCGAAGGGGCTCCTTCTTGCCCGTGACCGGAGCCGCGCTATCTCGCGGCGGTCGGATGCAAACAAGTACACCCGCACCACCTTGTTTAACGATACCTGGGATCAACGCAGCAAACTGTCCGCTACCGAACTTAAGGCCCTCATTGCCTGTGTGGGGGCAATGCGTTTTCAGGAGATGGGTTTACTGGCACTGGCTGTGGGCCGGTATCCCTCAACAAAACAACATGCTATCGACTGAGTCAATTTAAAATGTAATGAGATTATGTATGTTTTTATGCTACATCTTTTGATAGCAAGTGAACAGACAACCTCAATGCCAATGCGACTATCGTTAGGGTCGGGTTAGCATGGCCAGACGTGGGGAAAACCGAAGAGCTGGCCACATAAAGATTATCCACTCCATGCAGCTGACAATCAGCATTCACCACACTGTCTTTCACGGAATGCCCCATCCGTGTAGTACCCATATGGTGGCCACCAACAGGGAGCGCTCCGTTCATTTGTTCGCGAAGCTTTCCAGAATCGAACTCAAGTCGACATTCCTTTGTCTTATTTAATGCCGCTTGTAGACACTCGAAGCTTTTGACTCCCGACTCAATATCGGCATCAGTTAACTGCCATTTCATCGCTATTCTTGGCATGTTAAAACCATCATGCTGAGAAACCAGCTCAATCCTGTTTTGCGCACTAGGTATTTGTTCGCTATTAAACTCAAGTGGATAGCTACCATTTGCGTTTGCTATTAATGTATAGGGTAATCGCCGTTTTGCGAGTTTCATTTTAACCAGCCATTCATACCCAAAGCGGATCATTGAAGGAAACCCTAATAAGACATTTTTAATATGCAGCAGCTTATTTTGATCTTCAGTTGTTAATCCCCTGCCATGATTTAGAATATCCTGATGTTCCCGTGCAAGAATAGATTTTGCGAGATAAATAAAAGACAGTACTCCGCTACCATGCGCAGGATCACCATAAGGTGGAAAGTGCAAACGGAATGTTGAATTAAGAAGTTGATTTTGCAACTGGTAATCCGCAGAAAAATTCAACTTTCGACGCGCATAGACATCGTCGACCGTTTTCTCAAAATCAAATTTTGGCGGACTACCTTTGAATCGAAGATCACCAAAGATTAAATCAAAGTGACAGGTATAAAAGCGCCCTAGTGCGGCATCGAATCGATGCCAGGCTGTGCATTGTTGACGCGCCATCAGGAGCAATCTAGTTGTTTCCAACCCACCTCCGCAAAGAATAAATTTTCTTGCGCGTACCTGCCATTGATCGATACCATCGGACAAGGTAATCGACTCGATATTAGAACCATCTGTATTCGTATTGAGAGCCGTACATCTCGCACGTAATAACACGGTCAATAATTTGGACTGAGATATTTCAGTCTGAAATTTCCTGGCGAAATCTGTCGGCAAACTGTAACGTTCGAGGCACTCAATAATTTCGGGATAAAGACCAGGGAGTTCACCAAACATAGGCTCAGGGTTTAAACCTAATGCCGTTAATTTAAAATCTGCCTGTCCCGCGTCGCAATAGTCCATAGCCGATGGGTAGTATTGTGATAATTCCTCGTGAGTTATGGGCCATCCGCTATAGGGAACATGCGGCCGAATATCCAGGTCTTGTTTGTCTAGCGGTACACACCTGCCGCCCCAAAGATGAGTCGTCCCGCCGAAACGTTGGCGGCGATATTCTGTTGCCGCTGGATGAGGCGGTGTTACCTCTCCTGCATAGGCATCATCTAAGGTTGAGTCGTCTTTCCAGTCACCTGCCTCGAGCAAAAGCACTCGTTTCCCTGCTCGCGCCAATTCCACGGCCACAGTTATCCCTGCAGCGCCACTACCTATCACACAATAAGGCACATCCTCGAGAGTTTGCGTATCACATCCTTGAAGGTATTCGATCATGACAATTCTTATCTTTTCAAAATAAAGGCACGCGGTACAGAAGCAATTCGTGAAACGCTCGCTGACATACTCCAAAAGCTGGAACGTCAGGTATACCGCCTGGCACTGGCATAGTAAAATCGAACCGGATTTGCATTAAAACAGCGTCTTGCAGCGAGGGACAGCATTTTTGTTTGTGTTTGCACATGGAAGAAATCAAATCCCCCCTTTCCCTATTACTTTTACTTTACCGTTTATGCACCCATCAAACTTTCTATCGCTCTCCTTGCAACTGCCAGTGACACTGCGCAACGTATCTCTCTTCCATACCATCCATGGACAATTTCCATCGGCATGGTGCTTGTCGAAGGAAACCTTGTCTTTGTACGTATCCATGGGGGCCCAGAACCCATCGTACCGGTTTGCCCAAAGCCGTTTGCTCGCCATAAGGCGGCTGAAGGGTTGTTCGACCAGTTCTTCTCCTTCACGCATGTAGTCAAAAATACTGTTTTTTAGGCAGAAAAACCCCCCGTTGATACGGAGTTCGGCCCCGCTCATGCTCTCAATTGAATTGACCAATCCGTTCGGACTGGTATTCACACAGTGAAAGCTCTGCTGCGGACGAACGGCGACGAAGCCACCAATTGCCCCACTCTCCTGAAAAGCGTCTATGTGCTGATCAAGAGGCAGATCCGATAAGCCGTCGGAATAGTTGGCCAGGAATGTTTCTTCGTGTTCCAGGTACTTGCGAATAAGCTGAAGGCGTGTTCCGATATTCGAATTAAGCCCCGTGTCGACAAAAGTGATCTTCCAGTCGTCGAGGTCAGTCGATGCCAGTTCGATGCGCTTGCCTCCTTCTGACAGCGTGAAATCGTTCAGCATGCATTCGTTATAGTTCAAGAAATACGAACGGATCAGATCACCACGATAGCCCAAGCAGAGTATGAACTCATTGTGGCCGTAATGCGCGTAGTAACGCATTAAATGCCAGATGATCGGCCGGTCTCCAACGTTGACCAGGGGTTTCGGGATCGTGTCGGAGTGTTCGCGCAGTCGCGTGCCGAGACCACCACAGAAAAGAACCACCTTCATTTTGTAGACCTGCTATCGCGCAGCACTCGACAGAATATGAGAGTCGTGCCAGTTTTAAACATTTCGCACACCATAAAACCCATCCTCCAATTCAAGAAAACAATTCACGGCGACTTGTACGTCGCCCCCCCCTGTTACACCCGAGGCAAGGGCACGCTGTACCTTTTCCCGCGCCGCTCTCGATACCTGGCACCATCTCAACACACTCACACCTCGTCTCTATCACAGGTGCACCGCCTCAAATCGCGAGGACCGACTTTCGGCAGTGGAAACCTTCCGCGAAACCTCCTGGTGCGTTGCACTCAATTCCCCGGAGTCGTGCCGTTGCCCGAAACGTTTCAGGGGTAAACCAGTGGCGACTGTGCTGGGTCGCAAAACAATCCATCAGCATCTCGATTTTTGTGTCGATCTCTTCGCGAGTGAAAGGGACATAGACGTTTGGTGTGCGAAGATCACCTTCATACTTTGGAATCTCGTATTCCAGGATGAGGTGATCACGGAAGGTGTTCCACGTCAATTCATTCACCACCCGGTGATCCTGGTGCAGGTCGTCGCGCCTATGGGTGAACACAAGGTCCGGCACAATCTCAGCTTTTAACGTCTCGAAAAAATCCTTTAGCTCCGCGCCGGCATAGGGAAAATAGCTTTCCCGGAAGTTCTTTATGATGAGTTTCGTGTTGTGCGCCTCGGCCAATAATCGGGCGGAAGCCGCGCGTGTTTCCGCCGCGCGCACCTCATTGGCGTTCAGCGTCACCCACAGAATATGGGCATCTGGGTGTTGTGTGCAAAGACGCTTAATGGTTGCCCCCAGGCCGATCTCGATATCGTCACAATGTGCACCAATCAGCAACACCCTTGGCGGTGATTGTCTGGTACTGATTTCAAGTTCTAGCATGGCACTGCGTCTGCTGGTTGAAGGGCAACATCTGGCACGTCTACGATATGGCGTAGATGCGCGCCAGCATTTGATCCGCCACCCTCAGGCTATCCCCAAGGGCAGCCGCGCCATCCGCGACTTCCCGGAGTTGCGCTTCGCGGGCAAGCATGCCTGCGGTTGGTTGCAGACCAAGGGTGTCGAAAATAGCGCGAATCCGATAGACCACATCATGCCGCAGTGCTGCGTTGCGGATGTTGTCGCAACGGATTCGTTCGAGACGACACGGGTCAAGGTCAAGTTCGGCCAGCGCATGGCCCACGTCCGGGTAGTCGAATGGGATCTCAATGACCGCGCCGGGCCAGTCGAACTGGCGCTTGAATTCTTCCGAGCGCGGTGGTGCGCCAAGCATGACGACACCGGCCGCTGCCCCTTCGTAGATTCGATTGGGGATAATGTCTCCACCACGCGTACCAACGGATTGGTTCACGAGACCCCGATTGGCAATGAAATAGCGGCTTCGCTGCAGAATACTCGCCAACAGCGCCCGATGTTCGCTGGCGTTGTCGATCCGGAATGTCCGCTGTTTGAGGTCAGTGCCACTCGCGGCAACCGTGTCGTAGTAATAGAAGAGCCCCTGACGGCGCGTGTATTCAAGCAGTGCAGCATGCGTGACCGGGGAACGTCGACCAATATTGCTGACGTAGATGGGACGCGGCATCGACTCGGGATTAGGTGCAAAGCGCAGGACGTCGACAGATAGCGGCAGGTAGCTCACCGGCGTATCCAGTTCTCGTGCCAGCGCCGAAGCCGGACCGTCGGAACCTACGAACACGTGATCGAACTCCGCCAGTAGCTCCAACAAATAACCAGGCATGTGCTCCAGCCAGACCTCGGTAATAAAACATGCGGCATGGCGACAGTGTGCACGCCAGTTCGGCAAGGTAGTTAACGCATAGAGTTCCCAAACGTTGTTGAACACCGGGAAGAACAGCTCGTAGTCGCGTTGGAGGCGCACCGTTGCCAGGGCTGGTGCTAGCGTCCGAGCCAGCCTACGGGAACCGGTCGCCTTTCGCGTGAGCTTGTAGACGCGGCGTGACAGCTCCAATGCTGCCATGTCGCTCGGCTCTACGCGATCAGCTCCCACCATCTCTGTGAGCACGTCCTCGAGTTCATAAGTCAGGGCATAAGCGACCAAGTTGTTGAGACGCCGCATCGATAGAATGAGAACGTCTGTGTCAGCTCCATTGACGCTGGTGGCTTCATGCGGGTTCGGCGAGTCTGATCTACTCATCATAGTATTCCCCCCTGTGGCCAACGTGTTGATGCCGGTTGGTATGGTTTTTGTCAGAACAAAGCCCTTGGCGTAGACAAAATATTTATCTTCGAATCATATATATTAATGCTGCCCTGAAGCTGGCATCTGCATAGGTGATAAAGTCAACATAAGACATTGTTAATTTAGCTAACCGATGCTGCAGATAGAGTACACAGACGCCAGGCAGTCGACTGTACGATAACGCACGCTTAGATTCGTGCAGTATTATGAGTCAGTGGCCCGAGCTGGTTTATAGGACGTGACAAGACAAGCAATGGGCCCGACAGAAAAGCCATCGAGATTGGTGATCAGAGCCGCGTCACCATAGCGCACACCACTGACGCCAGGAATCAGCCGCTGCCTCGAACATCAGGGACGGTTGGGACGCGTTACGGTGAACTGCTAGCCGGCCGCTTTATCATTTTGCCTGTAAGATTTGTTCAGCGGCGACCGGCCAACGTTTTTCCTGTTCCAACCACAGCGTATCGCAGAGTCGGGTAGCTGGTAATTTCACATCGCTAAAGGCAATGACACTATCTTTCCGGATATCGCGTATCAGTAAACAACCTTCTGAAAGGGCAATAGGTAGCGCATTGGATTGTCGGGCGGCAATACGATCGTCGATCAAACCGTAGCTGCAGAACCCACCGATGCCGTCGAGGCGTTCACCAGCTTTCATATCTTTCTTAGCGACGGCGACAACTTCACATGACGGACCCGCCAAGGGCGTAACGGTTGGGTCCTTATGGATGACAGCCCGAGCGATGGTCGAGGGTATCTGTAAATGTGGCAGATGATAGGGCGTATAGAATACATAAAACGGCCCATTACCCAGCTTGTAGTAAGCCAGCTGTGTCTTTTTATAGGGATTCTCTTCGTGGATGATGACGAAAGCGCCTGTATGTGGCGCAGCACCCACGGAATAATCCACGATGCCTCTTTCCAGCATGGCCTCGGCTGGCAGAAGATTCGCCAGTTCCCTGACATAGCCACAGGCGGGCCCAACCATGCCGCGTTTCGCCACGCCGAAACCGGTTGCGTTAGCCAACACGCAGGTTTCCATGGAGAGTTTGGTAGAGTCGGCAAATGATGTGACTTTTCGAACATCCTGGTCGTGGGTTTTTGCAAACTCCCGTTGGGTATCGGGATTGCGATAATAATCCACCATGCCTTTGATATTGCCGGCAGCGACTGGCTTGAGGCCAACAGATTGTACGTAGCGCACCAGGGTCATTGCCACGCCAGGTTCATCACCGTCGGTGTTTGTCAAAACAACACCGGCCTGATCGGCCCTGGTTTTCAAAATGGGTCCGATAAGTGAATCCAGTTCTGCGTTGACAATAATAATGGATTTACCATGATCGATAGCATCCAGTACGACTTGTGCACCAAAATCTACGGTGCCTGTTACCTCGATGATGAGATCAATGGCATCACAACGGGTTAACACGGTCGGGTCATCGGTCAGCACCGGAAGACCTTTGGCAATGATCGTTTCCGCGTGTGTAGCCGTTTCCGCGGATACCCATTGTTCGATGCCCGCTTCCCGTAAGGCGCGTTCCGCATGTTGTGGGCTACGGTTGGAAATACCCGCTATCCGAATACCGGGGACAGGGGTGCCAAGCTGGAGAGTGATCGCGCGGCCAGTTGCGCCAGCACCGATGATACCGACCCGAATAGGCATGTTGTTCATTTCGCGCTGCTGTAGCACGTTATAGATTGAAATATTTTCTCCAGGATTGATAAAGACGGGATCAGTATTCATAAGCAGGTTTCCTTGAAATAGTTTCAGTCGCTGGTTAGTTGTTTAGCAATGGCCAGTTGCGATCCTGTTCAGAGACGATGACTACATCCTCGGGCCATTGTATTGCAAGTCCTGGGTCATCGAAACGCACACCTCGCGCGCACTCGGGTGCATAAAATGCAGAGGTCAGATATAAGATTTCGCTGTCGTCTTCAAGACTGAGACAGCCATGCGCGCAACCTTCCGGGATGAAAAGCATGTGGCCGTTTTCAGCGTTGAGTTCTGTCCCAAACCATTTCAGATAAGTGGAAGAATCAGGCCGTAAATCAGCAACCACATCAAACACCGAACCACGCGGACAGCGGACCAGTTTTGCCTCCAGTGACGGTGCTATTTGATAATGCAAGCCTCTGAGGGTGCCCTTTTGGATGCTATAGGCCATATTTGCCTGCACCGGATTGAAATGGATGGCATGTTCTTCAAATTCTCGCTGGCACCACGCACGCATAAACCGTCCCCGCTCATCCAGGTGAGGTGATGGCTGTATCAACCAGGCGTCATTGACATCGCATTTCTGAAATTGCATCTCGATCTCTGATTGTTATAGTCTGAACGTGGATCATCGTTTAGCTGTGAGAAACCTTGGTCTCGTAACGTTCAATCTGTTCCAGGCATAAGGCCTTCGGGTCAACACGATTGAAATACTGACTGTACCAGTAGACGATCCAGTCCAGGGATTCGGCCAGGGCAAGCCGTGGTTTCCAGTCCAGCTGCATAACGGTCTTGCTGGTATCGAGTCGTAAATATCCGGCTTCGTGTGGATGATTGCCGCTATCCAGACTCCAGCTGGCCTTGCCCGGCCATTTAGCAATGATTCGCTCGACGATTTGTTGCACTGGCAGTGTATCTTCCAGGCGCGGACCAAAATTCCAGTTACCATCATAGGGTTTGCCGTCCAACAACAGCTTTTCCGCCAGCGTCATGTAGCCGCCCAGGCAGTCCAGGACAAATTGCCAGGGCCTGACTGCCTGCGGACTACGCAGAACGACCTCTCGGCCTTCATGAAAAGCATTCATGACGTCCGGGATCAATTGGTCACGGGTCCAGTCGCCACCGCCAATCACGTTGCCTGCGCGTGCAGTCGCAATGAATTTTTGGTTTGCCTGATCAGGGATTGTATCGAAGAAGGAACCCTTGAAGGACTGCGTTACCAGTTCTGAGCAGGCTTTACTGTTGGAGTAAGGATCATGCCCACCCAGACGGTCTGTTTCCCGATAACCCCATACCCATTCTTGGTTTTCGTAGACCTTGTCGGTGGTGATGTTGATCACCGCCACGCGTCCTTTTAGGTGTCGCACGGCTTCCATGAGATGCACTGTGCCCATTACGTTGGTATCGTAAGTAGCAACGGGTTGCTCGTAGGACTCCCGCACGACTGACTGCGCTGCCATGTGAAAGATTATCTCGGGTTGAAAGGCGGTCAGTGCATCAGTAAGTGACTTGTAGTCGCGCACATCACCTTCAATTGAGACCATCCCGGATGCAATCTCTGCGACATCAAACAAGCTTGGATTCGTTGGTGGCGGGAGCGAATAGCCTGTGACTTGTGCTGAGAGATGTTGCAGCCACAAGCATAACCAGCTGCCTTTAAAACCCGTATGTCCGGTAACAAATACCTTTCGTCCTTTCCAAAATTCAGGGTTCATAATCGGTCATGGTTCTTATTTAAGCTATTGAGACAGAGGCATTTTTACCCTATTGGAATTCCCGATACATTGATTAAATGGGGCACATCGCAACCGATGACGGCGTCAGCATAAAACATTTATCATAGTCGAATCTATTTGCAGCGGGCGTATCCAATTACATGCCCCCTTGTTAATTTAGCTAAGCTTGATACTACAGAGACGCCAGACATCCGACTGTGCGATAACGCACTCTAAGATTCGTACATTAATTGGAAATAGTGGCTCCGAGCACCTGCCGAAAGTCCTACCCCACAAGTGCAGCGAGTGTTTTGGTCATGATCCTAACGGCTCCGCCACATTCTCGACACATTTTGATATTATGTGAATCGATTCGCGAATGCCACGAGGCACACGGAGAAGATGAGACCGATGGTTGAGAGACTGGTTCTCAAAAGCTCTCGCGTCAAGGATACCGTCTGGCACTGGCACAGTGGTGCATTTCTTGCTTTTTTTATCGTATACGTGAAATCAAATGTATTCGATCAAGCATCGCATGATACTAAATCGAACCTTAGATTTGGATATACCTTTTTCAAGGCAGCCTGCTACTGGCTAACATTTTTCTCCTTCCCCAAAAGATACTCAGTTTGAACACAGCCAAAACCAGAATAAACCATGGCTCAAAACTGCCACCTCCATGATAACCTCTACGCTCTACTACTTTGTATTCTTTTGGAGACTCCTTGACTTTGGCTTTAAATGAAGCAAGTTGTTCGTCAAGATTTTTGATCATATCCTTTGCCGCAATTTGAAAACCTTCCTGACTGTCTTTTCTCAGCTCCTCGCTGATATTAACCGGTGTTGAGCTGCCTCTGACTTCGCTTAGACCCGGTGCACGAAATAGCATTTTTCGACTTTTAATATCGTAGACAACGGCATCCATCATGGTATGAGTTGTGTTCTTTTCTCCCGGAATGGTATAAGCACCAATCACTGTCCAGTATAAAAATGAGGCGACACCTTCGTCAGTAAACTGAACCTGGTCGACCGATATCAACGCGATAGCATCAATTCCATACATTGTCCGAATCTGATCCAGATTCGCAAAGCTACCTTTGGGTTTGAGGTATGGCGAAGGTATAATTTCTATCGAGCCGATGAACGGATATTTTCGAAAATAATCTGAAACCTGTTTCATCAACTTTGTTTTCTGGTTTTCTGTCATCTTAAATGCATTCGAACGGCCTGCTCCGGCGAACGACTGCCAGAAATTCCTGGAACGGCCGTAGCGCCCGGCATCCGGGACAAATGCAATACCTACTTTCATCGGGATTTTCATCACCGGTATTCCAGGCTTCTCAACCGGTTCTTTCTTGTCAGGATACAGAAAATCCACTGCACTGGAATAATATCGTGATTGGGTTGAGGCACATCCGACGAGCAGTAATACCAATGCAGAGATGAAAACCAATCTCCATTTTGCATGAATTGAATGCATAATCACTCCTGCTATAACCAGTTAAACGCAATATACGCACTAATCATAGCGCCTGATTCAAGGAATGACAGTATTCATTGTTCCAGCACTATGAAATTCTATGGCTTAAAACCCCTGATAAAGCTGGCCAGAATTCAATCAACAAGAGGTATCTAATACATGTTTCTATTTTACATGTGTATCCAATTTCTAGAGTTTATTGCTTTCTGAACTGGTTTTTGCCGTATGCGGTAGTGTAATAGACAGATTACGCACAGCGATGAAGATTTCCCGAAGAAAAGCTATGAGTCCCCCAATGAGTGACAGCATGGCCGCGATAAACAGGCCACCTATCAGTCCCCTGATCTCGAAGCCAAAGAAATACCCGGCAAAGGCAACAACGATAAGAACACAGACAAGCAATGCTGCAACGATATCCAATGCGATACCGATATAAGCCATTCGCGAACGACGCCCAAGTGACTCCAGTTCTGCTTTTATGGCCTGACGTCTGTTCTCCGCACTGTCTAATAATTTCGCCTCTAATGAGCGACTACGATCGAAAATCCGGCCAAGCCGACTTGCAAAAGCATTAACAAACGCACCAATACCGGCCAGGAGAAAAACAGGTGCAACCGCTAACTGGATCACATGCGAGATATCTAATGCCATATCAATACAGACAGTGTTTATGAATAGAGTTTGTGCATTTAGAACAAGCAATTAATCCTTCAATAAACAAATATTTTTTTACTCGTCACTAGCCAGTCTATTATTTGAATAGACAGTCTTTAGCATAATCCTGTATTTCATTTGTCGTCCACTCTCCCTTGTCTTTCTTCTTCATCGCATCACACCACTCCTTGCTACCGACTTTGGGCGAACAGGCAGTGAGCATGAATCCAACAAACAGGACACAAACCATTATCAATATATTTTTCACTCTAACCTCACTATTGCTCAATATAGGAATTGTCGATTCGTTCTTTATATTCTTTTTAGCAGTCACCAAACCACCAAAGAATCCAACAAATGCATAAATGATCACGAAAATATATGTTCAGCGCTTGCCTGGTTATGACAGCAACTATCCGATCAGCGTATCCTATACCATTACTGCTTTACACGACAATTCAGGTCCAACCAGACAATCGTTCCTGGCCCGGGCGGCAAACCTTGTTTGTGTCCAAGTCCAGATGCACCCAGGCTAAAGTTCGTCGGCATAGTTTTCACACTTGAAAAAACTATATGTGAAGACAGCCTGTTCATCCCTCCTCTTGAGGCATTGTCATATATTCTCACTAGGTAACAGTCTTTCTGCGCAATCTTTTCACAATAAGTAGTAAATTTAGCATCATCCCCTTTGCGTATGCTGAACATTTCCACCGTGAATTTGTCACAGGACTTTGGAATGCGACGATATTTGATCCCATTATCAGAGATATTTTCAGCAACCGCACCACACCAGGTTACTTTAGGCGTTTTATCTGTCCTGCCTTTTGTCATCTTGGTTGTGCAATCAATCCTCACGGCATATGCATTGGCAGCAAACAAACAGAGAGTCAAAACTATTAAGCTTTTCATACTAAAACTCCTTCGTGGGCATAAACTCGTTAAGTAGCGTTAACCTAAACTTTGATCACTCTGAAAACACCGCAGCTTGTAGCTTATCAGCGCATTTACCGTTTATGCCAGCAGCTGTTTTAAACATGCAAAAGGAGTAACTGGCGTTAAACCCACCTATGCCAGTTAACTTGTGGTTGTGCGCTCACTCATACCATGGATAAGCACCACCCCATTCGGTATAGTGGATATAATAGTGTGGCAAAACTAAACTCACACTATACGTCTTTGATTCTACTCGGCAACGTGTTTCCATACCAAAAGTATTGATGCTTCATTTTTGTTCGACGACACAAAATGGATAGTATAAATCCTGTTACCCCGATAAGCGCGGATTTATTTAAAGTGTAGCTGGTACAACCTATATTCATTCCTATTACGCATTTCGAAGAATGCGCAAGGGCCTTCGCAAGGAGACAGAGAATGTCCCGCTTCAAAGTTGAATTTTTTTTCTCCATGGTCACTATTTCATTGTTACTGTACACATCCATAGGCTACCCAAAAAGCCTGCCGTTACCGGGAGCCTGCATGACCCAGTGCAGGACACCTTTCGGTCAGGTACTTGGCGTAGGAACCGGGGATGTACCTGCCTATTCAAATTGTAATGCCAAGTGTGTCAATCCCGCCCCGGACAAGAAAGATGGGACCTACACTGGCATTAAATGGCAATGTGTGGAATACGCGCGACGTTGGTTACTTGTCAACAAAGGCGAGGTTTACGGTGATATCGATATTGCCGCTGATATCTGGGGGCTGAAGTATGTTACCCGGGTTAAGGATAAGGCAAAATTTCGGATGATAAATTATCCCAACGGCAATACGACCAAACCGGTAGTAGGGGACTTGTTAATTTATGCGAAGGCCTATCTAAAAACGGGGCATATTGCGGTAATTTCCAAAGTCGACTCAACAATGCACACCATAGATGTCCAGGAGCAAAATTTTAACAATGCAAAATGGCCGGGAAATTATGCCCGCAGCATCACCTATATTAAACGACAGGGACATTACTGGGTATTGGACGCCTATCTATTGGGTTGGAAACATATTACCGATCAACCATTTGTATCCGCGTTAAAGTAAATACTGGGTGATTAATTCCCCAGCCCAGGAATTTCCTGGCAGCGAGCCGATTTGATCGGTTAATTGCAAAATATCGTTCCGCCCGCACCGCATGACCGCTTTATACAGGATGGCGGCGTTGTATTGTTTCTTTTCACTACCTCCAGGTTTCCAGATTACGGCTACTTGCCCTGCCACGTTTAGGAATAGTTTTTGCTGTTACCCCTGTTGAGGACGATCGCGAGTGAAAAACGGAGTGATTTTGTCAGATATAACACAAAAATGTCGGACCAACGTACGATAGTTGACAAAACAACTCAAACACTCTGGTCATCAGTGTGGCAGATACAAGGTTTATGACTTTACGAGGTGATAGATATGGACGAGTTCTTTGTAGAAAAAAGTGCAAACGCAGATGGTGCACATGTTGTTCATCGGGATGGTTGCCCATCATTACCCGCAAAAGATGAGGTTCATCTCATAGGGGTACGCAGTAATACCGAGGCGCCGCTTAAGGAAGCTGCGAACTGGTTTACAAAATCAGCCCCTTGTCCAGAGTGTATACCGGTTAAATGAAGTTTTTGAAGTAAAATCATTTTGCCATCACAAACTGGTTGATTAAGTAACTGGTTTACTTAATCAACCACATCTTTATTCGTGTATTGACTCGGACAGGGAATAATTAAACAAAAACTACTTTGCCTTTTTATTTTTTTTGGCAAATATAAGCAGATATTGTTTACCGAACTTACCGTAGAAGACACCAACCTTGCTTATTTTCTTACTGCCTGTTCGTTTACCTGAAACCAGGATTCGCCCAAGTGGCTTGGTTGGAAACGCATAACCAGCTTCAGCCTGTTTCTTGAGTAATTTTGTTATTGGCAACCCTTCCCAGCCCCTATCATTGGGATTTACAAGTTTTACCGTAAAATGTTCTGCCCCTCTATAGACCATAAAATCCTTTACAACTAATCGTTTTGTATCGGCTCTTGTCTCGGAGCTTATAAGCATTTCTAAGGCTTTACCCTTCCCTGTCGATATCGCTGTAGCAACAGCATCCGCCAAAGCCTGTGCAGTTTTAATCTCCGTTGCAGATGCACTTACGATAAAACACAGACCCAGCATAACCAGAAGCGCTCGTGACATAAAATTCTCCTTTAATTATCAAGATCATTAGTTCCATATAATGTCTCAATATTATCCATCATACGCACGAAATCATACTCATTCATCTGACTTGAATAATTGCTAATATGAAGCCAACTTTGTTTTGCCAAAACAATATAGTTTTACTCAAGCCCAGATATCCAATACTAGAACTAATTATTATCCGCAGGTAAATTTAAATCACATTTCTTGCAATTGAGTTCATAACCTAACATGGATTTTCTACCCGCTTCCGTAATAACCCATGGTCTGCTCACCAGCGGAGGGTTGTGACGCACATGCTGATTATGCCCGCAAGCTAATTCCGCTACCCAATGTTCTTCTTCATCCTGGTGGTAAGCAATAATTGACTGTTTCATTCGGCTTGCGCGCTAGTCAGAATATCCCTGGAGACCACAACCAGGACTACATCTTCTTAATTAGATTTACGATAAATAACAGCACCAACGCGCCAACCGTGGCAGTAATGAGAGAAGTGATAAACCCACCGGCCTTAATGCCAAGAAACCCGAACAGGAAACTGCCAATCACTGCACCAATAATCCCAACCACAATATTGCCGATAATGCCAAAACCTCTACCCTTCATTAACTTACCTGCAAGCCAACCGGCCAACGCACCGATAATGAGTACCGCCAAAATACTTTCTGAATGCATGATTTCGCTCGTATTTGTTTAATAGCAGGAATCTTACTATGAATCTGAATATTTAAAATATTCCAGATGCTCAGGCAATAAGCTATAAAGCTTGGCACCAGCATAGCAAGATTGAACCGGACTTGCATTTAAACACGGCCAGGCAACGAAGACAGCGGTTTTTTTCGTGTTTACGTATTTAAAAATAGAAAATCAAATTTTAGTTTTTTTCTATGGCTCATTAGTCCTGGCCGCCCACAGCGTTATCCAGCCCATGACCAGCTCAACGATTTTTTTGTCGGATAATTTTTCATTTCTGAGTGCGTACCAGGTGCTAAAACGCAGGCAATGACGGATGGTGAGCGCCAATGCCTTTTCACTTTCCCCACTCACTGACCAGCTGGCTAGCAGGTCAGCGCGGACCTGGTCGAGATACGCCTCAAACTGGTTCATGGGCGCCTGCATTGCCTCCACTTTTTCCACGTCGCGATACGCTGCAGCCCACATCTGTTCCGTACGTCGATAGTATTTGTAAAACGCCAGCAGGGCCGTCCGGCTACGCTCGTCAGGATCCAGGATCGAAGCCCAGTCGCCCATGTTGGGCGGTGGATGTTGACCGAGATAATGGGACGTGCAGGCCTGGAACAGGCTGGCATCATCGGGGAAATGGCGATAGACCGTCAGGCGCTGCACCCCGGCCCGCTCAGCAATGGCCTTGATCGAGGTATTCGCCGGGCCCAACTCCTCGTGCAAGGCCACTGTAGCCTCGACGATCTTTTCCCGCGTCTCGTCCTCTTGTTCCGCGCGCAGGGTTTTGGTGTATTTTCGCCTCGTCATATTCAATAAACATAGCTGTTTATTTAATTCTTGACAAGCCCCGGCACCTGTCCTAGGCTTTATTTCAATATA
>JBECKZ010000162.1:0-3840 GCA_040235555.1 Thiohalomonadales bacterium | reverse complement strand
GGTAAAAAGGATGTCGAACGCAATCTGGGTTCCGGTCTATCCGACGGGAGTCTTACATTACGTCTGCGTTATGATATCCGGCGCGAATTTGCGCCGTACATTGGCGTGACATGGAGCCAGAAATACGGTGAAACGGCGGACCTTGCACGTAACGCCGGTCAGTCGGTAAGCGAGACATCATATCTCGTTGGTCTGCGCGTCTGGTGGTGATAAAGGAAATCAACTGCGGCGGCCATTAGTCGCCGCAGCATTTTTAAATTCCCGTAACTCGCTGTCGGGCAGCAAGGGGTATTAAAAGGGAGTCATGCGAGCGACAGGGAATGAGTCGGTTGCAAGTTAGATGGCAACTTTAGAGCAGTTTGATTCGATATCTACTACTGGAGATTAAATGATGAAAAGCATTATTGTCACAATAGTTTCCCTGATAATTCTTATCGTGTTGGGAAGTCTGCTGTTTATCTATAGCGGCAGTTATGATGTCTCGGCAACCAGCAAGGACCCTGGCTTCCTTAATTGGATACTGAAGACTACGCGTGAGCATTCCATCGACAGTCGATATAAAAATATTACGCCGCCGGATAACAGTGTACTGATCAATCCGAAGACGTTACGTGCGGGTTTCGACCATTACAATGAAATGTGTATTGTCTGTCATGGCGCCCCCGGGATCGAGCCAGGCGAGGCACGAGCGGGTCTGAATCCCCAGCCACCCATCCTTGCCAAAGTCGTCAAGAATATGCCAGATCAAGAATTATTCTGGGTGATCAAACATGGGATTAAAATGACGGGGATGCCGGCATGGGGAGTAACCCACTCTGATGACAAGATCTGGGCGATGGTTGCGTTTGTGAAAACCCTGCCGGGTATGACGCCGGCACAGTACAAAGCGTTGCAGGCCCAGTCTGACATGGAGATGTCTGGTCATCAAAGCCACGTTCACGGTTCTGAGAAATGCGGCAGCGACGGTTGACATCGCTGTCCTCATCGTGTGATAGATAAGTGAAAATGGGAGGGGCCATCGTTGTCAAACGATTTTATCGAGATCGCCGGTGCCGGACCGGCGGGACTGGCTGCGGCAATCACCCTGGCTCGGGCAGGCCGCCGTGTCATCGTGCACGAACAACACAAAGAAGTGGGTGTCCGCTTTGCCGGCGATTTTCAGGGGCTGGAAAACTGGAGCACACAGACAGATGTGCTGCATATACTGCAAGCACAGGGGCTAACCACGGATTTTACCTATCTGCCTTGCCATCGCGGTATTGCTTTCGATGCAACTGGCAGACGTTATGATATACACAGCGAAGAACCCCTGTTTTATCTGATCGAACGGGGACCCGGGTCGACCACGCTGGATACGGCATTGCTCAAGCAGGCGATCGATCTGGGCGTGGACGTGCGGTTCAACAGCCGCCTGCGCCGAGTTGCGGCCAAAGGCGTACTGGCGGCGGGTCCTCGGGTCGCTGATGCCATAGCCGTTGGCTATCACTTCGATACCGCTATGGCGAACGGGTACTGGGTCATTTGCGATGATACGCTCGCACCGAAAGGTTATGCCTATCTGTTGGTGATGAATGGCCGAGGCACAGTCAAAAGTTGTATGTTTGCAGATTTCAAGCAGGAGAAGATATATGTGCAACGCACGCTGGAAGCCTTTCAACGCCTCGTCGGCTTGCACATGGAGAATCCCCGCTTCCACGGTGGTAGTGGTAATTTCCGAATTCCAATCACCGCCTACAGTGGCGTCCACCCGCGAGTCGGGGAGCAGGCCGGGTTTCAGGATACCTTGTGGGGCTTTGGCATGCGTCTGGCCATCACGTCTGGCGTGCTTGCTGCTCAAAGTATTCTCACTGGTGAAAACTACGATGTGCTTTGGCAGCGGGAACTCCGGCCACAAATGGAGACCTCGGTGGTTAACCGCGCCTGCTACAGTTTGTTAGGCAATGGCGGTTACCGGTGGTTTTTGCGTTGGATCGCATCCCGATCCAATCCGCGCCGCCTGTTGCAGCAGCACTATCAGACGATGTGGTTTAAACGCCTGCTGTTGCCCTGGGCTCGTCGCCGGTATACCAGTCTGCGCAAGGATGTCAGCTGTAATCATGTGGATTGTCACTGCGTCTGGTGCCGGGGTGAATGTGGTGCACATGGTATGGTTGAGTGATATGGCAACGAAGGTGATCTGTGGAGTATGTTGCGATCGGAGGGTGAGTTGAGTCATCCAGTTCGAATCGGGGTTGTGTTGAGTTCCGGCGGCGGGCGTGGGGTATTTGCGCATACGGGATTTTTATTAGCATTGCAAACGTTGGGTATCGAGGTATCGGCGATCACGGGTTGCAGTGCCGGTGCCTTGGTAGGAGGTATCTTTGCCAGTGGCACCAAGCTTGAACAGTGGTCGGCAACACTCGCCTGCGTGCAAACGCAGGATTACTGGACGCCGGATCCATGGCTACGTTTTTTATGGAACATGCTCCTGTGTAAGGGGCGCGGTTATAGCGGCTTCTCGGATACCCGTTCTGCAATTGCATTTATTCAACGCAATCTTTCTGCCACCCGGTTTGAAGACTGCCGTATCCCTTTTTACAGCCTGGCGATGAATCTGAGTAGTGGCGGCAAGACACTGTTTGCAGAAGGTGATCTGGCGCCGCGCATCATGGCCAGCGCGGCAATGCCCGTGTTATACCGCCCGATCGAGCTCGACGGTGAATGGTACTGCGACGGCGCCGTGATAGAGCTGTCGCCGACAGAGGCGATTTGTTGCCGGCATGATCTGGACGTACTCATCGTGCATCACACCGCGATGCACCGGGAAGGACAAGAAAACATAGCCTGGGCAAACAGGCAGCCCTGGACCTTGATAGAGATTTTGTATCTGTTGATCTATCGCCAGCGCCCCTGGTATTTGTCCGATCGGCCACTGGCCGTCTATAGCTGCCCTTGTGGTTGCGGTGCGGCGGTGATTGTCATTGAGCCGGATTTGCCTGAGCTGAGTTGGCCAATAACTAGCGGTGGTCCCGCGATACAGAGTGCCGCCATGGCGCAGACATTGGCATTGTGGCAATCACACGCGGCAACGATTACAGCGTTGTTGCAGCGCAAGTCGCCAACACAAGCGAAACAATCATCCACTAAAAATTCCTGTTCGACAAATGATTGAATTGTGGAAATTACAGGTCCAATCGGCAAAGATTTCGATGTGCAATTAGTACAACCATGCAATAACAAGGAGAACGTGTTGGTAACGAATCCGGTATGCCGAATGTGAGATATCGGTGCTGTCTCGCTGCTGGACCGGATCAGCCTCGTCTGATCCGGTCCATACCTACGACGAGGGTAGAATTAATTACTCTGTTTGAAATACGTCAGGATGTCACGCGCCTGCTGACCTGTCAGCCCCGCGCGTATGCGCATATGGGTAATGACTGGCTTCCACAGATCGTCACTGTACTCGCGCGGGTCGCGTGCGTTGTGGCAGCGCATGCAATTCTCTGACCATGCCTTGACGCCGCGGGCGACGTCTCCTTTTTTTGCGTCAGCCGCTTTTGAATCATCCGCGTGGACTGAGAGAGGGGCGAGTAACGCCAGAAGCAAGGCAAATATCGGTAGACAGGATCCTGCGATCATCTTAATGTTTTGTCGTTTCATTTCACTCTCCTTAAAAACCATAGGCCAATTGGGCGACGACGCGGTTCTCGTCATTGACCGTGCCCGCAGTGGCATCGTTATTTTCATAGCTCAGCTTGGCAATCACATTGGCCGCAAACAGATAGTTGATGCTGACCGCGAGTTGTTTCTGTTCTGCGGTGGGATCTGGCGGGGTGAATTTGCCATAACGCACTACTGCTT
>JBECKZ010000152.1:0-2965 GCA_040235555.1 Thiohalomonadales bacterium | reverse complement strand
GGCAAAGCCATCGCCCAGACGATCCGCGAAGAAATAAAGGCTGAAGTCGATCGTCGCCAAGCCGCAAACCAATCTATTCCCGGCCTTGCCGTAGTGATGGTCGGCGAAGACCCGGCCTCTGCCGTATATGTACGAAATAAGCGTAAGGCCTGTGAAGAGGTGGGGATTAACTCAGTTGCCTATGACTTGCCCGCGACGACGTCTCAGCAAGAGCTGGTCGCCCTCATCGATCAGCTGAATGCCGATCCCAGGGTACATGGCATTCTGGTACAACTGCCTCTGCCGGCGCACATGGATGCCGAAACTATTATTGAACGGATAAAACCCAAAAAGGATGTCGACGGCTTCCACCCCTACAACATCGGACGTCTGGCCCTGCGCATGCCGGTACTGCGTTCCTGCACCCCACGCGGCGTCATGACCCTGCTCGAACGCACAGGTATTTCCGCACGTGGCATGGATACCCTGGTGGTCGGTGCCTCTAATCATGTAGGTCGTCCGATGGGACTGGAATTGCTGCTGGCCGGTGCGACAGTGACGACCTGTCATCGCTTCACCAAAGATCTTGCCAGTCATGTGGCCAAGGCCGACCTGGTGGTTGTTGCGGTGGGAAAACCCGGGATTATCAAAGGTGAGTGGATCAAGCCCGGCGCCATTGTCATAGACATCGGAATCAATCGCTTACCAGACGGTAAACTGGTGGGTGACATTGAGTTTGATAGCGCCAGCCAACGTGCCGGCTGGATTACACCCGTACCCGGTGGTGTGGGCCCTATGACAGTAGCCACACTCATGCAAAACACACTGGAAGCGATGCGCTTACAGACTACTGAGGAATAAGATACTTACCGGCCTTGGCCGGCAGACCTTTGAAACAGGCCTGATATTCGGGGGTCTTCATTTCCGATGTGCCATCCGCGATTTCATCTTCGTCCAGGATCATTTCGACGTCTTTGCCCTGATAACGTCCACGACAACCCTCGTCAATCGTGTAACCGGATGCATCGAATGTCCGGAAGGCGTGCAGTTCACCATTGTAGTTATGCAAACTGATCAAGGTCTGAGTTGGAGCACGGTGATAATCGGGTAGATAGGCCGCGGTAAAATCCCGCGTGACGCGGCCTTTATCATCATAGAAATAAACTTCAATCGTGTGTAGTACCTTCGGATTGGCTTTTTCCCACTGGACCTGACTGATGAGCTTGTGGGTCCTGGCGTTAAAATACGACTCCTGGATGTAAAAATCAGGGTTGTGTGCATACCCACCAGTTTTTGTTTGCTTCACAACTTTGACTTCACTAACTAACTTGCGATGCAAGGCCAGTAAATTATTGGCAAAGGCGTCCCAGGTAATGATGTGTTTGTTTGGTTCTTTTGCTAGCAGTTCGCCTGACAATGTCAGCGATAACATCAGCATACACAGCAGCATCAATTTGGAGCCAAACACTTGTGTCTCTCTCTTTAATTCTCTCGTCAATTGAAGAATGACTAGTTACGGCGCCAGGTCGTCCCGCTCGGCCCATCTTCCAATACAACGCCCTGCTGCTGCAATGTATCCCGGATTTCATCGGCACGTTGAAAATTGCGCGCAGCACGCGCTGCTTTTCGCTCGGCAATCAGCCGCTCAATGTCATCAGCCGATAAATCGCCCCCGCTGCCACCCTGCAGGAACGCATCCGGCTCCCGTCCCAGTAAACCCAATAAACTGCCCAGGCTGATCAGTTCCCCGGCCAGTTCTGCAGCCTTATCCGGTTCTGTGACACGAACCCGATTAATCTCATGTGCCAGGTCAAACAACACTGCCTGGGCCTCGGGTGTTGCCAGATCATTATCCATCGCTGTCATGAATCGAGCACGATAAGGGTTATTTCCCCGCCCCGATTTCGGTGTGATGCCACGCAATGCCGTGTACAACGTCGTTAATGCATTCTTGGCATTATCCAAATGCTGGTCAGAATAATTTAGTGGACTGCGATAATGACTGGTGAGGATGAAATACCGTAAAACTTCCGGGTCATAGCTTTTCAGAACTTCCCGGATGGTAAAAAAGTTACCCAGTGACTTCGACATTTTCTCATCATCAACCCGCACGAATCCATTGTGCATCCAGACATTGGCAAACTCATCGCCAGTGGCAGCACAGCTTTGCGCGATCTCGTTCTCGTGATGGGGAAATTGCAGATCCATACCACCGCCGTGAATATCGAAATGATTGCCCAAGCAATGTGTCGACATGGCGGAGCACTCGATATGCCAGCCTGGCCGACCGGGGCCCCAGGGTGATTCCCATTGCGGCTCACCTGGCTTGGCCGCTTTCCATAACACAAAGTCCAGCGGATCATCCTTAGCCTCATCAATTTCGACACGGGCACCGGCACGCAAATCCTCGAGATGACGGCCGGATAGTCGACCATACGGTGCAAACTTGCTGACGTCGTAATAAACATCACCATTGCTGGCGGCATAGGCATAGCCCTTGTCCACCAGGGCCTGGATCATGGTGATGATCTCAGTCATATGTACTGTGGCCCGCGGTTCGGCATTGGGATGCAGTACCCCAATGGCCTCAGCATCTTCATTCATGGCAGCAATAAAACGGCCAGTGAGATCGTTGATGGATTCCTTGTTTTCATTGGCACGGGCAATGATCTTGTCGTCAATATCCGTGATGTTGCGCACGTAGGTGACATGCTCCTGGCCAAAGATATGGCACAGGTAGCGGTACAGGACATCAAAGACCACCAGCACCCTGGCGTGACCAATATGGCAGAAGTCATACACCGTCATCCCGCAAACATACAAACGGACATTGCTTGGGTCGATGGGCGAAAACGGGGACTGGCTTCGGGTCAGGCTATTATAGATTTCCAACATAGGGGCAAAATTATCGTTTATACGTGGCGCGATAGAGTAGCGGAAAACCGCAAACTGCACAAAACCCAATAAAGACGCGTTACAATACGCG
>JBECKZ010000147.1:0-8091 GCA_040235555.1 Thiohalomonadales bacterium | reverse complement strand
TCACCAGTCCAAACGCCCTTGCCGGTGTAATCTACGCTGGTGCCATTTACTGTTGCTGTACCTGAGTCTGGGCTGCCATTACTGAACAGTGAGCCGTCGCTGAAGACGTAAACCATCAGCGGCTTGTTCAGGGCTGCGGCATATGCCAGACAGGCTCCGATGCATTGGCCGGCAACGATATCGCGCTTTTCCCCGGTAGCCCGATCACCGGTGTGATAATCATAGCCGCCCAGGGTAACAGTGCCGGCGCCAGCATAACCATTAACCACCAGCTTCATGACGGAAGCGGTCTTGTTGTAGCCTGAGTTGGCTGACAGTCCACCGACTGCATCGAAGATACCGGTATTACTGCTGTTGGTTATCAGCGTATCCAGTCTTGGATCCAGTGCATCTGAACCGGTCGCAAACTGGTTTGTAGTATCTGCCGCTCGGGTGTAGGCACAAGTGAGAATATCATGGAGTTCCGGTTGGTTAGCGAAGTTGTATTTGTTGATGGCTTTACCGCTGATGCGGGCAACGGCCTCTGTAACCGTCACAGCATCTTCGGCTGACAGGATATTTGTCATGTTGCCGGTACTCACCAGACTGGTGTCATCACTTGGCTGCGAGATTTTGGTTGGCTGTAGTGATGGGACAATTAAACCGGCAGGTGACATCGAGTTACCACCAGAAGTCGAGGCCACCGAACCGATCAGACCAAGCAGGCTGCCGAAGGCACCGTATTTGGGGTTGCCAGAAGTGTCGACCCCGGCCTGGGCAATACCGTACATGGGATTATGAGGGTTGGTGTTGGTATCGTTATCGGATTTTGCGGGAATCACAAAGCCATTGATATTTGCCGCGGCCGATGTCCCCAACGTTGACATGATACCCGCCAGCATGGCGCTGCGGGAATGGAAAGCGAGTCCCAAGGTGGTATCGACAAAACCAGCACTGGGGAGACTGTTACTGGGGATTCCCAGTTTGCTGTAGCCGGCGGTACTTAACGAGTCCAATTGCCCCCCTTGACCGCCTACCAATACATTGGACCCCGCGATATTTGCACCACCTGCAAGGTCGAAGCAGATGACGGGGATTTTATTATGACCCTTTGCGCCGATAGGGCATTTGGCATTTGTCGCCATGGACTGGATATCAGTGTCGAGATTCGCAAACACATCTGCCCGCGCAAGTTCCGGGTTCATCAGATTCAGCAGATTCACGCCGGTGACAGCGGCCGAGGCACCGAGGAAGCCCTGACGCATAAATTCGCGCCGCGTTACCGGTCGTGGGTGATCCGGATGGCGTAAGGGTTCTTCCGGAGAAAGCGATTTAAGTTTTATTGCCATTTGTTATTACCTCGGTATGAAATCTTAATGCAGCACCATTGGCGCACTGGCCACGGCAGCGGCACAGGTCGCTTTTATAATGTCCAATGTGCGACTTGCTGTACAGGTCGGAGTACAAGCAGAAGTCGTTGCACCCTTAGGCGGTAAGGACGCTAACGTCGTCATTAAGTTGGCTAGGTCAGTATGCACTGCGCTTTCCGATGGCATATTTGAAAGTTCTGTAGGCGGACTGTTCGCATACTCAACATTCATTAATTTCGATAATAATGGTTCAATGACCAGGTTTTGTGTCGAGCTGTTAGTGAAGTCCAGTGTTGGAGAGCTGCTGAAATCAATGCCGGGGAACATCTGGTTGGCAGTTGTGGTATTGCTGACCATATCGTCACAATAAGCGATTGCAAGTTGGGTAATTGCCATCTGATTCGCCGGATTAAAGGTTCCCGCATCGTGGGTGGAGGGTAGGGCCTGAATCGCTGTGGTGTAAGCACCATCAGTGACACCACTGCACGGCAGCGATGCGCCTACGCCACAATCCACCACGCTGTTGGAATCGTCATTGATATTAGACGTGGTGCGCGCAATACCCGTGAGCGCGGACAGAGTGGCATTAATTTCCTCAAACGTGTGAATCAGTACATTATCTGTTGGAACCGGATTCACCACGGGAATCGCCGGTATCAGCCGAGAGGTCACGACATAGGGCGTGTTCGGGAACTGACCGTTGATCTGTTGGAAAGTGAGAAAGATCATATCGGGTGCCAGTCCACCGTTACCCTTGGGACCGTTTTGCATGGCGATGACTGCACCCTGGCTGGAAAGAGCCGCACCATCATCAGGCGTAATACCCTTGGTATAACTGATAGGGACAGTGCGGGAGTCACCTTGGGAGCACGGGCCATTGATACAGACATCCATGCTGGAAAAGATCTGGTCATTGGCAGAATCGCTACCATTAATCCCAATGCGCATGCCCTTAAGGAACAGCGGTGGCTCCGCGCTGACATTCGGATCATTGAGGTTGATAAACCGTGGATTGGAAAATAGGTAACTGTTGTTATCAAAAACCGACGCTTGCATAAGAATGAAACAAGACGGACCGGTACTGGGGTTGCACTCAGAACCCAGATAGCGGCTGATGCTGAATAACAGCAGGTATTTCTGTCCCACACCCGCCTCAAAGTTTTGCTTGATTTCGGCTGGCGTCAGCGGCGCATTATGAATCGCCAGCATGCGGATTTGCCCTAACCAGGGACGCATGCGTTCAGGATTATTACCCAGTACCAGGGCGAAACTCGGATCCCAATTCTGCAGGTTTTCGCCAATGGAACTTGGGTCCGGGCTGGGGTTTGCCGGGTCTGGTAGTTGTGGAACACCATTTACATATACCTGTGTGCCTTTGATCGGGTCATTTGTTAGTACCACGTGCTGCAGGCTGGCATTCAGGCCGGAGGAATCAAGCGGATTCGTGTTACCTGTCGTATCGTTTTGATCACGATTGAATGCCTCATAGCTGTCCGCATTCTGACCCAGGCTGAAGTTATTGCCAGCAGTTGCACCACCTGTATATGTGACGATATCCGAATCGGTCTGGGTTGTGTTGGCTGGCGCCACCCAGGCTTCAATGGAGTATCCGGCGTTGTTCGTGGCAATCAAGTTTTGTAGTTTTGCGCTGTCACTGGTGAGCGCCTGGGCCTTGGCATTCTTGGTATTAAATTGAATACCCCAGTTGCTCATCCATATGTAGTCGACGCCTTCCGTGCCACTCAGTGTCAGATTCATTGTCGGCGCTACACCACTGACATCGAGAATCGTGTTACCCGAGCCAACTTTGAAGTTGTACAGGGCAATCTGATCCGCCTCATAACGGCCGCCACCGCTAGCAACAATACCGTCGTTGAAAAGATTGACGGCGTCACTGGCCAGATAGATAGATGTTGCGCTGGGAGCAGATGCAGCTGCCTGTTGAATGGGATCCGTGAATTGCTTGATGGCAGCGAGCATCTGGGCTGCGGCGGTTGCACAATCGGTCCAGCAATTGTGGCCATCATCCGCGAGGCGGGTATAAAACCGCGATTTAGCGGGATCGGAGAGATTTATCAATGGAATGCTGCTGGCCAGTGCGTAGGAGTCCGTTATTGAATCTGTCGCAAACTCCGGCGATACCGGGGTGGCATTCAAGGTAGGGTTGGGTACATGACAGCCACTGCAATGCTGGCGTACAAGATTGTAAACCGCATCGTAATTCGTAGGTGAGCTGGGAAAGTTCAGGGGCGCCGTCGGCGCTTGGATGGTTGGTGCTGTCAGGGTAATGGTCGTACTGCTGCCACCTCCAGTCTTTGCATCGGCCCAGGCGGTAATCCAGTTGATCAGTTCCTGGGCACAGACTGCATTAGAACCGTCAAGACAATAATGTCCGCTGCCGCTGCTGAATTTGGTGACCATCAGTGAAGCGGCGGGATTACTCAGATCGACAAGCGGTTTACTCGAATTAGTGACAACGCCATAGGCGGCATTAACATCCGAATTATCGGCGAAATAGGCTTTGCCTTGGCCGCCGACGTCATGGCAGGAGGCGCAATGGTTTTGAGTGCGTAGGTTATTCCATAAATACTTATAGAAATATAACGTGTCCTGGTCGGCAGCTGCGGGCCCATAATAGGGAGGTGGTATATTTGACGCCTTCGTCGTTGAACTACTTCCGCCTGTTTCCGGGTTTTGTGTATTACTGGCGCCTCCGCCACAGGCACTGAGGGCCAATGCACCTGACAATAAGCACAACCCAGTGACAAGCCTCCTGATTCTTGAGCCAGTTCCACCCTGTTTAGCGTAATTGTGATTCATTTTATTCTCCACAGCCCAGAGGCTTACATCTCAGGGCATACTTTTAATTATGAAATCTAGTTACCACTGCAAGATGCAGCTGCGTCGCTGAATACCGTGAGCATGTTGTAATTGTTTGTCTTAAAATCACCCACGAGTTGTGACATGGCTGCTTCACTTGGGTCATTCATACAGGTATGGCGGTATACGCGCAGGACCTGGCAGCGAGCAAACGCTTCAGTATTCGCCAGCTCATAACCTAACTGGGCGGCACTACCCATATTGGAATTACCAGGCTCAGAAGGATAAGGGTTTGAGTTGGGCGGGTCATAACTTATTACGTGGGGGGTGGTGTTGTTGGCCCAGCCCAGGTTGGCATCCAGGCCAACACGCCAGTAATTGATCCAGCTATCATCCTTGGTTTCGTAACCATAGGGGAAGCTCAGGAAATTCTGCAGGTATTTTGGCATGACCCGCGTAGGCGGAAAATCTTTACCACTCAGCGTAAAGATAGGGTTTGCACTGCTTGCGTAGACGCTGCCCTGTGTATCAGGGTCAATCTTGTCATCATAGACGGCAGGCCCCCAGTTGTAATAAGCAAAGGCACCGGCCAGACCGTCCATACCGGCATGGCACCCGATACAATTGTTTAAAAACACACTGCTGTCACCACCTGGACTGCGAGAAGGGTCCTGGCGGATTCGATCCGGATTGCTTGTGATGTCTTTGATTTGAACAAAGTCGTTGCACAGGAAATTCATAAATGTAAAGCGCAACATGGCGCGATTGGTGCCGGCATAGAAAAAGGCACGCTGCATAGCGCGGGTCGTCATGACACCGGCCACGCCGTCGGCCGGCATACCCGTTACACCGGTTTGTGTGGTTTGCACCAACGCTGTTTTCAGTGGTAAATCCTTGTGTTCTATATATTCAAAATGGTTATTATTCGATTGCGGATTCAGATTTGATGACGGAAAAACAAAAGGAGAAAATTGGTAGGCAGACGGGACTGACGGGTCATCATAATAAATGTCTGCGTACAGTGCCTGGCGAAAATCCTTGCCTTCATGTATCAGGCCAATCAGTAGCGCGGCGGCATCATTGAACGGGAAGAACACGGTCTGGTCCTTGTTGGTCCATGGGATGACCATGTTTTTGACTCTGACGTTCAGAAAGTTTTTGTCCTGCATAGCCAGAAAGGCAGCCTGGACCTCGCCCGCACTGGCGACTGTGGTACCTTTCAATGACGTATCGCCGCCTCCTGCACTACAAACTGACGAATTACCGTTAATGCAGGCCGTCATGGTATCTAGTATCGCATTTGTCGGTGTTGTGCCAGTCAGGCGCTGATAAATATGCCAGGCCTTTTCACGATTGCCGGCGAAACTGGGATTTGCACAACTCAGGGTTAGGCCCATGGCAATGGCGCCGGCAATGGCGGTTTTCGGGATAGCGGTACGTAGCAAGCGTGCGATGGTCATAGTCATTTCCCAAAATATTT
This sequence comes from Thiohalomonadales bacterium, assembly GCA_040235555.1. Lineage (GTDB taxonomy): Bacteria > Pseudomonadota > Gammaproteobacteria > UBA6429 > Thiohalophilaceae > RI-92. Next base: position 2,442 of record JBECKZ010000147.1, on the reverse strand, counting down.
TTAGAATTCGTTCTTGTGCTTTATACAGTGTGAATTGCATCACAACTCGTCCACACCGCCAAATTCCGTCCACTTTAGAGTGTAACCCGACATTTTTTCATGATTACCTTCACAGAATGAAAATGTCATTCTGGCCATAATTCATTCGTCATAAAGGGGACTTTCATGAAGTAACTTAATAAGAATTGTGACTTGGTTTGTCTATGGACAGGGGATACTTAAAATAACACAGGAATAAGCGACTTAATGTGCAGTATAAAAACTGATTCGGAATCGGGCATTGATATGAATAAGCAACAAGATGCAGTATGTATTACAACTTTTAAATTGTTAGTTCTGGGGGTATGCATTATAGGTCTCACAGCCTGTGGTGGAGGCAGCAGTCAGTCGCCTGATCCCACCGTACCAGCCATGCCCGTGGCTTATGTCAAGCGTCCAACCCCAACGAATAACGGTACTCCGGTATCCGGTAATGTCTCCGATCCCGAGGCTATACAGCCCGGTGCACACCTTATAGTTAAAGCAGATGCCACAATCGGCTCACAGGAAACAGACATCACTGACGCCATTATTGGCGACACCGGAGATGTCCGCGATCCCTCTTTTTCCAGTGATGGCACCAAGTTACTCTTCGCGTTGCACAAAATGAATGTTAACAATGCGAATCCACCGATCACCTGGGATATCTATGAGTACGACTTAACCAAGCCATTGAGTCAGACTCCGGGCAGCGAAAACCCCTGGCTGGTAATTACCTCCGGTGCAAGCGATGGCGATGACATTGCGCCGCACTTTATGCCTGGCAATCGGATTTTATTTGCATCAACCCGGGCGTCGACGACAAAAGCCATCGAACTTAATCAGGGGTTTTCCGGTCAATTTTCTCCCACTGTTGAAGATTCCAAGAGTAACAAGCATGCCTTCAATTTGTTTTCCATGGAGCAAGATAAATATGGAAAAGGCAGCTTTTCCACCATCCAGCAACTCACCTTTAACCTGAGTGACGATCTTTACCCAAGCATCCTGCGTAACATCCCGGGCCAGCAAGGCAGGATAATGTTCAGCCGCTGGGAACATTCACCTGGTAAAAACCAGATGAGCCTGTACACCATGAGTCAGGACGGTACGGATGTGCAGGTATTGTACGGAGAGAATAGTCACAATACCGGCAGCAATAATTCACAGATCCAGTTCACACAGCCACGTGAAACCTCGGATGGCAAGGTCATGGCACTGGCTATGCCCTTTACAGGGACATTTGATGGTGGCGATCCCATTTTAATTGATGTCGCCAATTATACTGATAATACCGTCCCGGTAGACGCCAGTTCCGGTTTGATCGGACCTGCCCAGGTATCACTGAGCAATAATACGGTGTCTACGGTTGCCGGGGTTTCCTTAGCTGGGCGCTACAGTTCCATTTTTCCACTCCAGGATGGGACCAACCGCGCTCTGGTGAGCTACAGTCTGTGTTACGTCGATGTTACGGATACGATTACGAATACGACTGTGACCAAGTCGTGTAACGACCCGACTGTCATTCTGAGTGATCCAAATACAACTGAAGCACCACCGCGCTATGGCATTTTTATCTACAATATGGGCACGAATAAGATATTACCCATTACTGCACCGGAGCCCGATGTGTATTACACAGATGTTGCGGCGGCCCAGGATATTACCGATGCTCCCTATATTGCGGACAGTACGACAGGTGGTAATACCGGGATTCTGGATATACACAGTGTGTATGACATGGATGGCAGCTTCAATGCGATGGGCAGCAGTGCTACCAGCCTGTCACAATTGGCAGACCCGGCACAGTCAACCACAGACAAGGCGAATAACCCGACATTGAACCAGCGACCGGCCATGTTTTTACGCATCGTCAAGGGCGTATACATGCCTGATAAGGATGTTTACGATTTCAAGGCATCGGCATTCGGCGTCAGTAATGCACAACTCATGCGTGAGATTATCGGTTATGCGCCGATTGATCCCGATGGTTCAGTACGTGTTGAGGTGCCTGCTAATGTACCGTTATCGATTAGCATTCTTGATGAAAACGGGCGACGTATCGGTAATCGGCATGGTATGTGGCTAAGTGTCCGCCCCGGCGAGACTCTGTCATGCGTGGGCTGCCACAATCGGAATTCCACGACACCACATGGCAGAACTGCCGCACTACCGACAAGTTTTTATCAGGGTGCCACAGCAGCGGAAGTGACAGCCGGCAGATTTACCAATACGCTGATCGTGCCGACACAAGTGGGTCAGACCATGGCTGAGGCACGTACCGCCGCCGGTGGCGTTATTACTCTCAAGCCCTCGGTAGACGTTAGCTTCAACGACGTGTGGACAGACATGAGTACAGCGGCCAATATCGCGGTACGTACCAATGTTGATGCGCCGTTTTTCTATGAATACAACTGGCTACCGGAC
>JBECKZ010000110.1:0-3178 GCA_040235555.1 Thiohalomonadales bacterium | reverse complement strand
CTATGTAAGAGGGTTTCGTGGGTGCTGATTTGATTGCCGTCCCAAAGCTGGATGTTGATGGGTGGATCGCCAGCCAGTTCAAGAATCTTCCGCGCCAGCCAGCGATCCATGGCGGTGACAGGTCCTGATCGTCGTTCCACATTCTGGCGTGGTGCAACCTGGTGGTCAGTATTGATGGCTGATTCACCCAGACCGGATTGTGACTCTGCCATGATGCTTACCTCTTATTCTCTGTCTTGATGCTTCATCGTACGAAAATCATTGCCAATGCTCAAGCATATAGCCAGACTTGGTATACAATTTTAGTACCAGATTGAGACATATAACTGATATATATCGGCACCATAGCCATACAGGGGTTCGGTACCAGGCGTCCCGCCGACCAGGGCGTTTCTGTAATCTTTATAATCGAATTCCATATGGTCGAAAGACACGTTCAGACTGCCCTTGTCAACCCAACCCCAACCGTTCTTGGCAAAATCCCAAGAGGCCGTCACCCCGATACTTGTACTCTGAAATGTTGCTAACTCCCGGTCCCGCGCCATGAAGGTATATTCATCCTGACGAGCAAACAAATCGCTGTAAAAATCGGCCTTACTCTGGCTGTACCAGCGTGTCCGGAAATCAAAAATCCAACTAGCCAATGGGTAGGTATAATTCAACTGATAGGTGGTAGCAGTAATGCCCCAGGAGTCCTGGTAAAATTTAACCTTGCCATGTAAAGCTGCACGAAACGGTAGGTAATAACTGCCATTAATGGCAAAGGCATTGCTGGTATGGGTATTGGGATATTTCTCTGGTGCAAATCCACGCTGACCTGTTGTTGAATCATAATAGCTATAAGCACGATAGGGATTGTTTAAGGTCACACCACTGAGGGTTCCCGTGTTGTCCCGCAATTCAGTGGCATCGTCGGTAATAGTTTCCCAGTTAAGTCCCACTACCATATTCTTGCTCAGAATTTGGCTAAAACCAACACGGTAGTTTTGTCGAGAGATTTCCGACAAGTCATAACTTAGTCCGCGTCGGCTGACCAGATCCTTGCCGTGCGTATAACCCAGGGTCAAGGTAGACAAATCCCCGAAGAAATCCTGACTAAGATTAAAATTCAGAGTGCCTGACTTGTAATCATTCTCCACACTGGTGGTGTAAGACAGGCTGGTCGTCGTTTTACCATGGAGATAATCGATGCCGCCGCTTTGTTCCGTGCGGTGTTCAGTATAGGGACTACCACCTGTCAACACATCGAGAGATGCGCTACTGATATGATCGATATAATAATTGTAGTAAACAGAGGTATTGGTCGAGGCATTCTTTCTTACCAGGATCGAGGGACCACTGACCGTCACGCCACCACCATCATAGGAGTGATACATCACGTCAGCCCGCTCTTCCGGTAATACGGTTGCCTGTGCAGCCTGGGCAAGCCCCAGCAAAATAATCGAACAGAGGATGATTCCAGATAGCAGCTTATTACACATTGATTTAATTACAGCCACAACCACCGCCTGACCCACCAGTCGCCCCTCGCGATGCTTGTCGCGTTTTGTGCATGTGGGCAACATAATCCACCGACACTGGGTCACGATCCGGATTCATAATTGGATCTGCCAGGTTTGACCGCTCATAGGGTTTGACCCAGGGTTGCCAGGAGCTGCATCCTTGCGGTATTCCCAAGGAGATCATTAACAGGAATAAAAGACGCATGGCATCATTCCTTTATCAGTTGTACAACCTCTTTCTTGTAGTCATTTTCATAGCCAGGTTTGTATCCCTGATGCAGAAAACGCATATTGCCATTGCGATCCACTATTACGGTGGTCGGCATGGCATTCACGTTGTAACGCTTGCTCACAGCGTTGGTCGTATCGTAAACAATCGGAAAGGTAACCGACATATCTTTTAAATAGTTATTGGCCTTGGTGGAATCGGTATCCACATTCACGCCCATAATCGTAAAACCTAGTTTTTTGTAGCGCTTGTACAGATTTTCCAGCAAAGGCATTTCCTGGCGACAAGGTCCGCACCAGGACGCCCAGAAATTGATTAACATGACCTGACCACGATAATCACTTATTCGCAGATTATGCCCACTCCTGCTCTTGAGAGTGAAGTCGGGTGCCTTGCCACTAACTGTCTTGGCACTGGCCGGCACGGCACACAGCCCCATCAAACTTACTGCAATAACTATCGTACGTAACAGCTTTAACATGACTCTCTCCTTACATCAAAACACAAAGGTTATACCCAGGGTTGTTTCAAAATTATGTGCATTTTTTTTCTCCCCCGTCACATCGATACTAAAGATGTGATCACGAAAATCCAGATGCACACCCATCCAGTCGGCAATATTAATGCGATATCCACCACCCACCGTGATTGTGAAACGATTATCGCCGGCAAATTTTGTACTCCCAGCACCTGCAACCAGGTACAGTGCTGTGTTATAGGCATAATTGCGGCCAAGAAATGCTTCGCCTGGTAAGACGTTATAACCGATAGAGACATCATAATAGGTATATGTGCGTTCGGAATCTGTCAGCAGGTTCACACCACCGCTGAGCCGCTCGTAACTGGTGGTACCGGCTTTGGATGTCCCGATAGTTCCCTCGAAAAAGAAATCCTCGGTCACGTGATAATCCAGACGCGCGCCATAGACTACACCTGCTCCGAAATCTTCAATGCTTAACATGCCCACGAAGGCACTGAGCTCAAAATTGTCGGTTCCAATATCCGACTCTTTGATCACGCGGCGTTTGACTTCCGGCTGAATAATCGGCTCCTGCTGGATGATCTGGTTAAGAGACTTATCATCCTGAGCAGGCTTGTCATCCGCGGCAACGGCAACAGTATTGACGCTGAGCAAAGCGATTAGAAAAAGAATCCGAAACCTGCTTTCCATTCGTTTATATCCTCGTTATGAGTCCGGCTGGTGAATATGGCATATCGGCTGTAATCCAGGCGCAATAAAAAGCGTTTGGTCAGATGCATCCGTGCACCAAGACTGTAATACGTAAATTGATCAGTACGATCCTCAGGCAATGCCAACGTCGCCTTGGGCGAAGTTTGAATCACACCTGTACCCAACGCAAAGAACGGGGAAATCAACCATTCCGGAAATGGCTCTTCCACAAGCGCTACGTGTCCCAATATGCTACTGGAAGCCGAACCAATCACC
>JBECKZ010000112.1:0-7921 GCA_040235555.1 Thiohalomonadales bacterium | reverse complement strand
ATACTGCGCTGAAAGCTGCACCACCCCGGCACAAAAATCCAGAGTTCCCACTACGCTTACACGCTCTTCGTCGCAACAAAAATTCCCATATTCGTATTACTGAATACAAGGCCATAATTGTGCGAAGTGTTATCAGTATATATAAAGTATATAACTGTAACTTAGTGAATATTACCAATACTATGGCATTGCAGTTTCAAAGTATTTGCGCTAAATATAAACACGTGCAGTAGTGAATTTAGACTGCAAAAAAGATATAACTCAGGGAGGGGTATATGATCGGAAAGCACACACCTGTACATGCCTGGCATACGACATGCAAACGCGAGTCCTGGTCGCAGAAAGCGTTACAATTCTTCACGATAACTTTCTTTTTAGCATTTTACACCGCTAAATTCGCTACTTATGCCTGTGCATAAGACTGAAACGCGAAACCCAGTGAACTTAATTGTGAATGATCTTGGTGACGATTCCGAAGCAGCTGACAAAATTAGCGCGCATGTCGCATTCATTTCTTTACTATTTGTAAATTCCGTCCGGGTAGTGCGGACGCTACCTAAGCGGTACGCGATTCTCGCCACAGATATCTGCAATGGCCCTCCCCGGCTGTTTTGTAATGGACAAATTAAAGTCAACGAGTCGACTTTATTGTTTTCCGCTGTTCACCAAAATAATCACCAGACTAATTATGATCGCCTGAATCTCTCAGGAAGAGGAGAATTTCGATGATTCGAGTTCACTGGAAAGCGTTACCTTGGTTCCTGCTTATCGCTGCATTTTTGCCGGGATGCTCCAAACAACCGCTCCCGGGTGAGGTGCAAGATGAAGCAAAGCTGGCCGGTCGTGATGCCAAATCCTTCCCTCAAGCCTCTGAAAATTATTTCCACGACATGGATGGCGGGGTTAAACTGACAGAGGATGAGGTAAAGGGCCGCAATATGTGGATTGTATGGACCGGTGGCAATGATCGCTTGTGGAACAAGATGACAGAGTACACGTTTGGTGCCTTCGATCTACTCAAGATCATTAGCTCGTATCCAGATCAAGGTTATTCCCGCGATAACCGTTGGAAATACCTTGGCCTGGTTAACGAACCGTGTTTTGAAAAGCCGACGGCTCCAGACAAGAATCGTTTTGGCTTGTGGCTGGATGTGCGTAAAAAAGATTGCCCGCCCGATCCGTTTGAGAATGAATCTAAATATCCTGGTGTCAAGATCGGTGCACGTGGGAAATCGCTTGGGAATGGGAAGACACTACCGATTGGATCGTATTACGGCTACGCGACGGGCATTGTCGGTCTGCGTCTGTTTCCCAATCCGGACTTCGACGCCAAAGCCGCGAAAGAATGGGATCCAGTAAAGTACTACACCGATCCGAAGTATTACAATCGCAAGGACCTTGTCCGTCCTTATCGCGTAGGCATGTCCTGCGGTTTCTGCCATGTCGGACCCAGCCCGGTGAATCCTCCCAAGGATCCAGAACATCCGATGTATGCCAACCTAAGTTCTTCGGTGGGCGCACAGTATATGTGGGTGGACAGGCTTTTCATCTTTAACTCGAACAAGCCCGAAGGGCGTGAGAACTTCATGTACCAGTTGGCCCACACCTTCCGGCCTGGTGCGATGGACACCTCACTGATTTCCACCGATTACATTAATAATCCACGTACCATGAATGCCGTCTATGACTTTGTCTCACGTATGGGCATGGCCAAGGCGTTGGGTAAGGAGAAACTCGCAGGTGGTGAACTCAACAACAAGCAGTTCAACGACTTCGTTAAGAGTGGTCCGCTTCTGGATTTCTACTCCAAAAAGGATGCAACGGTGTGGACGCCTCACGTACTGAAAGACGGTTCGGATTCGGTGGGACTCCTCGGCGCACTTAACCGTGTCTATCTTAACATCGGCCTGTTCAGCGAGGAATGGTTGCTGCATTTCAACCCCGTGGTAGGCGGTAAGGAAATCACGCCGATCGAGATAGCTGTCGCCCAGAAGAACTCTGTCTACTGGCAAGCGACAGAAGCCGGTACACCGGATACCGCACTGTTTTTCCTCAAGGCGGCCAAGCCAGACCTACTCAAAGACGCGCTGGGTGGCGACAAGTATCTGACTGCCGATGCAAAAACGCTTGAGCATGGAAAGATGGTATTCGCCGATACCTGTGCCCGTTGTCATTCCAGCAAGTATCCAACGCCACCGCCTGACATTGACTTGGGTAATTGCGTCGCCAAGGATTACCTGACATGTTTCAAACGTTTCTGGACCTGGACACAGACCGATGAATACAAGACGCAGATGCGTAAGATTGTGTTGGCACCGGATTTCCTGGACGGAAATTATTTGTCGACCGATGTGCGTATACCGGTAACATTGCTTCGGACCAACATTTGCAGTCCGCTGGCGACTAATGCCTTAGCTGGCAATATCTGGGATAATTTTTCCTCACAGTCATATAAAAGTCTTCCCTCCGTCGGGACTGTGACAATCAGCGATCCTTTTACGGGTAAACCGATGCCATACAAGATGCCAGCTGGTGGACGCGGTTACACACGGGTGCCATCGCTTATCAGCCTGTGGTCTACGGCACCATTTCTTCTGAATAACACAGTGGGCCGCTTTAGCTCAGATCCTTCTGTTGATGCACGAATGAAGGTCTTTGACGATTCTATCGAGAAAATGCTGTGGCCGGAAAAACGCCAGCGTGATTCGGTACTCGGCGACAAGGTTCCAGGTACCATCGACCGAACCACCGCCCGCAGTAACGTCACAATCCCGGTCGGCTTTGTCCCTAAAATTTTGCAACCTCTACAGGGCACCTTGCATCGCTGGCTTCCCTGGTTGGTTGCTTCCGGAGGCGATATCGTATTGGGGCCCATCCCCAAGGGCATACCGGTTGGCCTGTTGTCTAATCTCCAGATGCGCGCCGAGAGTGATGACCCTGTAGTCAAGGCCAAGCACCTGAAAAAACTGATCACCTTCCTGGCCAAACTTAAAGAGGACCTCGAAGACGCACCACCGGATGCAAGTGATGAGGCACTTCGCGCAAAATTCGCCGACCTCAAAGGACCAATGATGGCCCTGAGCAAATGCCCGGATTTAGTTGTTAATCGCGGCCATTATTTCGGCACCACCGAATTTAACAAGCAGGACGGCTTGAGTGACGATGAACGTGCGTTTGGACACGAGCCTGAATTAACAGACGATGACCGACGCGCATTGATTGCTTTCCTTAAGACGTTTTAAACGGAATCGAGTCGTTGTCTATGCCCGGTGCCAAACAGGAAGAATGGGACTACGTCATTGTTGGTTCTGGTGCGGGCGGCGGCACACTGGCGGCACGTCTTGTATCGTCAGGTATGCGCGTTTTCGTGTTGGAAGCAGGTGGAGATCCATTGGAAAGTTCGGGAAAACGGATGCCTGATGACTACACGGTGCCTGGATTTCACGCCTTTGCTGGCGAGAATCCGGCGATGGCCTGGAACTTCCGCGTTCGCCATTACGCTGACGAACAACGCCAGTCAGCAGACCCAAAATACGACCCAAAGCATGGCGTTCTGTATCCACGTGCCGGAACACTTGGGGGCTGTACGGCACACAATGCCATGATTTTCATGCTGCCACATGACTCTGACTGGGATCACATCGCTCAGGCAACAGGCGATCAGTCGTGGCGTGCCGCTCATATGAGACGTTATGCAAAGCGGTTGGAGGCGTGCCATTACCGGCCGATCTGGCGCATCCTTCACCGTCTGGGGATAGATTTTACCGGACATGGTTGGAACGGTTGGCTGAGAACAGAACAGGCAATGCCTTATCAGGCACTGGGCGATGATGAGTTAGTCGATGCCGTCGTCGGAATGGCACGCGCTTTTACCCGAACCCTTTCCCGGATAGTGGCCAGTGTACTTCGATGGCTGCGAAGTGGTGGAGATCCTAATACACGCACTTGGGCCGGGCGCAGCTTCGAAGGGCTGTGCTATACCCCATTGGCGACAAACTGCCACAAGCGTGTAGGTGCTCGCGAGCGGTTGTTGGAGGTCAAAGCAATATATCCTGACCGCTTACACATCGAACTTGATGCGCTCGCCAGCCGTGTCATCTTTGATGATGATGGCAAAGCCTGCGGTGTGGAGTATTTTAAAGGTGCAAGCCTGTATCGAGTGCATGCCACACCTAACCAAAAAGAAGGTGAACGTCGGGAAGTTCATGCGCGCCGCGAAGTGGTTCTTTGCGGTGGTGCTTTCAATACCCCCCAATTATTGATGCTATCCGGTATCGGTCCCGCGGCGGAACTTAAGGCACTTAACATCCCTGTCGTTGTTGATTTACCGGGTGTCGGCAGTAATCTCCAGGATCGCTACGAGGTAGCGGTCACGCATCGCATGCAGCGGCCCTGGAAGGTGCTGGAAGGCGCGCGTTTTGAAAAAGGTGACCCACTGTGGCAGGAGTGGAACAACTCACGCAGCGGCATGTATATCTCCAATGGCGCGGCAGTCGCGTTTGTTCGTCGCTCTGAATCAAAAGTGCCGGAGCCTGATATCTTCTGCATGGCATTACTCGCACGTTTCGAGGGTTACTTCGACGGTTTCTCGCAACTCATCGCCGATTACAAGGATTTTCTTACCTGGGCTGTTTTAAAAGCCCACACAAATAATCGTGCCGGCAAAGTGACTCTGCGTTCCACTGACCCACGTGACCCACCCAACGTGAACTTCCATTATTTTGAGGAGGGCGATGATGTTAATGGGGATGACCTTCACGCAGTCGTTAAAGCTATCCGTTTTGTCCGTCGCATGACACAACCGCTGATCAGCTCAGGGCTAATCAGCGAGGAAGTCGCGCCTGGTCCTAATGTACAACAAGACGAGGAACTGGCTGAGTATGTGCGCAATACCGCCTGGGGTCACCATGCCTCGTGTTCCTGTCCCATTGGTCCACTCAGCGAGGGTGGCGTACTCAAAAGCGACTTCACTGTTCATGGCACACGCGGTTTACGCGTCGTTGATGCTTCAGTTTTTCCCCGCATTCCAGGTTTCTTTATCGTCAGCGCGGTGTACATGATCGGGGAGAAAGCTGCAGATGTCATTCTGGCTGACGCTCAGCGCATGGGATAAAGTGCACATTAAGAGAATAAAAAGATTAAGTCACGAAAGACATAAGACGCAAGGATGACAACTTAATAAGTGCGGATATCCGCAAAAGGAGATTATGATGACCTATGATGCAGCGAAATTAATGAAAATGTCACAAGAAGAGCTGGATGAACTGTTCACGCAAAGCCCGGCCGGTGATATCCCAGACGGGGAAGCTGAAGGAACGGCAATCATCGCTCCGGGTACCACATACTCCATAGCACTATCCCAGGTTGTTAATCATTTTGCATGGCAGGGTAAAGTCTTCGATGCCAAAAAAGGCACATTGAAAAACCGCATCCTCGCCTTCGGCATAGAAGCCATCATCGCTCGTGTCTATAAAGGTGAAAGTTGGCTGGATGGAAAGGAATGCATCGTACTCGATTATTCAGAGACATCTCTGATCGCAAACCGGGTTCGTGATGAGATTCGACTGATTAGTCCCAATTTCTATCTCGGCAAAGTGTACTGGGGTAAAGACCGGTTGATCGATTTCTGCCTGCAGTTCTGAAGATATGCTGCCGCAATCTCAGTTTATGGTGGTTGCACCGATTGTGCATGATCGCGAAGCGAGTCTGCGGCAGTTGCTCGACTCCATGAATTCATCGCCTGGAGTGGCTGATCCAAACAATGCGGTGCTGCCTTTTGGGCAATTTGATCGTCTGCATTTTGTACGTTTGGTCGTGCTCAACGATGCAACAATGGCTGACCTGGAGATCTGTGGGCTACCCCGGCCACGCCTCCCCTATTACCTTGCCTTTCTGGGTGACTGCGATGGCACGCAACGGGATTGTCTAGTCGACTTATCGCGCCGGGCAGGTGAGGGGCTGCGCAAGGTGTTTTCCCACTGCGAAGGTTTCGATGACACCAGCGATTTATTGCAGTGGCTGCTTGGTCACAATCTTCCCGTCCAGGCGAACTATGTCAACTGGATTGGACGCACTGTACGTCAGATACATCAGGAAAGTGCCTTGCAGCGCCTGTTATCTGCACAAGTCCCTCGGGATGTACCGGCCACAAGCAGTGATGCACAACGGATCCGTCGCGACCTTATCGCAATGGTCGAAACCGAGTTGCGCGAAGGACGCCTTGCTTTAAATCCACCTGAGCCCGCACCACCTGGCTGGCGGATTAACAATTTTCTGCATGCTGTTGGTTTACCGCTGATAGGGATTCTTCTTCTACCGCTCCTGATTGTCTACCTGCCTATTTTTATCATCCAATTGCGCAAACGTGAGATCAGCGATCCGGAACTTGCCCAAAGACCAACACCAGAAGCACTAAAAGAGATGCGCTTGCTCGAAGACCGTGATGTGACGAACCAATTCACTGCGCTCGGCGCGGTGAAACCGGGGCTGTTTCGCCGCTGGCTTTTAAGCATATTGCTGGTGCTCATCGATTATAGCTGCCGTCATGTCTTCAATCGCGGTCACCTGGCTCGTGTGCAGACCATTCACTTTGCACGCTGGGTTTTCCTTAATCGCAAATCACGAGTGGTGTTCTGTAGCAATTACGACGGTGGTCATGAAGCCTATATGGATGATTTTATCAACAAGGTCGCCTGGGGCTTGAACCTGGTGTTCAGCAATGGCCTTGGCTGGCCTAAGACGGACTGGCTGATCAAGCGTGGTGCACGCCGCGAACAAAGCTTTAAATACTACCAACGGCGACATCAACTGCCCACCCAGGTCTGGTACAAGGCCTACCCCGGACTGACATTGATCGATATCCGTCGTAATCAACGCATACGCGAAGGTTTCCAACGACCATCGATGAGTGATGAGCAAGCTCTTGCATGGCTGAAGCTGCTATGAATACCCAAGCTACGACTAAGACCGCCGCTGTGGAATTCGAGGATATTCAGGGCATCGTGCGTTTCGGTTACAAGCATCACACCGAAGCCTGTTTTCTATTGTTACATGTAAAAGATGTGGATGCTGCGTGCACCTGGTTGACTCAGGCACCGGTGACCAACGCCGTTACCGCACTACCGCCGCCCCAGACGGTACTTCAAGTGGCCTTCACCAGCGAGGGCCTGCACGCGCTGGGAGTCTCCACCGACATCATCCATGGCTTTTCCGAAGAGTTTGTTCAAGGTATGAGCAGCGACGCGGATCGTTCGCGCCGGCTCGGTGATGTGGGGTCTAGTGCACCACAACACTGGCAATGGGGTAGCAGTGTCAACCAGACGCCGCATGTGTTGGTAGCACTTTATGCGATGCCTGGTCAGCTTGCTGCATGGCGACAAGCAATCGAAACGCAGTGTGCCTCGGGTTTCGAACTGATGGCCTGCCTATCGGTGATTGACCTTCACGGTCTCGAACCCTTTGGTTTTGCCGACGGCATTTCACAACCAGAGATCGATTGGGCGCGCCAACGCCCGGTGCGTGATCAGGAACAGCTCGCCTATTCCAATCTCACCTGTGTCGGTGAGTTCTTGCTGGGATATCCGAACGAATATGGTCTCTACACAGATCGGCCATTATTGGATCCAGCGCGTGACAGCAATGGAATACTGCCGAAAGCGGAGGATGCGTCCGATAAGGTGGACCTCGGACGAAATGGCAGCTACCTCGTCATGCGTCAATTGCGCCAGGATGTGACAGGCTTCTGGAAGTTTCTAGATCACAAGGCGGACGGTGATCCAGCTACACGCCAACGCTGGGCGGAAGCGATGGTGGGCAGGACCTTGCAAGGCAAGCCGCTTGTTAGCATGGACTCTGACAAGCCTGGGGATATCCCTGCAACACCCGATGCGTTGAATACCTTCAATTATGAGTCTGATCCGCA